>NZ_CP028271.1:3133066-3446372 GCF_009914055.1 Mixta intestinalis
GAAAGGTATCGTTGAGGCGGTGCATGAGCGCCACTCGGTACTGACGCGCCCCGATTTTTACGACGGCATTAAGCCGGTCGCGGCGAATATCGATCAAATTATTATTGTTTCCGCCATCGTGCCGGAACTGTCGCTGAATATCATCGATCGCTATCTGGTAGCGAGCGAAACGCTGGGCATCGAGCCGCTGTTGGTGCTGAATAAAACCGACCTGCTGGATGAACAAGGTCGCGCCTTCGTTGATGAGCAGATGGATATCTATCGCCATATCGGTTATCGCGTGCTGATGGTGTCCAGCTACGAAAAAGCGGGGCTGGCTGAGCTGGAAGCGGCGCTGACCGGGCGTATCAGTATTTTTGCCGGGCAGTCGGGCGTCGGTAAATCGAGCCTGCTCAACGCCCTGCTCGGTCTTGATCTTAATGATAACACGATCTTAACCAACGACGTTTCCGACGTCTCCGGGCTGGGCCAGCACACGACTACCGCCGCGCGTCTGTATCACTTCCCGCACGGCGGCGACGTGATCGATTCCCCCGGCGTACGTGAATTTGGTCTCTGGCATCTGGAGCCGGAACAAATCACCCAGGGTTTTGTCGAATTCCGTGAGTTTTTAGGCGGCTGTAAATTCCGTGACTGCAAACACGATAACGATCCCGGCTGTGCAATCCGCGAGGCGGTAGAAAACGGGCAGATAGATGAAACACGCTTCGAAAACTACCACCGTATACTGGAAAGCATGGCGCAGGTAAAAACGCGTAAAAACTTTGGCAACGGCGAAGATTAATGCCTTTCGTGCGGCATTATCAGCGCGTTAGCCTAAACAGGCTGGCGCTGCTACAATTCGCCCCCTTTTCTTTAACGTCGCGTGATTAAGCCAGGAGGCTAACGTGTTGGATTCAATTAAACTCGGCCTGAATCATCTGCTCCCTAAAAAGTGGATCACCGAGCTGGCGGGCTGGGCAGCCAGCAAGCGCGCCGGATGGCTCACCAAAGCGGTGATCGATATTTTTGTCTGGTTCTACCGCGTTGATATGTCCGAGGCGAAGAAGCCGGACACCGCCAGCTACCGCACCTTTAATGATTTCTTTGTGCGTCCGCTACGCGACGAGGCGCGCCCGATCGATGCCGATCCTAACCTGCTGGTGCTGCCAGCGGATGGCGCTATCAGTCAGCTGGGTCATATTGAAGGCGATACCATTTTCCAGGCGAAAGGCCACTATTATTCGCTGGAGGCGCTGCTGGCGGGCGATCGTGAGATGGCGGCCCAGTTCCGCGACGGCGAATTTGCCACAACTTACCTGGCTCCGCGCGACTATCACCGCGTGCATATGCCGTGCAACGGTATCCTGCGCGAAATGATCTACGTGCCGGGCGATCTTTATTCAGTTAATCCGCTAACCGCACGCAACATTCCCAACCTGTTTGCGCGTAACGAGCGCGTTATCTGCTATTTCGATACTGAATTTGGCCCGATGGTACAGATTCTGGTAGGCGCAACCATTGTCGGCAGCATCGAAACCGCCTGGAGCGGCACGGTAACGCCGCCGCGTGAAGGCGTAATCAAACGCTGGAGCTGGCCGGGAGCCGATGATGAAGGCGCGGTAGTACTGCTGAAGGGCCAGGAAATGGGCCGCTTTAAGCTGGGCTCAACAGTGATTAACCTGTTCGCACCGGGACGTATTAAGCTGGCGGAAAGCCTGGAAGCCGAGAGCAAAACGCGCCTCGGTCAGCCAATGGCGATGGCGCTGCAACGTACCGATGCGGAAACCGTTCTTCATCACGATTAAGTGCAACCGTGCGTGCCATCCTCTGTTTAATTCTTCTTTTTCTCTTCTCTCTGCCCACCTTCGCCGCCAGCGTACCTGATGCGGCGCAGGTGCGTCAGGAACTGGAGCAGGCTAAATCCGCCAAATCTTCACCGGCCCAGGCCGAACTGGTGCAGACACTGGAGTCAGCATTAAGCTTTCTCGATGCCCGCAACGAATCGCTGGAGCGCGCAAAACAGTATCAGCAGGTGATTGATGATTTTCCCCGGCTGGCGCGTGAGCTGCGTCAGCAGATTGCCAGCCTGAACGATAACGTCCATACGCTGCGCAACGGCCTGACCAGCGCCGAGCTGGATCAGGAGATTTTGCAGGTCAGCAGCCAACTGCTGGAAGAAGGACGGCAGGCGCAACAGGAGCAGGATCGCGCCAGAGAAATCAGTGATTCGCTGAGCCAGCTGCCGCAGCAGCAAACCGAAGCGCGCCGAGCGCTTAGCGAAAGCGAGCGCGGTCTACAGGGGCAGACGGTTGCTTCCGGCGCAATAGCTCAGGCGCAGATTTACGCCCGCCAGGCAGAAGCCGCCTCGCTGAAGGCGCGGGTTGATGAGCTGGAGCTGGCGCAGCTTTCCGCCAACAATCGCCAGGAACTGGCGCGAATGCGTGCCACCGTGCATCAGAAAAAGTCAGAGCAGCTGGATGATTATTTGCAGGCGCTGCGTAACCAGCTAAACGGCCTGCGCCAGCGCGAAGCAGAACTGGCGCTGGAGCGTACCGAGCAGCTGGCAGAAAACAGCGGCGATCTGCCCGCCTCGATTAGCGAACAGTTCCACGTTAACCGTGAACTCTCCTCGGCGCTCAATCAGCAGGCGCAACGGCTCGATCTTATTGCCTCGCAGCAGCGTCAGGCAACCAACCAAACCATTCAGGTACGCCAGGCGCTCAGCACCATTCGCGAACAGTCGCAGTGGCTCGGCGCGTCTAATCTGTTGGGCGAAGCGCTGCGCGCGCAGGTAGCGCGTCTGCCGGAAATGCCGAAGTCGCAGCAGCTGGACAGCGAAATGGGCCAGCTACGCGTACAGCGTCTGAGGTATGAAGATCTGCTCGGTCAACAGCAGCAGCTACGCCAGCTTCATCAGGAAAACGGCGAGCCGCTGACCAGCGAGCAGCGCCGCATTCTTGAAGCACAGATAAAAACGCAGCGCGAGCTGCTCGGCTCGCTGATTTCCGGCTGCGACACGCTGATTCTGGAAGTGACCAAGCTGAAAGTTGCTAACAGCCAGCTGGAAGATGCGCTGGATGAAATCAAAGAAGCCACGCATCGCTATCTGTTCTGGACGGCAGACGTTAATCCGTTAAGCCTCAGCTATCCGCTGGAAGTAGCGCGCGATCTGACGCAGCTGCTGTCGCTGGATACGCTGGGCCAGCTGGGTGGGGCGTTAATGATGATGGTTACCAGCCGTGAAACGGTGCTGCCGATTCTTGGTGCGGTGCTGCTAGTTGGCTTCAGCATTAGCTCACGTCGCCACTATAACGCTTTTCTGGCACGCGCCGCCGGACGCGTGGGTAAAGTCACGCAGGATCATTTTGCCCTGACGCTGCGCACCGTCTTCTGGTCGATTCTGGTCGCCCTGCCCCTGCCGGTCCTGTGGGCCGCGTTTGGCTTTGGTCTACAGCATGCCTGGCCTTATCCGGTGGCGGTGGCGATCGGCGACGGCGTCACCGCCACGCTGCCGCTGCTGTGGGCCTTTATGATCAGCGCCGCTTTCGCCCGTCCGAACGGGCTGTTTGTCGTGCATTTCCGCTGGCCACAGCGCCGGGTGGCGCGCGCCATGCGCTACTACTCGCTCTCTATCGGCTTTATCGTGCCGCTGATTATGTTGCTGATTACCTTCGCTAATCTGGAGGATCGGCAGTTTTCCGCTACGCTGGGACGTCTCTGTTTTATCCTGATCTGCGGCGCGCTCAGTCTGGTAACCGTCAGCCTGAAGCGCGCAGGTATTCCGCTGTGGCTGGATAATGAGGGCAGCGGCGACAACATCATTAACCGCATCCTGTGGAATCTGCTGATTTGCATTCCGCTGACGGCGGCGCTGGCCTCCTGCACCGGCTACCTGGCAACGGCGCAGGCGCTGCTGGCGCGCCTGGAAACCTCAGTCGGCATCTGGTTCCTGCTGCTGGTGATTTACCATATTATCCGCCGCTGGATGCTGATTCAGCGGCGCCGCATCGCTTTCGATCGCGCCCGACAGCGTCGTGCCGATATGCTGGCGCACCGCGCACGTGGCGAAGAAGAGACAACCGCAGATGGCGTGGAGATGGAAGAGCCGGTTATCGATCTGGATGCCATCAGCTCTCAGTCGCTGCGGCTGGTGCGCTCGATCCTGACGCTGATCGCGCTGCTGTCGATGATTGTGCTGTGGTCAGAGATCCACTCCGCCTTCGCCTTCCTGGAGAATATTCGCCTGTGGGATGCCAGCAGCACGGTACAGGGCGTTGAGAGTCTGCATCCGATCACCCTGGGATCGGTGCTGATCGCCATTCTGATTTTTATCATTACTACACAGCTGGTACGCAATATGCCCGCCCTGCTGGAGCTGGCGCTGTTGCAACATCTTAATCTGACGCCCGGCACCGGCTACGCCATTACTACCTTAACCAAGTACCTGCTGCTGCTGATCGGCGGCCTGCTGGGTTTTTCCATGATCGGTATCGAATGGTCAAAACTTCAGTGGCTGGTAGCGGCGCTCGGCGTAGGGTTAGGGTTCGGTTTACAGGAGATCTTCGCCAACTTTATCTCCGGCCTGATCATTCTGTTTGAAAAACCGATCCGCATCGGCGATACGGTGACCATTCGCGATCTGACTGGCAGTATTACCCGTATCAATACGCGTGCCACTACCATCAGCGACTGGGACCGCAAAGAGATTATCGTGCCGAACAAGGCATTTATTACCGAGCAGTTTGTTAACTGGTCGCTATCCGATTCGGTAACGCGCGTGGTACTGACCATACCCGCACCGGCAAGCGCCAATAGCGAAGAAGTGACTGCTATCCTGCGCCGTGCCAGCGAGCGTTGCAGCTACGTGCTTGATACGCCGCAGCCGGAGGTGTTTCTGGTGGACTTGCAGCAGGGGATTCAGCTGTTTGAGCTACGTATTCACGCCGCCGAGATGGGGCACCGCATGCCGCTGCGCCATGAGCTGCATCAGCTGATTTTGCAAGGGTTCCGCGAGCATAATATTGAGATGCCGTTCCCCCCCTTCCAGGTGCGAATGGAGACGGCGGCAAAACGTACCGCCGCCAGCAACGGCGCGCCAGCAGCACGTACTTTTAAATCAGGCGGATTGTAACGGTTTGGCGGGGCTGATGGGGAAGCGGCGTTTGCCCTTCCCCGTGGGCTTAACAGCGATCCACCGGGAACGCGATTACTTCGCTGAGCGATTCCGCTTTCAGCGCCAGCATAATCAACCGATCGACACCCAATGCCACGCCTGAACAGGCTGGCATACCATGCTCCAGCGCGGCAAGCAGATTATTATCGATAGGCTGCTGCGGCAGGCCACGCGCCGCGCGCCGACGATTATCCTGCTCAAAACGCTGGCGCTGTTCGCGTGCATCGGTCAGCTCACGGAAACCGTTCGCCAGTTCAATACCTTTAAAGTAAACCTCAAAACGCTCCGCCACGCGATGGTCTTCGGTACTGATCTCCGCCAGCGCCGCCTGCGTTGCCGGGAAGTGATAGATAAAAGCCGGTTTATCCTGACCGATCTTCGGCTCCACGCCCAGCATAAACAGCAGTTGCAGCAGCGTATCGCGATCCTCTTCGGCGTTCGCCAGCTCACCTTCGCCAAGCTTTTCAGCCGCTTCGCGCAGCTGCGCTTTATCTGCAGAGAGCGGGTCAATATTCAGGTGACGAATGAACGCCTGCTGATAAGAGAGCGACTCCGCTGGCTGGCACTCCAGCACCTGCTGCAACAGATCGTCCACCTCATTCATCAGACGATACATATCATAGTGCGGACGATACCACTCCAGCATGGTAAATTCAGGGTTATGGTGACGTCCCGCTTCTTCATTGCGGAAGCTGCGTCCCATTTGATAGATCGGCCCGCTGCCCGCCGCCAGCAGACGTTTCATATGATATTCCGGGCTGGTCATTAACCAGAGGTCTATACCCTGCGAAGCGCCGGGACCGACAAAACGCGTCTGGAAAGTAACCAAGTGGATATCGGTTACCGTTGCCTGACTCATTGCCGGGGTTTCCACCTCCAGTACACCGCGGTCAGCGAAAAAACGTCGAATTTCCGCCAGGATTTGTCCGCGTTTCAGCAGGTTAGAGATGGGCGCGCTCGGCTGCCAGCTTGCCGTTTCGCTCATAGGGTTTACTCCTCAGTCAAACAAGGGGATGCAGTCTACTCGTATCGCCGTTGCCAGACAAATCTCCGCCGAGAAAACCAGCACATTTTTATTACTTCCTCTGAAGCTTTTTCCAGCGCGAATACCTGAGCACATCAAATTTACCCACGACAAGCTGACATATACTCGCTAACTCTAAAGTATTACCCGACATTCGCAGGGAGGTAACAGTGCAAAGCATAAAAGCCGATCTTATCATTGTCGGCGCTGGCGGAGCCGGTTTGCGGGCGGCGATTGCTGCTGCTGAAGCGCATCCTCAGTTATCCATCGCCCTTGTATCAAAAGTCTATCCGATGCGCAGCCACAGCGTGGCTGCCGAAGGCGGTGCCGCCGCCGTAACCCAACGCCATGACAGTTTCGACGCTCATTTTCAGGATACCGTGTCAGGCGGAGACTGGCTGTGCGAGCAGGATGTGGTGGATTACTTTGTACGCCACTGTCCACAGGAAATGATCCAGCTGGAACAGTGGGGCTGCCCGTGGAGCCGTAAGGCAGACGGTAGTATCAATGTGCGTCGCTTTGGCGGCATGAAGATAGAACGTACCTGGTTCGCCGCCGATAAAACCGGCTTTCATATGCTGCATACGCTGTTTCAGACCTCGCTGAAATACCCGCAAATCCGTCGTTTCGACGAACATTTCGTGTTGGATCTGCTGGTAGATGACGGTCGGGTTGGCGGGCTGGTTGCGCTGAATATGATGGAAGGAACCCTGGTCACGCTGCGCGCCGGAGCGGTAGTGCTGGCAACCGGCGGTGCCGGACGCGTCTATCGCTATAACACCAACGGCAGTATCGTGACCGGCGATGGTATGGGTATGGCGCTACGCCACGGCGTGCCGCTGCGCGATATGGAGTTCGTACAGTATCACCCTACCGGCCTGCCTGGTTCCGGCATCCTGATGACGGAAGGCTGCCGCGGCGAAGGCGGCATTCTGGTCAATAAAGATGGCTATCGCTATCTACAGGATTACGGCATGGGCCCGGAAACCCCGCCGGGCGAGCCGAAAAATAAATATATGGAGCTGGGCCCGCGTGACAAAGTATCGCAGGCCTTTTGGCATGAGCTGCGTGCCGGACGCACTATCTCAACGCCACGCGGCGAAGTTGTACATCTCGATCTGCGCCACCTCGGCGCGAAAAAGCTGCACGAACGCCTGCCGTTTATCTGCGAGCTAAGCAAAGCCTATGTTGGCGTCGATCCGGTCACCACACCGATTCCGGTACGGCCTACGGCACATTACACTATGGGCGGCATTGAAACCGACGCGCGTGGCGAAACGCGGATCAAGGGCCTGTTCGCTGCCGGGGAGTGCGCCTCTATCGGCCTGCACGGTGCTAACCGGCTGGGCTCAAACTCGCTGGCGGAGCTGGTAGTATTCGGGCGGCTGGCTGGCGAACAGGCGGCAGAACGGGCGCTGGAATTCCAGGGCGATAATGACAGCGCGCTGGAAGCCCAGGCGCAGGACGTTGAGCAACGCCTGATCGCGCGGATCAATCAGTCAGGTAAAGAGCGCTGGTCAACGCTGCGGGACGAAATGGGACGCAGTATGGAAGAAGGCTGTGGTATCTACCGCACTACCGAGCTGATGCAGCAGACGATCGATAAGCTGGCGGAGCTGAAACACCGCTTCCGGCAGTTACATATCAGCGACAGCAGCAGCGTATTCAATACCGAATTACTTTATAGCCTGGAGCTGGAACACAGTCTGGATGTCGCCGAATGTATGGCGCATTCCGCTCTCCACCGTAAAGAGTCACGCGGTGCCCATCAGCGGCTGGACGAAGGCTGCCAGCAGCGCGATGATGAAAACTATCTGCATCATACCCTGACCTTCTACAACACCGACGGTGCGCCGCGTATTGAAACTTCGCCGGTGAAGATTACCCAACTGCCACCCGCAAAACGACTTTATGGTGCGGAGGCGGACGCCGCGCATGCTCAGGAGGCGAAACATGGATAAGCAGCCAACCTTAACCCTGACGCTTCAGCGCTACAACCCGGAGCAGGACGACGCGCCGCATGATGAGCGCTATCCCGTGCCCTGGGATGAACAGACCTCGCTGCTGGATGCGCTGGGCTATATCAAGGATAACCTCGCCTTCGATCTCGCCTGGCGCTGGTCCTGCCGTATGGCAATTTGCGGTTCCTGCGGCATGATGGTTAACGGCGTGCCTAAGCTCGCCTGCAAAACCTTTCTGCGTGACTATCCCAACGGTCTGCGGGTCGCGCCGCTGGCTAACTTTCCGGTAGAGCGCGATCTGGTGGTAGATATGAGCCGTTTTATTGAAGGCCTGGAGGCGATTAAGCCTTATATCATCGGCAATCCGCGTATTCCGGCGCAGGGCGCAAACCCGCAGACGCCTACGCAGTTGGCGCGTTATCACCAGTTCTCCAGCTGTATCAACTGCGGCCTGTGCTATGCCGCCTGCCCACAGTTTGCCCTGAATCCTGAGTTCATCGGCCCTGCGGCGATCGCGCTGGCACAGCGTTATAACCTCGACAGTCGCGATCGCGGCAAATCGGAGCGGATGGCGCTGCTGAACGGTGAAAACGGCGTCTGGTCCTGTACCTTTGTTGGCTATTGCTCTGAAGTCTGCCCTAAGCATGTCGATCCGGCGGCGGCAATCCAGCAGGGTAAAGTCGCCAGCGCGCAGGATTACCTTATCGCCCGGCTGAAGCCGCACTAAGGAGCTTTTGATGATAAGTAAACGCAAACCCTGGACAGCGCCGGTCACCGCCAGCTGGTGGCGACAGCTACCCTTTTATCGCTTCTATATGCTGCGTGAAGGCACGGCGATTCCGGCACTGTGGTTTAGCCTGGAACTGATTTTCGCGCTCTATGCGTTAAAACATGGCGCCGAACAGTGGGCATCCTTTGTCACCTTTCTGCAAAACCCGCTGGTGCTGGTACTCAATCTGATTGCGCTGGCGGCGGCGCTGCTGCACAGCAAAACCTGGTTTGAGCTGGCACCCAAGGCAGCCATCGTGATGGTCAAAGGTGAAAAGCTGAAGCCGCAGCCGATTATCGTGGCGCTGTGGATCGTGACGCTGCTGGTGACCATCACCGTGCTCTGGCTGGCGTTAAACGCGTAAGGAGGAAAAGATGCAACAACCACAACGATCGGATGAGCCGATTTTTTGGGGGCTGTTTGGTGCGGGCGGTATGTGGGCAGCGATCGTCTCGCCGGTAGCTGTGCTGCTGGTTGGCCTGCTGCTGCCGCTGGGATGGTGGCCTGAAGGCACATTAAGCTATGATCGTATTATGGAATTTGCCACCACGTTTACAGGTCGCGGCCTGATTTTCCTGACGATCGTGATGCCACTGTGGTGCGCGCTGCATCGTCTGCATCATGGCGCGCACGATTTAATGATTACGCTTCCCGCCAGCAAATGGCTGTTTTACGGCGCAGCCGCCATCCTGACGGTGATTGCCGCAGTCGGCGTGTTAACGCTTTAAATCAGCCTTTCAGCAAAGAAAGCATCATCTGCGGCTGCTGGTTCGCCTGTACCAGCACCGCATTGCTGGCCTGCTGAATAATCTGCGCCTTTGTCATTTCCGACGCTTCCTGCGCATAATCCGCATCCATAATCCGGCTACGCGCCGCCGTAGTAGCCAGCGTCTGCTGTGACAGCGAGGCTTTAGCTGACGTCAGGCTGTTGATGGTTGCGCCATAGTCACCGCGATAGCCGCTAACGGTTTGCAGCGCCTTATCCAGCGCACCCAGCGCTTTTTCCGCTTCGTCTTGAGGATTGAGACGCGTTGTCGTCAGCCCCAGCGAAGCGCTGTCGGAAGGCGTCGGCGCAATGGTTTTAGTCTGTAGCGCATCGCCGAAATTAGCGCTGGTAACAATCTGCGTTGCGCTGCTCACCTTTTCCGGCTTGGGCGGAGAATAGGTAGGCGTTGGCATATTGTCCCAGGTCATCCGCGCCGAGAAAGAACCGTTTCCCACCACCATCACCACCAGATCTTCGGTAACGTTGTTGATGTACACGCGTTCCTGCGTGTGGGTGCTGGCAACCTGGCCGTTGTTAAAATCGCCGCTGGTGGCGTCTTCATAACGATCGCCATCTCCGCTGTAGGCGATCGACATACCGTTATAGTTTTGCGTGGCGCTGCCGTTCAGATTCCAGGCACTGCCCCCTTGCGTCAACATCGCATCATCATAGCTGGCCCCAGGCAGAAAACCGTTCGATTCAGTGATAATGCTGCTGTTGGCCTGCCCCGTACTGGTAATGCCCTTACTAACCCAGGTGTAATCGGGATCGCTGCCGTTTAACGGCGTACCAACCAAATGCTTGCCGTCACGCGTAAAAATCTGGATATCGTCATCGAAACCGAAAGAGTCGATATTCATTGTTACATTCGTCGCGCCCGCAGGAATATAGGCCAGCGACACGATGCCTGAACCAAAACTATAGTTAGTACCGGGCGTAGGAAATTTGCTGGTTGCTGGCGGAACATTGCCCAGCTTTAACGGCAAATCGGCTACTGCTGGTGCCAGCGGGTATTTACCAAAGATCTCGGTGTTGCTGGCGATCTGATCGATAGTGCCACTGATTTGTTGAAATTCATCCTGCAAACTTTGCCGATCGCTGTCCGATAACGCATCGTTTACCGAACGTATCGCCAGCGATTTTGCCCGGATCAGCAGCTGGGAAATGGTATCCAGGCCGCCGTCAGCCGTTTCTGACAGGCTAATACCATCGTCAAGGCCACGCGAAATAACGCTGTCGGCCCCGATATTGGCTGTCATGCGGTTTGATATCGCCTGCCCGGCGGCGTCATCTTTCGCACTGTTAATCCGTAAACCGGAGGAAAGGCGCGTAAGCGTCTGGCTAAGAGAAGAAGCATCCTTTGCCTGATTTTTCAGCACGTTGGCTGATAACAGATTACTGTTTATGCTCGCCATGATAAGAAATTCTTCACTGAAAGTTATCTGAGTAGCTGGATTATCGGCGTAGCACACGCTCTCTTTAGCACGTTTACATTCTTCTAAGGCCTGGCCCGACAAGGCTTAGCACATTTTTTTCCGCTTTTTAACTGCCCGGTGCGCAGAGTCCATTTCGGCCACCTATACTTAAGCTATTAGAACTTATCAGGAAAGCGCTATGTCACTATGGAAAACCTTTATTGCCAGTATCGGTGCCCTGCTCTCAGTCGCCTGTAGTACCACTCCACCTAAAAATGTGACGGTTGTCGAACATTTTGAGGCCAATCGTTATCTTGGTCAGTGGTATGAAATTGCCCGCCTTAATCACCGCTTCGAGCGCGGGCTCGATCATGTTACCGCCACCTACAGCAAGCGGAACGATGGCGGCCTGAAGGTGATTAACCGTGGTTACGATACGCAGAAACAGCGCTGGAAAGAGAGCATCGGCAAAGCTTACTTTACCGGCTCGCCGCAGCGTGCGGCGCTGAAAGTCTCTTTCTTCGGTCCTTTTTATGGCGGCTATAACGTCATCGCACTTGATAAAGACTACCGCTACGCGCTGGTTTGTGGGCCGAACTACGATTATCTGTGGATTCTGTCACGCACGCCACAGCTTGACCCGGCGGTTAAGCAGCAGCTAACCGAGCAGGCGCGTCAGGCAGGCTTCCCGGTAGATAAGCTGATCTGGGTAAAACAGGATGGCGCTACGGAGCAGCAGGCAGGAAATTAATACAGAGGTAACGAAGGCCGGTACGGAACGAGAAGGCGTGTTCCGTACCGCTTAACTTATTGCGCGCCGCGCTGAATTGCCTGACCACCAGCTTCAACATCTTCACCCACGCCACGCGTGGTGTTGCAGGCAGAGAGCAGAGTAGAAAGAATCAGAGCTGAAAAAATAGCAACAATACTTTTCTTTGACATAGCCATTTCCTTTTTGGTTGCAGTTGAAAGTACAGCAACTAAAGCATAGCCCTAAATTAACAGCTTGCTCGTCGCCACAGCAGGAAATGGTTTATTTCAGAAAGGGGGATGTCGTTATCCACGCGCCAGAGAGCGCACCCAACGGATGCGCTCGATCAGCGCTTATTTTACGCGAGAAACGTATTCGCCAGAGCGGGTATCAACCTTGATCACTTCGCCAATCTGCACGAACAATGGAACCTTAACTACCGCACCGGTGGACAGCGTAGCCGGTTTACCGCCGGTACCAGCCGTATCACCTTTCAGACCTGGATCGGTATCAACGATTTCCAGCTCAACGAAGTTCGGCGGGGTTACCGCAATCGGAGTGTTGTTCCACAGGGTAACGATACATTCAGCCTGATCCAGCAGCCATTTGGCGCTGTCGCCAACCGCTTTCTCATCAGCGGCCAGCTGTTCGAAAGTTTCATTGTTCATGAAGTGCCAGAACTCACCGTCGTTATAAAGGTAAGTCAGCGTCATATCTACAACGTCTGCGCCTTCAGCGGAGTCGGTAGATTTGAAGGTTTTTTCAATCAGTTTGCCGGTCAGCAGACGGCGCATTTTGACACGTGCGAACGCCTGGCCCTTGCCCGGTTTTACAAATTCACTGGATTCGATAGCGTAAGGCTCGCCTTCGAACATGATTTTGAGACCGTTGCGAAAATCGTTGCTAGAATAAGTCGCCATAAAGGCCCTCTACAATTAAACACTGGTACTTAGCCAAAAAAATGGCACACATTGTAACCCTAAATACCCCATCCAGAGAAGATTGGTTGCAACAACTTGCAGACGTCATCACTGAACCCCATGAATTATTGCATTTTTTAACGCTGGATCAGCACCCGGAACTGGTGGAAGGTAGCGGCGCGCGTAAGCTTTTCGCCCTGCGCGTACCGCGTGCGTTCGCCCAGCGTATGAGAAAAGGCGATCCGTACGATCCGCTGCTGCGCCAGGTGATTACCGATCGTCAGGAGTTTATCGACGCGCCAGGTTACAGCACCGATCCGCTGGATGAGCAGAGCAGCGTGGTGCCGGGGCTGCTGCACAAGTATAAAAACCGGGCGCTGCTGCTGGTAAAAGGCGGCTGCGCGGTTAACTGCCGCTACTGCTTCCGCCGTCATTTCCCCTATCAGGATAATCAGGGCAATAAGCGTAACTGGCAGCGGGCGCTGGACTATATTCGCGATCACGATGAGCTGGATGAGATCATTTTTTCCGGCGGCGATCCGCTGATGGCGAAAGATCATGAGCTGGACTGGCTGATCGGCGAACTGGAGACGATCCCGCATCTGAAACGTCTGCGTATTCACAGCCGCCTGCCGGTAGTGATTCCGGCGCGCATTACGGAAGAACTGTGCCAGCGCCTGGCGCATTCACGCCTACAGGTATTGCTGGTGACCCATATTAACCATGCTCAGGAAATTGACGACGCGCTGCGGCACGGCATCGCCATGCTGAAGCGCGCTGGCGTTACCTTGCTGAACCAGAGTGTGCTGTTGCGCGATGTTAATAACGATGCGCCTACGCTGGCGGCACTCAGCAACGCGCTGTTTGATGCCGGTATCCTGCCTTACTATCTGCACGTGCTGGATAAGGTGCAGGGCGCAGCACATTTTTATGTCTCTGACGATGAAGCGCGGGCAATCATGCGTCAGCTGCTGACGCTGGTTTCAGGCTACCTGGTACCAAAGCTGGCACGTGAAATCGGCGGCGAACCGAGCAAAACGCCGCTTGATTTACAGCTAAGACAATCCTGACCTCCTGCCCGGCAAGGCGAACGCTTGCCGGGCAAACCGAGACGGCAGGTATTACGCTTTTCCCGCCGCTGGCTAAGAAATCACGTCTTCCGTTATCTTTTCCACCATAATCTGCTTTATCTGTTCTGTATTGACCCGGCAACGCATAACATAATAACCTGGTATTTTTATATTATATCTGACCCCAAAAATGGACTGTTAACGCGGTTAATATCAGCCTTGTTTTCGTTCTGCTTCTACTCTCTTTTGTGGTCCGGTTACGCAACCACACCTCGACTTTAATAAAAACCATTTGATGAAGCGCACAAAATTAGCTGGCTATTCTTCTGTCAGACAACAGAAAGAAGCTTTATTCGATGAATCAGTTTCTTCCAAAAAGACAATCGGGAATTATTTATAAAAACCCAAATAAACGGTCCCGTTATTTTTTACCATTAGCAGGCGAATGCCTCAGAGCGAATAATAATTATTTCGAATGCCCATGCTTCACCTGTTAAACCGTAATAATCCTATAGAAATTGCAAAAAACGTGTTCACGCCAATTATTTACTCAGATGAATTAAACTATTTTCAATATATTTTTGTGATTGATAGCCGCTTTTTTCAGAATCTTCCCTCTTTACCAATGGGTACCGTAACCATAAAGGAAAGAAAAATTAATTGCTTTTATAAGTTCTTTCTTCTAAAAATCAAGTTACTATTAAGCGGCAGATGATATGAGGACACTTTGTTATAATAATCATGGACGTTTATGCCTTCTATTCTTATCGTTGACGATCACCCGGCTATTTGTTTTGCGCTTAAGGCTTCACTGGAAGCGGAAGAGGACCTTACCGTAACCACGACAACCGATGGCGGGAAGGTGATGTTCCTTATTCGTGAACTTAAGCCTGACTTAATTATTCTTGATATTTCTCTTTTAAAGCTGGATGGGCTTGATTTACTGGCACGTATCAAACATTATCGCCCTGCTATTCGGGTACTGATCCTTACCGGGCTACCGGCAGAGGTTTACGCACCGCGCAGCCTGAAGGCAGGCGCAGACGGTTTTCTTAGCAAGCAACACCTGCTTACTGCAATCAGTGCGGTGGTACGGCTACTGCTGGATGGCTATAGCTGTTTTCCTGCCGGAAGCTTTATCGCGGAAAATGCGCCTTCGGCCTCCGCCGATGCAGAAAGCTCGCGGCTCCTGGAGCGCATGTCCGACCGCGAACTTACTGTTTTACGTTATCTGGCGGAAGGAAAATCAAATAAAGAAATTGGCGAACTGCTCCAGTTAAGTAATAAAACCATTAGCACTTATAAAGCACGGCTGCTGGAAAAAAGCGGAACGGAATCTCTGGCGGAGTTACTTCAACAATTTAAAAATATAAAATAATGGCGCTAATTCTACGCATAGTCATATTAATAGGGTTAATTACTTTTTCGTCTACCGGTCCGGCTGCTCCGCAGCCGAACCAGGCCGTTAATTCGCTACAGCTGCTGGCGCACAGTCAGGCGATGCTGTCGGATCTGACATTAAGCAGTGAACAATGGCGCTGGCTACGCAAACATAATCATCTGACGATCGCCAGCTGGTCGCCAAACGTTCCGCCCTATTTTATGAACGCCGGGCGTTATGACTATGTCGGCATTACCGCCGATTACCTTGGCCTGCTGGCCTCTAATCTTAATATTAAACTGGAAATTCAGCAGTACGCTGATAAGAAAGCGGCCTTTGAGGCGCTGAAAAGCGGTGAGGCGGATCTTATCGCCTGGGCCAGCGATGAGGCATACGAAGCAGGGTTTCTGCTGAGTAAGCCCTACACCAATAATGCACCGGCAGAAGTGGTGAATTTTAACGCCTGGCCGCTGCCTGAAGAGGGTGTCCGGCTGGCTATTGATGCCGCCTACCCTAACCCAGAAGTCTTTATGCAGCGCTGGCCACAGGCGCAGCTGATTCCCTTTATTTCGGCCCGTCATGCGCTGGAAGCATTAGCCTTTAATCAGATTGATATTTTTATTGGCGATGCTACCGCCACACAATATTTAATTAACGAATCTAATCTGAGCGATTTAAATATTCGCCGCCTGCGCAATAACCAATCAAAAGGATTCTCTTTTGCTGCGCGTTCCGATAATGAACAGCTTATTGCGATCATTAATCAGGTGCTGGCCGCTATTCCGGCAAATATTAATGAAGATATTATGCGGCGCTGGAACGGCGGTTTTATGCCGATCCTCAGCGATCGTCATCTCTATTTCACTTCACTTGAACAGAAATGGATTGAGGATAACCCGGAAATTCGCGTTTCAGTGCTGCGTGACAGCGCGCCGCTAAGCATTTATGACAGCAAGAAAAAGCTGCACGGTGTTACTACCGATATTTTGAAAGCTATTGGTCTGCGCACCGGGCTGAAATTCGTTATTCAGCCTAAAGATAACCTTGATGAAATTATTACCGCTGTAAAATCTGGTCACAGCGATATGGTAGCCAGTCTTAATCTCGACAGCGCCAGCCATGCTAACCTGTTAACCACCCGAACCTGGCTGTTTAATTCCTGGGTAATGGTTGGACGCAACCCTTCGCTTTCGCTGCCCAGCACGCATCGGGCGATGCTGCTGAAGGGCAACGCCGTCAATCTCAGCGCCGAACCTGAATTGCAGAAAATGCGTCTGGTTCATGCCGATACCCTGACCGAGGGGCTGGAAGCGGTGGTGAAAGGCAAGGCAGACGTGATGATTCTGCCGTTAATCAACGCGAACTTTTATATTTCCCGGCTGTATGCCGACAAGCTGCGCATTATTAAAAGTCTGGAGATCGAACCAGCACGCTTCACTATGGCGGTCTCCGCCAACAACTATCCGTTGGCGACCATTCTGGATAAAGCCTTGCTGAATATTGCCCCGGAAGATTTACAGCTAACGGTGCGCAAATGGCACAGCAACGCCAACATGCCTCACGACAGGCAGAACGAGATTAAATCTCCTCCCTCTCAGGCACTCATCGGGTTAGCAATTGTTGCTGCCGGTATGATTCTGACGCTGCTTATTCTGCTGCTGCGCCACCGCCAACGGCGTCAGCCTGCTCAACAGCACCTGCTGGATGCGATTCCCATCCCCCTGTTTATTACCGATCTCAACGGGCGGCTAACTAACGCAAATCGCTCCTTTGCCGATGCCCTGAACATCGATATCAATGAGCATCGCGGGCAAAACGTGCAAACATTAATGGCCGAGTCCGGGCTTTATGATGGCAATAACGTTAAGGAAGGCATCGCTTTCTGGCAGACGCTGCTGCAAACCAATGCGTTGGGTTACGGCTACGTTGGCGGCTGGCAGGATACGCGCGAAAGCCTGCAAACATTGAAGCAATTGCAACAGGCAAAATATGCGGCGGAAAAAGCCAGCCGGGTAAAAACCACCTTCCTCGCCTCCATTAGCCATGAATTGCGTACGCCGCTCAGCGCCATTATCGGCATTCTGGAACTGCTGCTACGACGTAAACAGCTTAACCCCGGCGATCGCGACTCGTTACATATCGCCTACGACACCGCAGAATCGCTGTTAATGCTGGTAGGCGACATTATTGACGTTGCACGTATCGAGACAGAGAGGCTGGTACTGCGCCCTGAACGCGCCTCGATTCGCCCGCTGATTGAATCCGTAGTAACTATGATGGATGGCCTGGCACGGCAGAAATCGCTGCTGTTTACCTGTGAAATCGATGCGGATATCAGCGGTGATGTGCTGGTCGATCCGGTGCGGTTTAAGCAAATCCTGATTAATATTCTCGGCAACGCGGTCAAATTTACCGCTCAGGGGCGAGTGATCTTCCAGGCTCTGCTGGAAAAAGAGGAAGCTTCCGCACTTAACCTGGTGCTGACTATTCAGGACAGCGGGCCGGGCATCGACGCGGAAACACAGGCGCGCCTCTTTAAGCCCTTTGAGCAGGGTGATAATCAGCAGAGCCAACAGGGTAGCGGCCTGGGCCTGTATATCTGCCGAACGCTGATTACGATGATGGCCGGCGACTTAACGCTGGACAGCCAGCCGGGAATGGGTACGGAAGTCACCATTCGCCTGCGCCTGCCGAGAATGACGCCGCAGCCGATGCCTGCGGTAGCCGCCACCGCGCAGGCCACGCCAGCTACCGCACGGCGGATTCTGGTGGTGGACGATCACGCCGCCAGCCGCCACGTTTTAATCCAGCAGCTGCACTATTTAGGCCATGAGGCGATCGGCGCGGCTGACGGTCAGCAGGCGCTCTCTCTGCTCTCCGCCCAACTGCCCGACGTCGTCATTACCGACTGTAACATGCCGGTGATGGACGGCTTCGCCCTGACCCATGCCATTCGGCGCGAACATCCCGATTTGATTATCTGGGGCGCGACGGCCAACAAACAGCAGTCGGTTCGTGAAGCCTGTCTGAATGCCGGAATGAATGATTGTTTGTTCAAGCCGTTAACGCTACAGACGCTGGAAAAAGCGCTCAACGCCCTGCCGGTCAATGAGGTTCCCAGCTGCAATATTGCGTGGAAATTCCCACCGGGCCTGAATACGCCGCATAAGCGCCGTCACTTCCTGCAGCTTCAGCTGGAAATGTTTGATGAGGCGTTAAACGATATTCATGAAGGACAACAGCATAATCGCGATCTAAAAACCGTATTGCATAAATTACGCGGCGGGTTATTGCTGCTTGGCGCGGACGAATTAATCGAGGCCTGTCAGCAGCTGGAGAAGCAGCCTGACCCGGAATGCCTGAAACAATTCGAGCAGCAAATAGTGCATCTTTCCCGGCATATTCAGCTTATTTATGCAGGGACTACAGACCTGTCATCCCTTCCTACAGCAGGCTGAGGACGTGCCTGTATTGCTATGGATGGGCCTAACCTTTAACCTTGAGGCCACTTACGGATAAGTCCGCAAGCGTTTAAATAAATGGTTTTCGTATAAGGAGTTACGATGAAAAAGTTAACAGTTCTTGCTGCGGTAATGATGGCTGGCGTATTTAACATGGCTCATGCAGGCGTTGAAGATTGCGCCACCAAACGTGCAGCGCTGGAAAAAGAAATCAGCATCGCGCAGCACTACGGTAACACCATGAAAGTGAACAGCCTGAAACACGCGCTGGCTGAAGTTAAAGCACATTGCACCAGCTCAAGCGTGATTGCTAAAGCACAGAAAGAAGTTGCCAAGCTGGAAAAGAAACTGGCTGAAAAACAAGGCGACATCCGTGAAGTGCAGGCTGACCTGCGTGAAGCCCAGGCCCGCGGCAAAAAAGACAAAATCGCTAAATACCAGCGTAAGCTGAGCGAAAAACAGGCAGATCTGCAGGAAATCCAGCAGAAACTGAACCAGGCGCGTGCTGACCTGGCTTCCCTGCAAAAATAATTATTCCCCTGAAGCAAACGGAAGCGTTCTCGCTTCCGTTTTTTATGGCTTAGCTTTCTGCCACTAATGAAATTTTGGTCACTGACTTTTTTAATAATAATTTTTGCTTACTGCCATTCAGCCAATGCCGGCCAACAGCTCTGGGTCATCGTAAATAATAATTACAAAGGCCAAATATTCCTTGAAATGGACGGCGAGGAACCCTGCCTGCAACGGGATTTGCTGGAAGAATGGGGCGTAAAGTTAAGACAGCTACCGGAAGATAGCTGGAGCGCACAAGGCTGCCTGTCTCAGGCGAGCTTCGAACGGCTGCGCATTCAATCCTGGTATCGGCCCGATGCGGGGCTGCTCACTATTCTTATCCCTGATAAATTTATTAACGCCCGGCAAAACGGCGTCAATACCAGCCGCTGGGATGAAGGCATTAATGCCTTTTTTACCAGCTATCGTGCCAGCTACGCTAATTATCAGAGCGACAGCCCCTACGCCGAAACAGGCGACAGCTATAACCTGGAATTCGATAACGGTATTAACTATGGCCCGTGGCGTCTGCGCTATCAGAATACCGTCTGGCGCGATACCGAAGGCAAACATGGCGTATACAGCCGCCAGGCCAATCTTTACCGCAGCATAAACAGCTGGCGATCGCAGCTGCTGGCCGGAGACAGCGAAACGACAGATACGCTGTTTGACGCCGTGCCATTTCGCGGCATCACGCTGGTTACGGATGAGGCGATGTTTCCCGATAGCTGGCGGCCTTTCTCGCCCTGGATTAACGGCTACGCCAGAAGTCATGCCGAAGTAACCATCAGCCAGAACGGGATGACGGTTTATCGTATACACGTGCCGCCCGGCCCCTTCGTAATCCGCGATTTTTATCCACCGGATAATAACGGCACGCTGCAACTGACGGTTAAAGAGAGCGACGGCAGCGAATCAAGCCGCTATCTGCCCTGGTCGGCGATGCCCGCGCTGGTGCATGAAGGCAACTACAGCTATGAGCTGGTAGCCGGGCGCTATCGCCCGTGGCGCGGTAGCGATCTCGCTAAACCTACCTTTTTGCAGGCTACCCTCGCACGCGGCATTACCCCAACCCTCACGCTCTATACCGGTACCCAGCACGCCGATCAATATGACAGCTATCTTGCGGGCGCAGGTTTACATCTGAATTCGCTGGGTTCGTTTTCTGTGGATTCCACCTGGTCGCGCTATACCTCATATGCGGAAGATTATCGCGGTAGCGTCTGGCGTCTGCGCTACGCCAGAACGTTTTTTAACAGCGGAACCAACTTTAGCGCCCTGCTACGCTATTACCCCGCCGGACAGCAATTTCGCGCGCTGGAGGAGAAAATTACGCAGCCTTCCGCAGACTACGACTGGCTTTTTGATGAAACTAAAAATCGTCTGCTGACCCAGGAATATTGGATCAACCACTATCTGAACGAAGAACAGAGCCTGAGCCTGCACTACACACAGCAAAACTGGCGCAATACCTCTGGTCATCGCCGCTATATTTCCCTGAGCTATCAGGCAAACGTGGGCGACTGGGATATCAGCGTATGGCTGGGACGCTCTCGAGAGCAGAGCAGCCGCAGCGAAACCACGCTGGGCATCACGCTCAGCCTGGCACTGCCCGATATTCCCGGCGGCGGCTCGCCCAGCCTGAGTTACAGCCATAACCTCGCCAGCCACTCTGACCCCAGCGAGGAGATCGGTCTGAGCGGCTCGGCACTCTCGGATTACAGCCTGCGTTACGATCTCTCGGCGCTGCATACTCCTCACGCCGACAATCAATATAACGCCTCGCTGGGCTATCAATATAACGCCGGTGAAGCCACCATCAGCGCTTATCGCGAAGGCGGCACGCGCGAACGACGTATCGACGTTCGCGGATCGGTGCTGGCTCACCGTAACGGCATTACGCTGGGACAAGAAATCAGCGACACCATGGCGCTGATCGTGGTACCGAATACGCCAGGCATCGGTAACTATCAGCAGTTTGGTGTGAAAACCAATGCGAAAGGCGAAGCGCTGGTGGGTTCCCTGGTACCGTGGCGCGTGAACCGCCTGACGCTGGATAGCTGGCAGCTGCCTGACGATTTAACGCTACCGATGACGGAGCGCGGTGTCGTGCCGACGAAAGGAGCCATCGTCAGAGCGATGTTCTTACCTGCCGAGAAGAAAAAAGTGAAAGATGAAGATGAAGACGACGATGAGGATGCTGATGAAGAGGATAAGCCGGAATAGCCTCATGCATTGCCTGATGGCTGTTCCGGCGCGCAGCGCTTAGGGGCACTTATAAACCTGGCCGCTCATTTTGCTGTCGAGCGGCGCGAAGCTTGACCAGATATTTTGTGTCGGGCTGGTAGCACCGTAAATCACGTTGCCGCCCATCTCCGCCGCACGGTTGCGCAAATCGTTTGCCGCCCCGCGCAGAGAACTGCTTTCGCCGCCCGCTCCACTCAGCCAGTTGCTTTGGCTACCGGTAATTTCCCCCAGTAACTGACACGCTTCTCCCGGTTGCTGATCGGTAAAGGTGACGCGCTGTCCGGCCGCACTTAGATCTTTCGACGTGCTACACCCTGTCAGCAGCAGCGCCGCCACAGAAAGCCCCAGCAAGACATTAATCCGCATGTTATTCCCCATTTATTATGGTCAGTATCCGGTTCGAGCGTATCAGAAAAACCAGCGTTTTCTTAAACATCCCTTGCCACAAAACGTCAGGATAAACCTGTGCGTCTACTTATACCTTTTTCGGCGTCAAAAGAAAAACCCCCCGCCATTTTTGGCGAGGGGTTTCATACAACGTAAGCCGTTGGGGGAGGATTACATCATGCCGCCCATACCGCCCATGCCGCCCATACCACCAGCAGCACCTAAGTCAGCTTTGTCGTCTTTCGGCAGATCGGTCACCATGCATTCGGTGGTGATCATCAGGCCAGCAACGGACGCAGCGTACTGCAGCGCAGAGCGGGTTACTTTGGTCGGATCCAGAATACCGAAGTCGATCATGTTGCCGTATTCTTCGGTAGCCGCGTTGTAACCGTAGTTACCGTCGCCTGCTTTCACCATGTTAGCAACAACAGACGGTTCTTCACCGGCGTTAGCCACGATCTGACGCAGCGGAGCTTCCATTGCGCGCAGCGCAACTTTGATACCGACGTTCTGATCTTCGTTCTGACCAGTCAGTTCAGCCAGTTTAGCCGCAACGCGTACCAGTGCCACACCACCACCGGCAACCACGCCTTCTTCTACCGCAGCACGGGTAGCGTGCAGGGCATCTTCAACGCGTGCTTTTTTCTCTTTCATTTCAACTTCAGTTGCCGCGCCCACTTTCAGAACGGCTACGCCGCCTGCCAGTTTCGCTACGCGTTCCTGCAGTTTTTCTTTGTCGTAATCAGAGGTTGCTTCTTCAATCTGCTGACGAATCTGCGCTACGCGACCCTGGATAGCGTTTTCTTCACCTACGCCATCGATGATGGTGGTGGTGTCTTTGTTGATCACTACGCGTTTTGCCTGGCCCAGGTCTTCCAGCGTCGCTTTTTCCAGCTCCATACCGATCTCTTCAGAGATTACGGTACCGCCGGTCAGGATAGCGATATCTTGCAGCATCGCTTTACGACGATCGCCGAAGCCCGGCGCTTTCACCGCAGCCACTTTCACGATACCGCGCATGGTGTTCACTACCAGCGTAGCCAGCGCTTCGCCTTCTACGTCTTCAGCGACGATCAGCAGCGGCTTGCTCGCTTTCGCTACTGCTTCCAGAACCGGCAGCAGTTCGCGGATGTTAGAAACTTTTTTATCAACCAGCAGGATGAACGGGCTGTCCAGCTCTACTGCACCGGTTTCCGGTTTGTTGATGAAGTAAGGAGAGAGGTAGCCGCGATCGAACTGCATACCTTCAACCACGTCCAGTTCATCCTGCAGGCCAGTGCCTTCTTCAACGGTGATAACGCCTTCTTTGCCCACTTTCTCCATCGCCTGAGCAATCAGGGTACCTACGGATTCGTCGGAGTTAGCAGAAATGGTACCAACCTGAGCGATAGCTTTAGAGTCAGAGCATGGTACAGACAGCGCTTTCAGTTCTTCTACCGCTGCGATAACCGCTTTATCGATACCGCGTTTCAGGTCCATCGGGTTCATACCCGCAGCAACCGCTTTCAGACCTTCGTTAACGATGGACTGTGCTAGTACGGTAGCGGTGGTGGTGCCGTCGCCCGCAGCGTCGTTCGCTTTAGAGGCCACTTCTTTCACCATCTGCGCGCCCATGTTTTCGAACTTATCTTCCAGCTCGATTTCACGTGCAACGGAGACACCATCTTTAGTGATAGTCGGCGCACCGAAAGATTTATCCAGAACCACGTTACGACCTTTCGGGCCCAGGGTAACTTTAACTGCGTCTGCCAGGATGTTCACGCCGCGCAGCATTTTTACGCGAGCGTCATTACCGAATTTTACGTCTTTAGCTGCCATTTGAAATTTCCCTTAAATTCGTATGTTCGATGGAGTTTCGCGTAATCAGGCTTCAACGATTGCCAGAATGTCGCTTTCAGAGATAATCAGAACTTCTTCGTTGTCGATCTTCTCGGTTTTAGCGCCGTAACCTTCGTTGAAAATCACAACGTCGCCCACTTTCACATCCAGCGGCTTCACGCTGCCGTTTTCCAGGATGCGACCATTGCCCACAGCCAACACTTCACCGCGCGTAGATTTGCCCGCAGCGGAGCCAGTCAGAACGATGCCGCCAGCAGATTTGGATTCAACTTCTTTACGCTTGACGATAACGCGATCGTGCAATGGACGAATTTTCATTTGATAGCTCTCCTTTGAGAAGTCCAATCAGTCATGTTTGGGATGAACGCCGGGCTTAATGGGCTTCCGGCCTCGTGGCTCAAGAGATAGGGACAGCGACAACCGCTTTCAAGGGGGAGGCTAAAAAATTTTTTTAGCCTGAGGCTAATTTCACCGATACGGCTAACCCCCTGAAGAAAAAAGGGTGACGGTTGTCACCCTCACCCTAAATCAGAGATATCAGCGATCGTGGCGATCGTCATCGTGGCCGATACGCTCGCTGTCTTTGCGCTCGTATTCACCTTCCATGGTATAGCCGCTGTCGGGGCCTGCACCCGGCCCGCGCCAGACGCGCAGATGTGGCATCAGCTTCAGCGTCAGATGCTTCTGCACCGGCGGTAAAAGTAACAGAAGACCGAGGAAGTCGGTAAAAAAGCCCGGCAGCAACAGCAGAAAACCGGCAATAATCAGCGATACGCTTTTAATCATCTCCGCCGCCGGGCTCTCGCCCTGCGCCAGCTTCTGCTGCATCAGCATGAAGTTTTTCACGCCCTGATTTTTTACCAGCGACACGCCGATGCAGGAGGTAAAGACCACCAGCAACATTGTCATTAACACGCCTAATACGTGTGCTACCTGAATAAATAATGAAATTTCAATCCAGGCGAATAAAAACAGTATTAATAACGGTAACCAGCGCACCGTATTCTCCTTTAGTCAGGCCGTCACGCCTGGGGCGCAGCGGCAGAATGCTGTTCGGTATCAAATGCAACGGTACGGACAGAGGTTATGCCCTTCTGCCTGCGCTAAGCCATACCGGGTAAGATAAAGAGATGGGGCTTGCCCCGCTATTTTTCAACCAGCGCGGTCAATTTTCTCCGCTGTGGCAGGATTATGTTTATGATCGCATCACAAAAAAGATAACAGGACGCATTATCTGTGCTGAAACGCGATCGCCGCTCAGACATTTCGTTCGCTTATGTTTATGATCGTACCGTCGGGCTGATAGACATCAATTTATCGGCGCGCGCTTTAGATAACACTATGAACGCATCACCAGTAATGATGTAACCGGTAGCTCTAACAAGAAGGTTCCCATGGCAAATAACATTCGTATCGAAGAAGACCTGCTGGGCATGCGCGAAGTACCGGCAGAAGCCTGGTACGGTATTCATACTCTGCGTGCGATTGAGAATTTTTGTATCAGTAGCCATAAAATCAGCGACATTCCAGAGTTTGTTCGTGGCATGGTAATGGTGAAAAAAGCGGCGGCATTAGCGAATAAAGAGCTGCAAACCATTCCGCGTAACGTTGCCGATGCCATTATTCAGGCCTGCGATGAGGTACTGAACAAGGGCAAATGTATGGATCAGTTTCCGGTTGATGTTTATCAGGGCGGTGCCGGTACTTCAGTAAACATGAACACTAACGAAGTGCTGGCTAACATTGGCCTTGAGCTGATGGGACATCAGAAAGGAGAATACCAGTTCCTTAATCCCAACGATCATGTCAATAAATGCCAGTCTACCAACGATGCTTACCCTACCGGTTTTCGTATTGCGGTTTACGCCTCAATCTTAAAACTGCTGGATGCGATCGCTCAGCTGGGCGAAGGATTTGAACGTAAAGCCGCCGAGTTTGCCGCTATCCTGAAAATGGGACGCACCCAGTTACAGGATGCGGTGCCGATGACGCTGGGCCAGGAGTTCCACGCCTTTAACGTGCTGCTGAAAGAAGAGATTAAAAACATTACCCGCACCGCTGAACTGCTGCTGGAAGTGAACCTCGGCGCGACGGCGATCGGTACGCGTCTGAACACGCCGGATGGCTATCAGCAACTGGCGGTACAGCGGCTGGCTGAAGTCAGCGGCCTGCCGGTCACACCAGCGGAAGATTTGATCGAAGCCACCTCAGACTGCGGCGCCTACGTTATGGTGCACTCCTCCCTGAAGCGTCTGGCGGTGAAGCTGTCAAAAATCTGCAACGATTTACGTCTGCTCTCTTCCGGCCCGCGCGCCGGGCTGAATGAAATCAACCTGCCGGAATTGCAGGCGGGCTCCTCCATTATGCCCGCCAAGGTTAACCCGGTGGTGCCAGAAGTAGTCAATCAGGTCTGCTTTAAAGTCATCGGTAACGATACAACCGTCACTATGGCCTCTGAAGCGGGCCAGCTGCAGCTGAACGTTATGGAACCGGTTATCGGCCAGGCGATGTTTGAGTCGGTTCATATTCTGACCAACGCCTGCTATAACCTGCTGGAAAAATGCGTTAACGGCATTACCGCAAACAAAGCGATTTGTGAAGCTTACGTGTTTAACTCTATCGGCATCGTCACCTATCTGAATCCCTATATCGGACATCACAACGGTGACATCGTCGGCAAAATTTGTGCTGAAACCGGTAAAAGCGTGCGTGAAGTTGTCCTGGAACGCGGCCTGTTAACCGAAGCTGAGCTGGATGAAATCTTTTCCGTTCCTAACCTGATGCGCCCGGCTTATAAAGCGAAGCGCTATACTGATGAAAGCGAAAATTAATCCCAGCAATTAAGCCATTGAAGGCACGTCTGTTCCCTGAACGGCGTGCCTTTTTTCTTGTAGTACCACTCAAGTCATTTATTACGTTTTAGCATTATTTTTAAGGAGTCAACGTATGGTGGGGGTAGAGCTGATTATCGTCCTGCTGGCGATCTATTTAGGTGCCAGGCTGGGCGGCATCGGCATTGGATTTGCGGGCGGCCTGGGGGTGCTGGTGCTGGCTTTGCTGTGTCAGATGAAGCCGGGCGCGATACCTTTCGACGTTATTGAAATTATTATGGCGGTTATCGCCGCGATCGCGGCGATGCAGGTTGCGGGCGGCATGGATTATCTGGTCAGCCTCGCTGAACGGCTGCTGCGCAAGCATCCACGCTACGTGACCTTCCTGGCACCGCTGGTCACCTACAGCATGACCATCCTGGCGGGAACCGGACATACCGCCTTCTCTACGCTGCCGGTGATTGCCGAAGTTGCCAAGGAACAGGGCGTTCGTCCTTCGCGCCCGCTCTCGATCGCCGTCATCGCCTCACAGATTGCCATTACCGCTTCGCCCATTTCTGCCGCCGTGGTGTTTTTCGCCGGGATCCTTGAACCTCGCGGCATTAGCTACCTGGGCCTGCTGGCGGTTGCCATCCCTTCTACCATGGCTGCGATTTTTGTCGCCGCACTGATCACTAACTTTCTCGGCAAAGAATTGCAGGACGATCCGATCTACCAGGCTCGCCTGGCTAAAGGTGAAGTTACGCTGCGCGGTGCCAGCGTTTTCGAAGAGAAACCGGGGGCAAAGCGCGCCGTGCTGCTGTTCCTGATCGGCATTCTGGCGGTGATGCTCTATGCAACGGCCATCAGCGAAAACGTCGGCCTGATTCAGAACCCGGTGCTGCCACGTAACGAAGCGATTGTGGTGTTTATGCTGACTATCGCCACGCTGATCTGCCTGAGCTGTAAAGTGAATACCAGCGAGATCCTCAGCGCCAGCACCTTTAAATCGGGCATGAGCGCCTGTATTTGCGTCATGGGCGTGGCCTGGCTGGGCGATACCTTTGTGAAAGGGCATATCAATGATATCCAGACGCTGGCGGGCGAACTGCTGAACAGCTATCCGTGGATGCTGGCACTGGTACTCTTTTTCGCCTCAACGTTGCTCTATTCTCAGGCGGCGACCACCAAGGCATTGATGCCCGCAGCGCTGATGCTGGGCGTTTCACCGATTACCGCCGTTGCCTCTTTCGCGGCGGTCTCGGCGCTGTTTGTGCTGCCCACCTATCCAACGCTGCTGGCGGCGGTAGAGATGGATGACACCGGCTCTACGCGCATCGGTAAATTTGTCTTCAATCACTCCTTTTTAATCCCCGGCACGCTGGCGATCGTATTGTCGGTAGCCTTTGGTTTTCTTTTCGGTCATTTAGTCCTGTAAACCTACCGGCTAACCCGGCGCTGCCGGGTTACGCCTGTTTACTGCCCGTCCAGCCCATCGTGTTATGATGGCCCTTTTCCATACTGGAGCAGGTCATGACACTCTCAACCGCCGTCATTGTTCTTTGCACCGCGCCTGATGCACAGCACGCCGAACAGCTGGCAGATAAAGCGTTATCTGCCCGGCTGGCCGCCTGCGTCACCGTACTGCCAGGCGCAACGTCTTATTATGTCTGGCAGGGTCAGCGTGAAACCGCCAGCGAAGTGCAGCTGCTGTTTAAAAGTGATGTCACCCATCAGCAGGCGCTGATCGCTTTGCTGAAGGCGGAACACCCTTACGATACGCCCGAACTGCTGGTGCTACCGGTACAACATGGAGAGAGTGATTATCTGTCATGGCTCAGCGCATCGCTTCGTTAATCTTTTTGCTGTTTAGCGTTCTTCTCAGCGCCTCAACGCAGGCAAGCCTGTTTGATAACGGTGCGCGCTCGCAGTTTGTGCCGGTCAATCAGGCGTTTTCCTTTGATTTCAGTCAGCAGGGTAACCGGTTGACGCTGCACTGGCAGGTGAAGCCCGGCTACTATCTTTATCGTCAGCAGATTAGCCTGACGGCGCAGCAGGCAACGCTGGCACCGCTCCAGCTTCCGGCAGGCCAGCCGCATGAGGATGAGTTCTACGGTAAAAGCGAAATCTATCCGCAGGATCTGACGGTGCCGGTGACTATCCAGCAGGCGGATAGTCACGCCAGCGTGACGCTGCGCTATCAGGGCTGTGCAGCGGCGGGCTTTTGTTATCCCCCGGAGACGCGCGTAATCCCGCTTAACGCGGTTAGCGCATCCAACGCCGCTTTACCGGCGGTCAAGCCCTCCCCGGTGTCTGACGCTGCGCAAAGTACCCCGCTCCCCTTCTCACCGCTGTGGGCGCTGTTGATTGGCATCGGCGTGGCCTTCACCCCCTGCGTACTGCCGATGTATCCGCTTATTTCGGGCATCATCCTCGGTGGCAACCGCCAGCTTTCAATGGGACGGCTGTTGGCACTCTCGATGGTTTACGTACAGGGTATGGCGCTGACCTATACGCTGATGGGGATAGTGGTCGCAGCGGCTGGATTACGCTTTCAGGCGGCGCTACAGCATCCCTGGGTATTAATCGCCCTCTCTCTGGCGTTTGTATTACTGGCGCTATCAATGTTTGGCCTGTTCAGCTTACAGCTACCCGCCAGCCTGCAAACGCGCCTGACACTGTGGAGTAATCGTCAACGCGGCGGATCGCTGCCGGGCGTATTTCTGATGGGCGCGCTGGCTGGATTGATTTGCTCGCCCTGTACTACCGCGCCGCTCAGCGCCATTCTGCTCTATATCGCCCAAAGCGGTAACCTGCTGGCGGGTGCCGGTACGCTGTGGCTCTACGCCTTCGGCATGGGGCTACCGCTGATTGCCGTTACGCTATTTGGTAATCGGCTGCTGCCCAAAAGCGGGCCCTGGATGCAGACGGTGAAGGAAGGTTTTGGCTTTGTAATTCTGGCGCTGCCGGTATTTCTGCTGGAGCGCATCGTTGGGGATATCTGGGGATTGCGTCTCTGGAGCCTGCTGGCGGTGAGCTTCTTCGCCTGGGCATTTATCATCAGTCTGCGTACGCAGCACGGATGGATGCGCGTTATTCAGGTGCTGCTGCTGCTGGCCGCGTTAACCGGCGCACGGCCTCTACAGGACTGGGCCTTTGGCAACGAAACAGCCACCGCGCCGCACGCCAGCCTGAATTTCACCGCTGTCAGCACTGTCGATCAATTAAATACGCAGCTTAAGGACACGCAGGGTCAAATCACCATGCTCGATCTGTACGCCGACTGGTGCGTTGCCTGTAAGGAGTTCAGCAAATATACCTTTAGCGATGCTGGCGTTCAGCAACAGCTGGCGCAGGTAAAACTGCTACAGGCTGACGTTACCGCCAATAATGCGCAGGACAGCGAACTGTTACAACATTTGCAGGTGCTGGGCCTGCCGACAATTCTGTTCTTCGACGTTCGGGGGCATGAGATCCCCGGTTCACGCATTACGGGCTATCTCGACGCCACGGCCTTCCGCGCGCATTTGCAGAAACTGGCGCGGTAAACGACACTGGAGTCAGGTTCAATGAACGTGACTCCCGATTTACCGGTAGAGGAACGCTTACAGGAGGAGTCTCACGTGCAACGTGAACAGGTACTCGATCACGCACTTAACGTACTGGAACATAATGGCCTGGCAGGCACCCTGTCGCTGGAAGAGCTGGCGACAGAGATAGCAATGCCTTATGCGCAACTGCAGCGCTTTTGGCCTAACCATGACGCCCTGCTGTATGACGCCCTGCGTTATCACGGTCAGCAAATTGATAACTGGCGTCGACAACTGCTGCTGGATGAGGCACTAAGCGCCGAAGAAAAGCTGCTGGCACGTTACAGGGTTCTGGAGGAGTCGGTTGGCAACGGGCGCTTTCCCGGCTGTCTGTTTATCGCTGCCTGTAGTTTTTACCCACAGCCCGATCACCCGATTCATCAACTGGCGGAACAGCAAAAGCGCGCCTCCTGGCAATATACCCATGAGCTGTTGACGCTGCTGGGCACCGACAACCCTACGCTGGTAGCCGATCAGATGGAACTGATCCTGGAAGGGTGCCTGAGCAAACTGCTGGTGAAACGCAACCAGCAGGATATCGCCGTTGCACGTCGGCTGGCAGAAGACGTTTTGCATATTGCGCTTTGTCGTCGCAATGGTGCCTTAACGTAACATTTTTCCGCCACACTGCTTGAAAAGCAGACGATCGGCTGCATTTTCGCAACTTTTTCGTAGAAAGCCGTTGACGCTCGCCAGCCTTTACGGTTTAATGCGCCCCGTTGCCCGGATAGCTCAGTCGGTAGAGCAGGGGATTGAAAATCCCCGTGTCCCTGGTTCGATTCCGGGTCCGGGCACCACTTTAACAAATTTGCATCAAAGCACGCTGGTCAGGAATTGAGAGCCCTGACGGGCGGTAAATGCAGGGGCCGGTCATACGAAATCTCCTCCGGTGTTATCTGAACCTGTACACTGGTTGATGATTCGACTTGTTCCCTCAAGTCAGGGAGTCTGCCGCAAACAGACTCCCTGCTCTCGATCACCCTGAATAATTCCAGTCAATCAGCCTGATGTCAATACCCACACTCCCGTACGGTGCTTTTGTCAGTGTGTAATGACAATTCCTGCTCCAGCGTTTTGCCCACGATATCCATCTGCAGTTCGACATATTCCATCGTTGTATTCACACTCCTGTGACCCAGCAGATCTTTCACCAGCTGCAGATTACGTTCAGGGGCTTTCATTAGCTCCGTCGCCAGCGTATGGCGGAATCGGTGAGGAGAAACAGTAAATCCGCATTCACGGGAAAGGCGCCGAAAAAAAGATCGCACCTTTTGTTGTCTCTTTTTGGAGCTGCTTTCATTTTTTGAGCGTTCGGCAACTTCAACATACCGGCTGACATCAAAAAGCTTTTCTGACGGTTTGATTCCTCGTTTTTCCGCCTGTTCCAGCAGATAAGCCAGCCCCTGGCGCAGTTGATTAACAGCGGGAACCCGCCATTCCCGATGTGTCTTACTGCCTTCCAGCATCAGGTTGATATATCCTTCATCCAGGTTGATATCCCTCAGACGAACGTGCAACAGCTGGTTCAGCCGCATTCCGGTATATCTGAGCGTATCCAGTACAACGAGCCAGTACCAGGCTGGTGACATTGCATTGTTCCAAGTGTACCGAATGCAGTATTTTCTCTCATCTTCACTTAGTTGCTGCATAACCAGATAAACTCGTGTTAATTGTATCCGGGAAAGCGTTTTTTTCTTTTTTGTTTCGCGCTGAACAGTACTATTATTAAACGGATTTTTATCCATAGAAATATATCCCTGCGAAATCCAAAAATTATATAGAGCCCGCATATGTGCGACCTTATTATTCCATGTCTGAGCTGAGCGCTGTTTTTCTTTCAGTAATTCACGTCTCCACAATAACACATCTTTATGAGTAATATCTTCAGGCGTTTTTCCCCTGCAAAACTGACGTAGTACATTCACAACTTTACGGTAGCTTTCCTCCGTGGCCGGTCTGAGATTTTTAGAGAAAAAATACTCATCCAGTAATTCATCCCAGCTCCAATTTTCCTTAGCATCCACGTTCATATTGCACTCCTGTTGCTGATAGTTCATACCTCATCAATGAGGTAATTATTTTCACGTCCTCAGTTCGGGAAAAATAGCAGACCGCTTTCCGGGGGCGTGACGCCTTTAAAGATATGTACCACTTTGACAAGGTAGCCATTAATTCGCTGGTATTTCCCGGTTCGTTCTTCCGTTCCATAAAGGCGTGCCTTCGTGAAGCGTTCTCCCCGCCGGACACGATGCAGCCGTAGTTTTTCGAACGATGCCTGAAGAATCTCCCTGCTGTAATCTTTCCCCGTTTCACGGAGAAAGAGCCAGAAGACACCCGGTACGCAGAGAAAAGCGAAACCGGCAACAATATGAATGCGGGAATCATTCTTATTGATGCTGATTTTTTCTTCAACAAGTCCATTTGTAAGCCACGATATAAATTCCTCACCCGGAGAAAGCGTTTTTTCGGCAGGCTCATCAGAGTGACGGTTATTTAGTATTTCATTATTTTTTACCTCCACGAAATCAACATACTGCTCACACTGATTAACCCCGGAGTTAACTTCCATATCAGTCATTATTTCAGTTTCATCATTCTTTTCATCCGAAGCAGAGGGTAATATATCTCCGAAGAGGGCAAGGAGTGTTTCCGTTTCTTCAGAGTCATCCCCATTATCACTAAACGCTTCTTTCTGCTGATCAACAACATCGGTAAAATTATCATCTGAAGCCAGATTAAAAGCTGACGGAAGTATATCAGGAGACATTTCTGCACTGTCACATCCTGAGCAAATAGATTTATCCGATTCATAAGATAATTCTGGTAAAATCACAGTTTCATCTTTTTCAGACACGAGTGAAATATCTGTTCCTGGCGACAAGTCCGAAACAGATACCAAATCACCGCCTTTATTAACCGCAAATATACCAGGAGATTTAGCCAGTCCGGCAGCCCGTTGCAATATTTCCCCGATAACGGGCATAACGGTCTGTTTATTCCAGAGTGCCACTGACAGGTTTTCCATCCCTCCGGGAAGACAACAAATCCAGGGCGCTGCACCGGCAGGAAGCAGCTGGCTGGCAATCAGTGAAGACAAAGCCTGTGCATAGTTGTCTGAAGGCACTTTAGCAAACCGGAACCGGTAAGCCCTGTCCGGTACGGAAATTCCCGGACACCAGGTCACGCCACTCTCCAGTTCCCCCTCAATATCTGCCAGCAACGGCAGATGCCAGAACAGAGCCTCCCAGAAAATCACCGCCTGCCATGCCACGCCCTGCGCGGCCTGCTCCTCTGGCGCAGCGCCTGGCGGGAACATGTATCCTTTGGCCAGCCTGACGGCATATGACGTAAACTGCAGCGTTAAATCACCAAATCCGCCAGCGCCGGCCCATATTCCCTCTTCTGTAGCGGGTACATTTTGCACCCGCTCAAGCAGGGTGTTAACAGGCGCCAGGTAAAGCTGCTGCCACACATCCGCTGGCAGCGACGAACTTTCCTGGATTTTCTTCAGACACTCCCTGCGCCGGGGAGTATTGAGCAGAGTCACCGCTTTTTCCGGTAAAAAATATCCGACCGGCGCTGCAACACGAACGGGAGAAGGTACAACAGTATCCCCGGCGCGGGATAAAAACGTTTTGAATTTTGCGAACATGACTTCTCCTTATAAAAAACCAGAGGAGTGTTATCCTGCCCCTCCGGTCTTTCCACGAAAAACCAGTTACACCTCATGAGAGATTTTTTTTTGCCCGCTTTCCCCAGCCCCTTCAGTTGCAGCCTCATCCTCCCGGGCCTCATTATCCCTGAGCACTGTCATCAGTTCATTCAGTACCAGAACCCGCCGGGCCCGTGTAGTGGCGACATACAACAGATTTGTTTCGTCCTGACGCTCTTCGGTGGAAAGCAACGGATCGGTGATATCGCTGAAGTCCTCGTTCAGTACAACAACGTCCCATTCCAGCCCCTTACTGCGATGTGCAGTGGATACCGTCACCTGAGCAGCCGCCTTATCCGTCACTGCCTGGCCGCGCATGATGGCCAGCTTTTCCGGCAACGGGAAAAACTCATCCAGCAGCCGGATGGCCTGGTTCATTTCCGCATCCCGAGTGGCTTTGGCAATCGAACAATACTCCTCAAAATCCCGATAATCCCGAGTCAAACGATTTGGTGACTGCATACGCTCCGGCATATCAACAGAAAACCAGTAGAGATCTTCCAGCTCTTCCGTTTTGTAGCCTGCAATCCCTCCGACCCAGAAAACCTTTTTATTATGCAGACTGGCTACCAACGCTGCGCCAATCACGCCAGCAACCGTCCTGCTGAGTACTGTAAAATGGGGGACATCGGCAGGCAGCCGTTCAGTCACTTGATCCTCACCACCGCTTCCCGTTACCTGCATGGTTTCCCCGGCCCGGGTCAACAGAATATTCGCCATACGGGCCACTTCTGGTCCGAACCTGAAACTATTTGTCAGCCACAGCCGGTCTGCGCTCTCCAGCAGTGGTGCACTAAGAGCGTTATCTGCTCCCCGAAATCGATAAATTTGCTGATAGCGATCGCCCACAAGGATGACCCGACATGGCTGGCTGAGTACAAACGCGCTGGTCACTGGGTTGGCATCCTGCGCCTCATCGAAAAGGATGGTATCCCAGCGGCGGGCAAGATCCGGGTTGGACAACTGAAACAGTTTCAGATAGACATCATGAGTGACCGGAAATGTTGAATCGGTACTGCTCATCTGATGCCAGAGTATTTGCGTTGCGCCCAGAATTTTATCGGCCGAAAGGCCGGAAAGGCCGTTACGGTCATCTTCCGACAGCAGATGCATCACTCCAGGCTCTGACTCTGCGCTGCAGAGAAAGGCATTAAGGGCCGCAATCGCCTGGCGGACAAGTGGCCAGTGCCGGGTATTCAGCATCTTGGCCGCATCTGTAATCCGCAGATTTGCGACCAGCCGGTGACGGAAATGCCGGCCAAAACGGGACCAGGCCAGCTGATGAGAGGTTTTACATTCAACATTGAATGGAAATTTCTGCTCCGCCTCGTCGCGAATAGCCCGGTTATAGGCCAGATACAGCATCCGGCTATCCGGGTTCGTCAGCGCAAACCGGACCAGTGTGGACGTTTTGCCGGTGCCTGCAAACGCATTAACAACAAGACGGCTTCCTTTCCAGTGAATGATCGCATCCTGTTCACGGGTTGTACTCCAGGACATATATGCCTCCAGACAGATAATCAGGGCATACAAAATGGAAAAAACGACGAATAATTTCGAGGGAAAAGTCAAACTCACATATTAAAAATAAATACAGGCAGATTCATCGTCTTCAAAAATAAAGACCGGACATAATAAAAAAGCCCCTCAGGATAAAGGGGCGGAAGTTAGTTACGCTACCGAATAATGCTTTGGCAGTCTGGAAGACCAGTTTCCCAGATAGTGTCCCGGCGTCAGTAAAACACGCCGCCGCTCGCCAAACAGCGAGTTGCCGATCACGACCTCCCCGGCCACGCCACATAATGACAGCTGGATATAAGCCATGCCGGCTGCCAGCGGATCGATATCCGTCGCTGAAACCCACAGATAGCGGTGTGACGCATAGCCTGCCTGATTAAGAACATCGGCAAAAGCCAACGCCATACAGCCGGCACCACAGGCAGGCTCGCTGAGAGTGATGAAAGGCTTTTCATCAAACATAGCCTTCACATCCCCCAGCTGTAGCTGCGCCATCATTCTGGCCACATCCCAGGGGGTAAAGAACTGACCGCGATACTTATCGCCCAGCTCCAACTGCATAAATACGTTTCCCAGGAAATCACAGAAGCCATTCTGCAGCCCGTTAACCACATGGCCCAGCAACTCCGCCATGCGAATAACATCCGATTTCTGGTATCCACTGACAATATTCAGATATTTTTTTTCACGCGCCTCGTTAAAATTTAACCGGTTCTCCAGTGCAATAACGCTACAACTGACAAAGTCCTCAAAGACCCGATGTCGTTTATGGTATTGGGCTGTCTGGTTAAAAAGTGAAATAAACGCTTTCTCATAGTCAATAAAACTGGCCATACGCATTCTCCATAAAAAGAGGAACACGTATCCCGGCAGGAGAACAGTGTTCCCCTTAGGGTAAAAAGCTGCAGCCCGGTGAAGGCTGCAGCGCGGTCATACCGGTTATCCCCGGATCTCTTTATATCCAGTTACCCCTAGTTCAGGCGAAGGCTGCTCACTGCTGACCAAATACAGTGTCGGTGAGATGGGTTGCGTTTCCGCCGGCACCCCCTGATAACCATCAACATGCGCCCCAAGGTCATAACAGTCATAACCACTGAGGCCGCTCACCGGTTCACTGTAGGTGTGTCGCACCTCGCACTCAAAGAGGCTGGAGATACCGGCTACTACCTCACCTGACGGTGGATACCAGGGCGAATCCAGACACAGCGTTAACCCGTTCGTGGCAGGGCGGTGCCAGTTCACATTATGCCCGGCCGGCCATTCCATACCGTATATTCGGCTATAGAAACTACTTGTGGTAGAGACCCCAGACAGCAGGCCACCGGTGGCATTCAACTCAGTCGCCAGCCGTGTCGGAATGATCATCAGCATATCGCAGGGTTGAGATCGCTCCGGATATTCCCGCAGGCGCTCCCAGCAAACCGCAGCGTCAGGTTCATCTTTCAGGCTGGACAGACCAAACCAGTCCGCATACTGTCTTTTCATCAGCGATGCCATGATGTCGCGTTGTGCCTGAGGAATATTTTCCCACTTCAGCGCCCCCACTCCGGACTGGTGATACAGCTGATCAACCCGGCGTATTGTCTCTGTCTCCAGCACCACATCTTTCTGCAACAGTTCCAGCCATTGTTCATAAGCCAGATTTTCAGGAACGGACTGCCCTGTACCCTGCCGAACCAGCCCCTGACAGGGCGGGAACGATGCAGTACGAACCGGCTTCAGTATTCCTGCGCATCCCGCCAGAAACAGCTGAATGCTCTGCAGTATGGCGTGGCGATAACGTGGCGTGTCTGTGCCGGTTATCCACTGCAACAACACATCTATACAGACAGATTTACCGGTAATTTCAAAACGGTTCTGGCACCATTCAGACATAAGTTGATACTCCTCTTTCAGTAAAAAAGAGGGCACCGTCCCGTGAGGAGCGATGCCCTCACGGGAGAGTAGCGGTTATATTACTGCCGCCACCCGGTGGATTAATTACGCCGTATCAGCCTGACGGCTGAGTGGCGCGAGTAAATATTCCGACGCTTCCCGGGCCTGCCGGCAGGCACTGAACAGCGCCTTTTTGTCGGACTTTAATTTTGACAGCCAGCCATCAACATAACTTTCATGCTGCAAATCACCGGTTATCCCGAGATGTGCGCACAAAAAAGCGCTGCCGATTTCAGCTATCAGTTCCTCAAAGGCATACACCGGGTCGCCGAATTTCTTTGTCGTCCGCGTTATCCCTTCACGATTCAGTCGCTTCGCATGACCGCTGGCATGCACCAGCTCATGAAGCACGGTGGACCAGTAGTCACCTTCAGCGTCAAACTGTGACGTCAGGGGCAGCACTATCTGGTCGGTGGAGGCGCGATAATACGCCCGGTTCTGCGGCCTGGGTGAAAACTGCACGCCAGTGGCGTTGACCACCGACAGGACCTTCTGCAGCTGTGCCGGACTGACGCCAGCGAAATCCTCCTGCGGCCGGGTGACGGTGGCTGTGCCACGTACCTGGTCGGGAAGACCATCACATTGTTCAGCGTTGAACAGCGGAAACTGGCGCAACATCGGCACCGTTTCCATCTGCGGCTTCCCGTCAGCATCAAACAGCTTGCCACTGCTGTCTTCAGCCTGCTTTGTCCAGTCGCGGTATATCACCGCAAGCGTGGCGGTTTCGCCCCTGCGGACCTGACCTCCGGCCTCCTGTGCCTGGTTGTATGTCAGCCAGCGATCGCTGGTAAAACCGCGCTCTTCGGCCGCCAGCCACAGCAGCAGAACATTCACGCCGCTGTAGTCCCGGCCGGTAAGCGCGTTGACCGGCATCAGGGTGTTTATCCCCTGCTGCGCATTTCGCCACGGACGTCGCCAGGGTGGTATACCGTTTTCCAGCGCGACAATTATCCGGTCAGTGATCAGACGGTAAATATCGCCACCGCCAGTAGGCGTCGCGGTCGTACCTGTCCGGCGACGTTTGACGGAGGAGGATTTGCTTGCCGCCGGCTTTTTACGGACCGTGGCGGTGGGATGGTTACCAGTTGTCATGGAACACTCCTTAAGAAAGACAGGCGTGCCCCTTCCCTGCGGGCGTGAGACACGCCACAGGCGGGTGGAAAATAATTCAGTAAATCAGACGCTCAGAAGCAGCGCGCCACTGGGTGAAACACATTCAGTCCGGCGTTGCAGGTTATGCGCAGCCAGCAGAAAATTGTGATGATCGACCGGTCTGGCATGACGGCAGGCTATGGGACGCATGTCCTGAAGCAGTCGGATTACTGTCATTCGCCAAAATTTTAACTCGCTGAGAGCATTGCAGGCGTTGAAATGCCAGACTGCAGCCACATGCATCCTGTCCGTCAGGTCTCGGTAACAGGCTACCGGCACATAGTGCCGTTCACCGTTGTATATATCGATATTGTTTGCTGAAAGCATCAGCGTAAGCTGATGATTTTTGTTTAAAATATCCCAGACACGCCCTTCAGTCAGGTCAAGAGGCTTAGTAAAAACGGTGTTGCCGGTCAACATACGGGCAAACGTTGTCCACCCTGAATCACGATCGGGATGGCAGCCATCAGCAAACGCCTGATGACGTAACTGGCCCTCATGCCCGGGGGCCGGATGGAAGCGTTCGCCATCCTGAACGGACAGTGAGACGGTGGCATTACAGGTCAGAACCACAGGCCTGTTACGGCTGATGGTCTCAGTAAGAACAGCCTTCAGGTCTTTTCCGTGAAAACGCAGCATAATCATGCTCCTTACTCAAAGAAAAGGCAGGGCTTCCAGCAGGAAGATCCCTGCCGGGTTAATATTTTTAAGCGGTATAGCGACACCGCTCAGGAGTTAAAACAAATCTGTCCCTACCAGACTGCAAACAGGAAAACACTTTCCCGCTCCATGTCCAGCGTATGGATACAGTAATCGGCCCATAAAGCTATCAGCTGAAGCTCCGTACAAAACTTTTCTCCGTAATCCGGATCGTTGTCGTACGCCGAGAACCAGCCGTTGTGGATATCATCGCGCAGCAATGCGAGATGGTTGCGTGAGAGAAATACTGGTTCCTGATCAGGTATGCCACACTCATAGTCCGGCATATTGACACTGATCCAGTAAAGCAGCGCATCCAGACCGCTTAACATTACCTGTTTACGGGGACCTGCGCTTGAGCCCAGAACGATCTCCAGCGGAGGAATGCTCTCCGTATCCGAACCCATTTCAAGAGGTTCGTACAGCCTGAATTCCAGTGCTGCAATCCCCTCCCATTGTTCACGGGATAACTCTATTGCCGAGCTCAAGATCAGGCTGTCAGCTATTACCTGTTCAGTCAGCCAGGCAAATGGTAGTGCATACTGCGACGCATCCGGGGCAGCCCAGGCTGAGAACCGTCCGTCACGGGCCCGGTTCATGATGGCCAGCGGCAGCGCCCAGGAACAAACTCCAGCCGTAGAATGAACCAGAAAATGTTCACCACAGACATTGTGAAGGGCCAACATCACCATGCGGGTAAATAAATCTACCGACATTTGATGCTCAGCCTCAATTTCGTCCACACTGAGTACATTCCGGGTACGCTCACGCGAAATGGAGATAATGCGCTGAGTGAAGCCCTCATCAGTTCTACCGCTGAAAACCAGCTCATCAGCTTCGTATCTGCTGTCGGGTCTGAAGAGTTGATAAGCTCCGGTTTGTAGATAATTGCTACGCGGATTAACAGGGCGCATACAAAACGGCAGACAATAATACAGATCGATAACCGTCGAGATAAACTGATTCCAGATATCAAACGGAACGGTACTGCACTGCTCAATGGTGTAAATAACGGGACGACCAGCAGGTAAAAAACGTTTAGCCATAGTTAAATCCTCTTTAATAGTTAATAAAAAAGGGGATTTATTCCCGGACGGGGAATAAATCCCCGTCCGGGTGAATTACAGTCTCAGCAGCTACAGATATTCACTGTTTTCCCACTCAACTTCCTGGGCTGCCTGCGCCTGTCTACTGGCTTCTTCATTTCCGTCACGCCAGCCGTTCATCCAGGCTACAGGTAGTAAAATTTCGCCCTGGCGTGAGATATGGAACACACAAAAATCAAGCAGCTTATGTGGTCTCATATGCAAACTAATTTCAAACGCAGCCCCGTACAGAACTTCCTGTCGCAGAGCCTGCACATGCGTTTCCAGACGGCAATGGTATCTAAACGCAGCCCAGTGGGCATTTTTTTTCCGCAGAGTCTCTGCGTGCGTTGCAAGACGAATGCTCATCAGCGCCGAGTTCAGTATTTCCAAATCGCGACTAAAAATCAGCAATTGAGCATACAGATGTGACAGAGCCGGTTTTCTCGGCAACACTGCCAGAATAAAATCGGTCAGAAAAATCAGGCAGGTAAAGTAAAATTTCATGATGGTGTCATCCTTTAAACAAAAAAAGGAAACACCAACCCAACGGGAAAGTGTTTCCCATTGGGGAGTCAGAAAGATGTCCTTTCTGGCTGACGGTAAGTTGAATGAAATGACCTTCATCGCCGCGTCATAGTGCGCGTGAGTTTGGCGATATCTGCTCTCAAAGGTGCGCAGATTTCCCCACAGAATTCTCTGTGCTCTCCCTTCTCAGGGTACGGGAGAGTTTATGTAGCCACCCGAAGGCGCTCCTCACAGGCTACCGGAACATTGGTGGTCGCGTTAGCGACAGGTTAACGTCCAAATAATAACCACAAACTGCGGGAAACTTCAAGACGCAGTCGCTATCGTGTGCGACTGCGTCAAACATCTTCAATCTGCCCGGTAAGTTACTGACAGATATGCATAACTAACGGTCATTCATCCAGTTCCTTTTTAAAATAAACCTGTCTTATATACCGCCCCCGGCCATCTCCGTGCCCTAAATCCATTGAGACTAATGCATTAGCCTCATCCCGACTCATTCCATTTTTAAGATGAAAATTCACAGCGTCTTTTGCATATGCATACCGCAACGAATGAGGTGCGTTTTCTCCTGTCATACCGGCGTCACGAATAATATTACGGTATCGCTCTATCGCAGTATGTAATGTTGGCTTATCAATTAACTTTCCATTATTTTTATCGCAGTATGCGATGGCCTTATTTAAAATCCCCAGAACTTTATCCCTGTCAAAAACTGTGGTCTCACGAGGGCGTCCTCCTTTCGTACCAAATACCACGCAAACACGTTCATCACCTTTTAAAAGCGACTGTCGCCACGTTCTTAATGATTTTGCTGACTGAACGGTTTCTTCTGTTCTCAGACCAATATACCGTGCCAGTTGCACGGCAAGAGCCACGCCTTCATCTTTACTGATGGAATAATTAACGACTTTCTGGAGTAATTCATCAGATATTGGTCTTTTAGTACCATCTCTGCTGGCGGCAGAAATCCCCAGCGCTTTGTTACTCAACATTTCATGCTGCGGATCAGCCAGTTTATTCCTCCCGGCGACAGACATGATTGTACGCACTGCCGCCATTTCATTTTGCAGCGTACGGCTTGATATATTTTCATCCTGTCGGCTATGAATATATTTTTGGATATGCACCGTTTTTATGTGTTTTACATCCCGAATTTGAATATTTAACTGTGCAAGACGTTCAGAGAACCGTTCTGCAATTCTGGAACGATCTGCTACGGTTTTAAAGCTACCCCGCCCCTGACGTGCCAGTGTGACAAGTTGTTTTTCAAGTTGCTTACTGAATCTGGACACACTACCTCCATATGACATACACAGCCTTCTGCTTTTTATAAAACTGACGGATCTGTACCCCAAAAATTTAACCCCGACGACACGGTTAACTTTGCGCTTCCTGCGTCTCGACTGATATCTGTGCATCGGGGCGGCGAATTGAATTGTTGAGTTCTTGCGAGGCACCTCAGGTCTCTGACCTGTTTGCTGCTGATGCAGAGCTGACATTCGTCAAGCTGCCTCCAACACTACTTCTGTAGTGTCGCCATCGATATCGAGCCGATTTTCTCCTTATTACGTTGGGACGTTCAGACGGGTACTCCGTCGTACAAACGTTGATGTGAAGATGTTTTCTCCATGAATGACACGTACTACGTGTGTGTCAGATGGTACGAAAACGATGAAAACCACGCCGTGCGTGCGTTTGAATAGTATGCGCTGCGCGCGTCACTTGGTGTTCGCTTCGCTTGCACGCAAGTGACGCCGCGCAGTTTCGTGCTCGTAATGCAACGCCGTAAGCGGCCAAATGTACCAAATGGCCTATCCGGTCGATGCAAAAGTCGTACGAAACTCAGGACGTATCACTGAAGAAACGAAATGTTGATGCGACTTCCACAGACGACATTCGTCTGACTGGAAGTTGCCAGCCCGTTGTGCAACACCCGAACCGGTATGCAGCTGAGCAAAGAGAAAGAAACCCTCATCGTCACGTCATAGTGCGCTTGTATTGACGATATCTGCTTCCAAAGGTGCGCAGATGTACCACATCGATATGCTCTCCCTTTCAGGCTGCGGGAGAATTGGTGGTCGCGTTAGCGACAGTAGCCACCCGAAGGCGCTCCTCACAGGCTACCGGAACATTGGTGGTCGCCATTGACGACATACAACACTTGAAGACTATCAATAGAAGCAGGTTTTCGTCAATATTCACATGCCAGTATATTAATGGCTGAGGGGATTTACTTTATTTTAACTTTCATTTCAGCACCTAACTTTCTAATGCCTTGTTGGTATCTCTCCCACGTAACGCCTGGAAAGACATTAGGTTCTCCTCTCAGCCATTTTTTAAAAAGCAAGGGGCTATCCAAAGCAATATGTAAAGACTTACTCATTTCATGACTATCTATAAATAGATTATTTTTATGTGCTGCCAGAGCCATATAAGTAGAGAGAATCCCAGTTGAATAAAATACTGCGCCATTCTGAAGTGGTGAACCATTACTTTCAATGCAATCTTTTTTATCATTAGTAAAAAAACGTCTGCATGCTTCCGGGCGATAATTATAGATAACACACTGCCCAGAACTTTTCCCGAGAAAAACACACTCTATTCTATATTTATCATCAGTGTATTCATTAACCTTATCAGCTCGGAGTTTTAGTCTTTTCTTTATAAAAAACAACTTTGATTCACTAAAATTATTTTTTAAATTTTCAGCAATAAAAAACACGTCAGGCGTAATTAGTGAAACGTGTAAAGAGCAGCAACGCGAGCATCCTTTTTGACATACACAATTTAAACCTTTTTCTTTTTTAACTTCATCCATAACCCGTTCAGAACATCTGTGCCAACGTTCCACTGCTAAAATCACTTGCCTCTTGCTCTTAACTTTAAATGAATTATAACAGGCAGAATAAAACCAATCTTCCAAATTCCCCATTTCACATCCCTTTCAATAAACCAACACACGCACAACCATTCCATTATTATTTATAATAAAACAGCTATTGGTATAAAAATAAAGAAATAAGAAGGCAGTCACTCTTCTTATTTCTTTCATCTATTATCTAACCTTACCCTCTGCAACACCTTTCACCTGTGCAAATAGATTTCCCAAATAGGCTTCTGTTAAATGCTGAGGGTTTGAAGAAAAAAATTGAATATAAACACGACTCCCGATACCATTCTTTTCAACTTCCAATGTAATATGATCGCCCCCCCCCCAGTTCCGACCCATTTTATAGTAGCTCCCTGGCGACGCAGCCCATTCAGGCCTTTGCTCCTCAATTGCTGCAGCAGTCAGGCGAGCAGAAGTGCTTTCTCTATTTTTGATACTATTTAACTCGTCTGAGGTCATAAATTTATAATAACGACGCAAACGAGCTGCGGCAGTATCAACATCAATAGAAACTGATAAATCGCTCGACATAGAATCCTGAGCAGCATCAATTTTGGGTGCCAATTTTGGCATACCAGACTCACCTTGGGCTGATTGTTTTCCTGTTATTGAAAAGCCAAAATCGCTGATTTTTTTATTGACGGAAGTCAATTCACCCATGGAACAAGCTGTTGTAAACACAGAGACAATACTAACAATCAATACTTTCTTTCTGAACATCCTTTCCTCCTTAACATAATGTTCCGAATGATAAAAATTAAACTGATAGCGTAAAGGCTAAGGCAAGGTTGCGCCTCTCTTCAATACTCCTTATGATACAGAGAAAACTCGAACAAAAAAACAGCATCAGGTCAAACAGGAGAAGGCTCAGATATGAATATGTTCTTGAAAAAGCTGTTGAATGCGGTACTTCCTGATCCTTGCCCAAGTAAGCAAGATGAGAACGAAACACCTTTTTTAATCGAAACCTCAACAGAATCCGATGACGAGAGTCCATTCGCCTTATATAGTTCTGAAAACTGGCATTGGCACTCAGACCATGAATAAACAATCCCGCTGTTCGTGGCGGGATTGTTTATTTAGTGTTAAGAATTTAAACGGCGACAGTTAGCGCCGTTGTTAGTCTAACTATCCAGACCCTTACTAAAACCTTTTGAGAAACTCGCACCTCCCATTTTTGCAAGATTTCCCGCGTTTTCTGCGGATTGACTAGCTTTACTGGTTCCATCTTTCAATGATCCCGTAATTGCGATACCAATATTCACTCCGGCCCACGATAGCGCGCCAACCCACACGGCAGGTAATACAGTAAACATTGACCCCATAACCAGATTCATAATCAGATCATCTGACGTATTCTGAAATCCCATCATATTGAAGCGAGTATGTGTATTAGAGCTATAGAGAGCCGTCAACATCCAGCTATCGAGCCAACGGGCTAATTCCCACCAGAATGTCAGGAAGTTGATAGCAAAAATGACAAACGTCAGGGTGATCGCCGTCTTGAATTCATAAGCTGCAAAGGCAAGGATCAATGGTACCATAATATAAATAGCCATCAGCAGAACGGCTTGCACCATCGGTAATGCCTGACGCATCGCGTCCAGAGCCGGAAAAGCGCCCAGCGAGGCGACAGAAGCGCCTGCTGTGCCGGCAATACGAGTGAGCACGTTCTGCTCCGTCAAATCCGCATTACCACCATAGCCGTTATAAACCTCACCGCCATGTGATACCGTCAGGTTCGCCGGGCTGACCAGCCGGCGTATAACTTCCTCCTGATAATTTATCTGGCTGCTGCCAATCATTTTCATTGCGGCAGATAATCGTAGCCAGTAGCTATCATCAACCTGCTTCATCACCCTGGCCTTCAGGCCAGTGTCTGCTGCAGACCACCACTCAGAACAGTAGGGGTATCCCCCATTACCGGTATTCGGCCGGCCGCTGTCACGGGCATCATTCCAGGAGAACATCCCCCGCGGCAATTTCGACTGCAGCGTGGTATAGTCTCCCTTCAGAAAGGTATTACTGCCTATCCAACTGAGATCTGACAGAACCGCTTTATCCTTTGTCTGCCCTTGGTCACGCCGTTTCCACTGATAAAGTGCTAATGAATAGCAGTCGTTGGTGAAATCCTGCAGCTCGTCGGCCAGCGCGCGGTTCTCAATGAACGTCCGTTGAACCTCAAAACGCAATTGCCTTAGATCCGGCCGACACGGAATGCTGGCCACTGCCGCCTGGGTCACCCCTTTGGAAATTTTGTGAACTAACACCCACCAAACCGGTGCAGCAGCGAACTCGTTGTTCATACTGGAAATAATATTGCTGTAACCACTTTCACCCGGTGCTTTTGGTGTCCAGGTACCACAGATTTTTGCCCGGGTTCTATCAAATTCCAGCGTGGTCAGGCTTACCTGAATCAGTGGTACACAGCAGGCGATAATTACAAAGAAAGCCCCATAAAGCGCATTCTCGATGCGGGGCAGTGACAGCATGCCTTTGTTACCTTCATCCTCTCCTTCTTCGCGAACCTTCAACCAGATACCTACAATTTTAAAGGCCAGAGGTAACGCAAACAGTCCAGTACTGATAAGAACATCCCAGAGACCGTTATTAACCAGCCAGCCCAGTAGGGTCAGGAAATACTCCAGATAGCTGTTCGTTGTCATAGAGCCCCCATGCCGGAAAAAATGGAGTACTCGCAGACAAGAAAGAACAATATACTGACGCTGGCAATGCGCAGCAGTGGCCGACGATATTCCGGACGAAAACCCGGTGCATGCCAGATTTTCCACAGCCCCCATCCGACAGCGCAGTAAAGCATCAGACGCCATGCCAGCCAGCCATAGCGAGTCTCATGCATCCAGTTCTTAACCGTGGCCATGCCTTCAGGACCCAGATCGGCCAGCCAGAGACCGCCCTCCAGGGCCATCAGCAGGGCCAGCAGGAAGAGTCCTCCGACTTTCAGGCTCCTGCCTGTTTTGCGCAGCAGGCTGCGATGATTATTATTCATGCAATCGCCTCCCTTATTTCGTATCAGGGGTTTCGAGTTTCTGGAAGCGGCTGTCAGCATTATCCGTCTGCTGAATCATTGGGTTTGTACCGATACGTTGATTGTCCCGCTCGATGATGGTCAGTACCGAGTTCCTCGCCAACTCTCGCTTCAGGTCCATTTCATTCTTCAACGCCATGATTTCGCGATCGAGTGCATCAATTCGGCGAGCACCTTCTTCCAGTGCGATAGGTTGATCCTGAGCATTTGGTTCACTCATACCTGTTGTCAGCATCCGGCGCATCAACAGAGCGGTTTCTACCGTATCAGACATGGCCAGCTCACTGGCGAGACGAACTGTCAGTGCAGTATTATCCGGGTCACGTTGCAACGCCTTAATAACGTTGGCCGTTACCGGCAGCCCACCCGTTTTCAACTTCGCCAGTTCAGTAGCCGTGGGTTTTACGGTACCATTAACCAGTTTCACCAGTTGCTCTATATTGTTCTTTGTGGCGTCTTCCAGCATCGGAGAAAATCCTGTACCAGCAACGGAAATACCAGGCTGATCGTCGGTATCTCCACTGGTGCACTGCGACGCATTGCTGCAGGTGCGCATTGAGCGATCACCAAGAACTTTCACCACAGCTTGTGCAGCTTCTTCAGCATTACTGAACTTACTGCAGGCACCACCGTTACAACTGGTGCCACTAACGGTTTCTGAACTTAATACGTTGAGGCTATTCATCATGTTGTAACCTGCAGATGCCAAATCATAGGTCGGCCGGATAGCCTTCTGCCCTTTTCCTCCTCTTATCTGACCACCAATCCATTTTTTGCCAGCGGTTCCATCTGCATTCTGATATTTTTGGTCTGCACGTATTGCGTCCGTTTCTCCGCTATTGACGAGCGATTTATACTCTTCAGCGATAGCTGCCTGGCTCCACTTGCTGGTATCACTGAAATCCATCATTTTCTTCGCCATGTTCTGACAGTTCAGTTGCGCTTTATCGAATGACACGTTCGCCTGCAGGACACCGTTGGTCAGCATGTCATACAGCCCCGGGTTCGCCCGCTGGATCAGCATCGCCGGCAGGCTGACCACCGCGCCAGTAGCCCCCTGAATAACGTCGCCCATCAGGTTTTTAAAGCCATCGGTTACGCCGTTTAACTGGTTGCCAATGGTGGTTTTGAGGTCAAAGTTGCCGCACATCAGGTCACTGCTCCACCCCACATCCAGCCCCAGTTTTTTCATATTGCTGCGCGTCGCCGGCTGCGATATCACCGACCCACCGCCCAGGGTATAAAACAGCTTGTCGGATACCGCGCCGTCCACAGATTTGCCATAGCCAAACGCACTGTCATTCACCTGCGGCAGAGAAATTGCCTGAGCAGGGGATATCGCTGAGATCAGCATCATTATCAAAGCAGGCAGGCATGCAAGAGCAATCCCAGTCAGAATAGTAAATAAAGTATTAATTAATTTATCGATGTTCATTACCTTAACCTCTTCTTATCAAATATCAGTACTGCTCAGGAATTTCTGGCCCTGGCGCTTACAGCAGCTGTACGGCTGCCACAGAGCAAAGGCCGCATTGTTGTCGCTGGCGGCGGTATGGCTGCCATCAGGAAATACCGCACAGCTCTGGCTCAGCTGCGGCACCAGTCGCTGCCACTTATGGTTTTTTGTGCCGGTATTTTCTGTTACCGGGTCCGGCGGCCAGTAACCATCCTGCTTATGGCCCTGCAGCACCTGATAGACATGGGGCTGACCGGCGCGGGTGATAATGTCAGCCACCCGTTGGGCGACCAGTGCAGAGGCTTTATCATCATCGGTCTGGCTGACAAACCCTGAGCGCGGATAGACGTTGCCCCACATATTGCCGGCAACCTGGTTGCCTATTTCCCTCAGGCCAGGAACCAGTGCCTCGGGATACAGCGATTCAGGCACGCCTGTTCTCCAGGCAACAGAATCCAGTGTGCTGAGGAAATACGGCATCAAGGGAGTGGCGGCGCTGTCGCAGGAGTAACCGGAAATGCTGCCACCGATAATGGAGGTAGAGGGATGTCCGATGGCGTCTGCGTACTTGAAACGGATGCTGGAATGGCGCTGCCCCGGGTTCTTCATATCCGCCGGATTCGCACCGCCGGCAGAGACTCCGGACAGGCCGCTGGTGATGGCATTCTCCAGCCCTCCGGATGCCTGGCTGACAAAAGCCATTTCAGCCCAGGGATTACCACCCGGAGCCACATAGGTGGACACTACTGCTTCAGGGATATAGTGGGTAACTTTTACGGACGTTTTGACGGTACAACCAAACGGCGTACAGAACAGCCAGTAGCAGATACCGCTCACCCGCCAACTAATACAGTCCTGAGAAACGGCACTGGCCACTATCTGTGCTGTATTTAACGCGGCAAATGCTGCAGGTATTGATGCAGTGACCAGAACGGCGGCGACAGCGGCAGAGCAAAGCGTTTTCCTGAGCCGGGAAGGGGGGTGATTCACTGTCCACCTCCTGCCTGCTGACGCAGCTCTGTAGCCCGTACCACATCGGTAGTGCCGTAAACTACATCCCGATCGTTAAAAACGACAGCGGGCACCTTGCGGATGCCGAGTTCCCGTGCATGCACTACCTGGCGATATGCCGTGACCAACTGCTGCTGTTTTTGTTGCCACTGGGGGGAGGACATCACCTGTTTTGCCTGCAATGTTGCCAGCTCCGGGTCAGCCGAAAGCTGACCAAACATTTTCAACTGCAGGCGCTCAGGCTCATCCAGCAAAACAACTACGACATCCGGGGAAAGATTTTCAGGTAAATGCTGGCTGTCGGTATAAAGCACCGTGCCCGCCAGCACCGTCGTCGGCAGAAGCGCCGACAGAAAGATAAAATGACGTAATTTCATTGAGAGACTCCATCAGACCAAATCGCCTGACAGCGTGCTCCCCGGCTTTCAGGAAAGCTGCAATAAACTAAAAATCCGTGGATAAAAGTTAATTCATTAACGCTGTTAAAGTTGATATCGTCCCAATACCCATCTAGTAAATACGGGTATTAACTCTAACGAGTTGTTTAACAGAGAGATAACAAGAAAAAACGTACAACAACGTGGTCTGATAACACGACAAGAGGACATTTTAATGAAGTTAAAAAAATATCTGTTTGCAATGGGTTGCCTGCTTATTGCAGGACCATCACTGGCGGGACAGGCCCATGTATGCCACTCCCAGCCAGTTACAAACACAGCAGCCAACGCTGCTTTGACAGATAAAACGGTATTCAACTGTGGCGAAAATCTTTCCGGCACGATTCCAGAACTGGCCAGCAAAGGCTGGAAGATCGTACAGCAAACCGATCAAGCAGACATGTCAAATCCTGCCAGAACTTACGCACAATTGATTATTCAAAAAGACTGATAAAACGAGTCAAACAGCAGATCGGCTTCTTTCATCTGTTATGTTAAAGGCCGGAAAGTGGTACCTCTCCGGCCTTAGTTACGTTTCCATTATCAGTTCAAAAGCTGAAGCAGATTTCGGCTCAGTTCTCTTACGCCGCCCTCTCTTAATGCACTACCACACCATTCAACCACAGCACCAGATAGAGCATATCGGCCGTATCCGTCACGGTGATATACCAGCGGGGATGCTCATATTCCTCATCCGTTGGCCAGCTTTCCTGGCCGCTGACGTTGATAAGGATATTTACCGTCCTGCGCAGCCTTCCTTCAACTGTTACGGCCACGCAGCTGCTTAACCCGACCCGATGGGGATGGCAGATAACCGTTACCGGATCTGCAAGCCTTTGCCGAATATACCTATTTAATTTACGAAGGTTCGCCTGTGTTTCTGCCGATATGCGTGGTTCACTCTGTAATGGCAGTGTAAAAACGTTATGCGGCTGATCCTCTGTAAAAATGAACGCCTGTGGAGTCGGATATCTGAGAGTTAACATGCTGCGCTCCTTTCTGCACCACCGCAATCGAGACCGCGCAACCGGTCAAGCTTGCGCGCCACCCATTTAGCCGCTTCCAGCTCACTGCAATTATGCTCCCGCATCAGCTTCCGGCGTTCTGCCTTCTCGTCTTTCTCTGTCATACCCAAGGCAAGGTAAAGGCTCGGCGGCACCGCCCGGAATAGCGCCTCAATGCGTTTGGCCAGCACCACCCCTTCCGTATAGCAGCCGGATAGTTTACGGGCCGACAGCAGCACCGCCTCCTGTTCAGGTGTAAGTGCACGGAATCTGCTGATATCTTTCACCTCTTCTGGTGGCATAGTGAGGCAAATCCACCACTCCGCCATATTCAGCATTTTCTCGGCAATATCCGGGTAGTCCTTCAGGTTCTGGGTGGCCAGCCACAACCAGGCACCCAGCTTACGCCACATCTTGACCACTTTTGTCATGTACGGCGACAGCAACGGGTTGACGGTCACGATGTGTGCCTCATCAACAGCAAACACGATATCGCGGCCGAGATACTGGTCACGCTCCGCGATGTTATTAATCATGTTGGTCATCGAGACCATGGTCAGCGCCATCTGCGCTTCGTAACCCTCACGGGCCAGGTGCCCCAGGTCAATCAGCGTCACATCCGCTTCCGGCCACAGCTCGCCTTCACGGTTAAACAGCTCCGCCTCAAAGCTGCCGGGCTGGGTGAACATGCCCAGCGCCTCCGCCATCTCCGCGGCCTTCGCCCGGCGCTGCGCATTACGAACGGTACCTCCCTCCTCGCCTTCACTGGCCGCAATGGCGTTCAGTGCCGCCTGTAAATCAGAGGGCAGCATCTGCCGGTTTTCGTTGTAAGATGTGTGTGCGGCCATCAGCAGTGCTTCACGGATCATCGCGCGATCGGCGCGTTTCAGGTCAGCCTCTTCTTTCGGATCGCCGCCGGTGATCATCATACGGGCCGAGATTTCCATCTCGCCCAGGATATCCCGCTTGTCTTCATTTTCCTCGCCAGTATCGTCATCAATGTCCGGCAGGTCCGCTTCATCCACGGCAACCGCAATCCCTTCCTCAACCAGCCGGTGCGCATCCGCGAACGGCGGCAGACTGACGCCGCTGCCGGGTTTGATACTGATTTTATTAACCGTCAGGCCCAGACTTTCAAAATAGTCAGCCTGCAGGCCAAAGGAGTTGCCGGCTTCGGCGATAAACAGGCGCGGGCGGTGAACCGCCATTACCTGCGAAAACATGGTGCACAGCGTGGCGGATTTGCCGGCGCCGGTCGGGCCGAACAGCAGCAGGTGTGCGTTCTGTGTCCGGTCCTGCCGGTTGAGCGGGTCAAAGGTCAGGATATCCCCGCCACGGTTGAAGAAGCTCAGCCCCGGATTGCCGGTGCCGGTTTCACGGCCGGTCACCGGCAGCAGGCCGGCAATGTGCTGTACCCAGGTCAGGCGGGTGTACCAGTGTTTTTTGTCGGTATCCGGATCGAAGCACATCGGTAATGCACGCAGCCACGCATTAAGCGGCCCCACCTCGAACTCCGGGCGAACCGGCTGCAAGCCGGCGCCCAGCAGCACGGTGGTCAAATCAAGCCGCTTACGTTTCAGGCTCTCCGGATCATCGCCACGCAGCAGAAACGTGATGCCGGCCCGGTACAGCTTGTGACGATTCCCCAGGTACTCCTTCACCGTATTCACGTCCTGACGAACGCGGCCGGATTCAGTATTTTCCCCTATCGCGTTTTTGGCCAGCCGGTTAAACGTCTCTTCCAGACGGTCCTGGGGCTGAACAACAACGGTCATGCACATCATCGTCCCTGCCGGGAACATATCCATCAGGGCGTTGATTTTCTTCTCACCCCGCGGCATTTCCCCTGTGATCGCTCCCGGTACCGGCGGCGTGCGCAGCCGCTCAACCGGCACCGCACAGTGGGGTTTGTTATCGATCCACCACACACCATTCTCCGGGTCGGAAACCGGCGGCGTGAACCACAGCGTTTCCGCAAAATCATTACGCACCGGCATTTCCCCGTCCGGTGCATCCCCGGGGACCACATAGGCCGCCTGACGATACAGGGTGGTTTTATCAACCCAGTCCGGTGCCGGATTAAACAGGCGCAGCAGCCAGCTGTGCACCTGCAGGCCGTTCTGGCGGGAGCAGCGGATACCGGTACCGCCCAGCGCACTGACCACCCGCTCACAGGCCTGATTGAGCATGGCCACCGGCGGCATCGGGTCACGGGCAGCGGATTTTCCGAGCCAGCGGTACACAACCATTCGGGTGCGGCGCTGTTGCCCCCGCCACGGCTGACCGGTGACTATCGCGTCGGTAAACAGCCCCTGTGGCTGTGAGATACTGCGGATATGCCGTTCCATCTCGCCCAGCCAGGCCTCCGTAAAGGCGGTGCGCTGCGCATGCGGCTTCACATAGCTGCGCAGATGATCGAGATACGCATCCGCATCCTCCTCGTCCTGGCAGAAAAATTGCACCACCCAGGGATTTTCGTCATATTCGTCAAAGCTGTCCTGCAGCGCATCCTCCACCGTATCGCGTATCTGTTCCAGGCGTTCATCGGTACGCCCTTCGGTGGCCACCGGCGTGACATCGTAGACGGCGCCCACGGAGACGCCATCATCGAGCAGCAGACACTGCTCCTCGTCCAGAAACTCCACCCAGGGCAGAAAATCAATGATGGAGGGGTTGGCATGATAAACCCGGGTTTCATCCTGGTGGGTCATGCACCCCGGGCGCGTCAGCGGCTCACGGCCATTGATGGCGAGCCTGGATTCGGATTCACCGGCAGTGGCTTCAGCCCGGGGCAAAGACGTTTTTTTAAACAGCGAAAACATTACAGGGCCTCCGTACGTTCACCAGGCATCGCATACTGCGTCTGACTGTAAAACGGAAACACCGTGCTGTATCCTGGAACCGGCGTGTTGCCGCCGGCCAGGTGAGGATACAGGTACATCACCATATCGGGGTTCGGCAGACGCGGGAACTGCTGCGTGATTTCTGTCTCCTGAGTGCGACTGTAACTGCGATCGTCCTGTGCAGCCGCCTGATGTTCACTATCGGTCAACGGCCGGTGCAGGGATTCCCGTGCAGCCGCCTGACGGGCGGTACTTCCTCCGCCGTCAGCACCGTTCCACAGCTCCAGCATGGAATGGTCTCCGGCGGGCAGCATCTCTTCTTTCGTCGTCGAACAACCGCTGACCAGCAGCGCTCCTGTGAATACCATAATGATCGGTTTCAGATTCATTTGTTTCCTCTTCAGTCCAGACCGCCGTTATCGCTGACGCCACCCGGCAGGGTGAAGTCGTAGCGAACCTTACGGCCCTTGTCTTCGTAATCTATTGCCAGCTGGCGGGTAATGTGTACGGCCAGTGTCATGCCCGGTGGGACGTAGATGGCGTCAAATGTCTGTCCGTAACGCTGTTTCACCCAGTCAGCGGTTTCCCCCATGCCACCGGACAGGGCTTTACCCAGCGCTGCCTGGCCGGCGCTGCCGGTCAGCGTGGAGGAAATGCCGTTAACGTTATTCTGCGTGGTGTACTGTCCCTCGCTCAGGGCATCGCCTGCCGCACTGGCGGCGGACAGGCCGAACAAAGTGGGCAAATAGGTGGATGCATTGGATTTGCGCTCACCGCTGATACAGGGAATACCGGCATTATCGGAAATCCAGCCGATGCCGCCATCGGTACCGGTTTTATTCTGTGTATTGCCGTTACCGGTATTTTTCCCGCTGGCAGGTTGGGGAACGGTACGGACAGTGCCATCTGCAAAAACAAAGGTAATGCTGTTAACCTGGCCCCGCACACAGGATAGTGTCCAGTCGCCAGTGGCGCTGCCGGATACAATCGCGCCCTCAACGTCAGGCAGCTCGATACCATTAGCTGTAAGATTATCCTTACCTATCAAAACCTTGAACGGATATGGATCGGTCACAGTGCCATTGATTGGGATTCGCCCCAACAACGCTGTCATCGCCCGGCTGCCCACCAACGTGGAGTTTTCCGGCAGGGTATAGGCAGGTTCAGCGCTGTCCTGCGCACCTTTCTCATTCGTGTAACCCTTGACCTGCTGTTCATAAGCAGCTTTCTGCCGGGTCAGAGGATTGTCATCCAGGAATGACGTCGGAAACGTCGGTGCCTTACCCTGGGCCGCATCACGCGGATCGGGCTCTTTCTGATCGGTCGGCGTGACCCACATCAGACCGTCATTGCCCCGGGTGGCGCTGCTGCCGGGGTTCCCCCCGAGACCATCTAGCCCCAGCCCAAGCGGGATATCGCTGTCGGAGCCCTGTTTTCCACCCGCTGAACCGGTGGTTTTCAGTTGCTCAGACAGCGCCTGTACTTTTGCCAGCAGGCTGGTCTGTTCATCCTGTAGTTGCTGCTGACGTTTGTCATAGTCGCTACGCAACCCCTGTACTGCCTGGTCAACCTGACCGGATATGTTAGTGCCGTGTTTACGCAACTGCTCATTCTCTTTCAGTAAGTCGGCATTCTGCTTATCCAGTATTTTCTGACGATCGCGAACGTCGTTCAGTCGGCCAATCAGCGTACGCAGGGTGTCTTCCGGCGTGTCGCCTTCCACGCCAAGAGCCTTCAGCTCATCCGGCGACAGATTTTTCAGCGCGGTGGTCACATCGGCCGGCGCGCTCTCCTTCGGCTTTTCCTCCTTACAGCTTTTCAGGCCCACCACCAGTCCGGCGACTATCACTGCCGGAACAATAAACTTCACCACGGTATTGGATTTAATCTGCATGGCCCGCCTCCTTCTTAACCGTACGGACAGCCTTACGAACGGCAGACGGTTCCGCGATAAACGCCTGCTCTGGTCGGGGCCCCGTCACGATATAAACCGTGGTGGTGTCTTCCGGCGTACCAGCGGGCCCCAGCCAGCGATGCTGGAAGGTCGCGGCGGTAAACTGCCCCTGCAGGACACGGGGATCGAGAGTGATTTTGCGGCTGGCGGTGTTCTGCAGGCGAATGGCCACCACGGCCCGGTTCGCCACTCCCCATGCGGACAGCGGTGTTGCCCGCACCGGCTCAGAAGGATACAGGGTGGTGATGCGTGCCGGCAGATGTGGGTTTACCGGACGAATCCCGGGGACGGCTTCAATGGTACGCAGCGGCGCATACAGGCTCTGTGCCGCATAGCGGGTGAGCAATACTGGGACAGGTGCACTGTATTGCACCTTTTTGCGCTTTGCCTGCGTGCCATCATCTCTGCCGGGCGCTGTATGCTTCGGCTGACCGGTCGCGTCTGCACTGTTAGCACTGTTGAGCGTTGTCACATCGCCGCTGTAAACCAGACGGACAGGCTCGGCCGGCCCCTTTTCGCCGGCGGTGACATCGAGCAGAATCACCTCGCCACTCTCCACATCCTGCAGCTGAAGCCGGGTCTGCGGAAAGTTACCGTCGGCCTTCAGATACACGGCGCCCCCGGTGCTCTGCACCCGCAATTTTCCGTTCAGTGCCGGCGGAAAACCCACCCGCACATTTTTGTCCACGAACACCACCCGCTCCTGTCCCACCTTCAGCGGTATTTGTAGTGGAATACGCTCCCATTTCATCAGTTCGTCGGCCTGAGCCGGTGAAACCAGCGCAGCCGCTGGCATCAGTGACAGAGACGGCGCCATCAGCCCGGCGCGGGCATCATTTCGGGTCATCATCACTGGAATACTCCTGATTTTTTCGAGGCCGGGGCCGGCGGCGCCGCTTCCAGGCGTTGAGGAATACCGTCATAACAGTCGAGCGCCAGTCCGAACGGGTTACGCTCAGCATCACCATCCCATCTCACTACCTTCAGCGGATAGCGAACCAGAGCACGCTTGACTGGTTCAGCATTGAAATATTCATCAGCCACCAGATCGAGACGTACCACCCAATGATCACGGTCAATTACACTCACACTTTTCGTCTTGTAACCCCGCCCAGGAATTTCATACACCACACGCACGCGATTCAGCAGCTCACTGCCACGCTTTTTCACATCAGCTTCCAGAAAGCTTCGACAGGTTGGTGTGAGGTATGGAGACAGCGCATTAATTTTTGCCGGATAGTCCACATCGCCGTTCTTCGGCCAGGCATTGAGCTGCTGGAAGATATAGAACGCGAAGCTGTAAACGGACGGTGCCGGCACTTCCCACCAGGGGCGGGTGCTACCGCTGCGTAAATCCGGCGGGTTATGAATGGTCAGGCTGCGGGGGGCCAGCATCCAGCCCGCGCTTGTTATTAGGATAAAAAGAATCAGCACGCCGCAGGCAATGCGCAGCGTCAGGATGTGCTGGTCCCGGTTTTTAACCGCATGACGAAAACGGCTCATTTTTGTCTCCCGGTACGTTTCAGGGACCATCCCCGGGCATCTACTATCAGGGAAAGGTTGCCCAGGCCATGGCGTCGTTTGAATACCTCCAGTCGCTGCCAAATCCATGCTTCCGGCTTACCTCGCTTGATACGGCTAAGCCATTGTCCGCCAAACGCGATGAGCGGCAGCGGTGTCAGCAATATGCCGGTGGGTACAATGACCCAGCCGGCGACAGGAATAAAAGGTAACGAGAGGAGCAGACCGGCTACTGCACCGGTCAGTGCAGCCAGGCCCAGCTCCGGGGTGGTAAACCCGCGAAACACTACGGGCTCGCTGTTAAGTCGATCGGGCAGAAAGCGAATGGTCTGCTGCATAAGGTGGCCTCAGAGAATAATGCCGGCAGCTTTGCCCAGCAGCCAAATCACCACGACAAGAAGTACCGCTCCGACAACTACAATCGAGCCGAATTTAGTCCAGGTGGCTTTTTCATTCCGCACCTCGGTAAACGTGTGAACGGCTGAAACAGCTACCATCGTAAACGCGATTGCAGCAATAACCAGGCCACCGATTAAAACTCCATCCTGAAGATATCCTTTGATCTGGCCTGTCAGTCCACTACCACCACCGGACTCGGGAGGCTCAACGGTTGGCAAATCGGCCAGCGCTGGCTGACAGGTCAGCCAGGCAAGCAGAGCCAGGGACATGATCCGGGCCGTAATACACCTGATACCGTGATTCAGGTGAGCAATAACACAATGAAAAGGTTTCATTTTTTCTCCTAAAGATTAATAAACTGTTTTGATTTTTCAGCTGGCAAACATCCAGATGCTGACAACAAGTAGCAACACAGAGCGAATAGCAAAACGTCCCAGCGCAGCAGAACGGACCCTTTCATGACTCCAGCCAGTCCAGACATCCACCAGTGCCCATGCAGCCCAAAGGAACAAAAATGCCAGCAGTGCACCGATACAGGACAGGTGCAGAATGCTGATGTCGATGTTTCCTGAGCCGGCTTTAAATGCTGCGGACTGATTAGCATTCATCAGGGACGCTCCCGGCGGTAATCACCGCCGATATGCAATGACCGGGGCTGCGCCCGGGAGGGTTCCAGATAGCGCTCAACACCGCCCCGAATCGTGTTCAGGTCTGATGTCGCCTGGCGGTAGTCAAAGAAAAAGCGCCCACGCGCTGCCGGATCGGCCTGAGCGGCAGCGACGCGGGCCCGTTCCAGCGCTGCCTGCACCTGGTCCAGCTGACGCAGGACCGAGGCCAGTTCATCTTTCTCGGCAGCCCGGGTTGACGTTGATACAGATAAAGCGGCCAGCAGCAGCAGGCCGGTGATGCCCGGAATGCGGGCACCTGGGCTCCGGACCGGACAGGATGGGTTCATACACACCTCCACAAGGGTTAAAAGGTGCGTACAGAATGCGCAGGACAGGAAGAACGGTCAGCGATAAACTCTTTTTGCGATGATGAAAATTAAAAGTGAGTTTGTCTCTGAAGAAATTTGAAAGCGACTGACGCGCCAGTAACCGTTGTTACAGGGCTTGTCTGCTGACGGAGGCACACAAAAGCAAGTTTTGTACGCCTCCGTCCAGCTTATACTTACAGGTACTTTTTAAACGATGCTGTAGTCACCGTAATCGCCGTTCCCAGCAGAATCGCAGCCGGTAACAGCAACAGGTTGGGATACACTGCCGCTGGCCAGGAGAGATACAGCATCACCGGCACCACCACCGCCGGCTTCACCATCTTTTTGGCATGATGATAGACAAACGAACTCTCATAGCCGGCACCATAGCGCCGCAGGTCACGCCGCCCCAGCCCCTCGACCAGCGCAACCATCACTACCATGACAAACAGCGGCAATGACAGCACCAGAATCGTCACCCGGATCAGGGTAATTATCGTTACCCACACCGTGGCCATCAGATATTCATGCAGATACCCGGCGAGCCATTCACCCCAGCCGCTCAGCTGGCGGGTCAGTTCATTATCGCTGCCCATCTGCAGCGCATACTGCTGCTGTATCCAGCCCGTAAAACCACTGTCCACAAACAACCACTGGTATGCGGCCGTCACCCAGTTGACGACTGTGAGCGATGGCTCTGACATCAGCAGGCTGCGGGTGAACTCCGTGGACAGCCAGCCCAGTTCAGTGTTCATCACCGCCTCGCTATGTGCCGCGCCAGCTTCCGGCCAGAAAAAGGCGATCCCGATATATTCCATCAGCAGGCTCAGCATCAGTGACCCCAGCAGCATACCGAACAGCGCCCATGGCCAGCCCCAGAGCAGGTTATACAGCAGGCCATGCGCTTTTTCTCTCTCCTGTCGGGGTTGCGCCTGGCTGTTACGCGAAGGTTCAGCCATGTTCACCTCCGGCCCCGGCCCGGACGTTCACCGACGTGTCATTCCACCACCCTTCTCCACTGTGATAGTTGCGCCGCATCACCTCCGCTATCTTTTCGATGTTTTCCGGCATGTGAACATCATCGACATCACCCGCCGGCAGCGGCATCCGTATTTTCCATAACTGACCGCCTTCTATTAGCGCAAATGCCTGGCCTTTCGGCAGGGTGACGATATCGGCCGGCTCCAGCAGCGGCACCTTAACCGTTCCCACGCGGTCCTGAGTACTCGATGTAAAGTCCTGTCCGGCACTGACATCGGCGGTGTCCTGATGACCGGACACCAGGGTTTTGGTGTAGATCTCCACCTGGGGCAGCTGCGTGGTCAGCAGCTCGGCGGTTCGGTTTTCCCTGACGCGCAGCATAATCAGGTTATTGAAGTTACCCTGAACCTGCGCCGTTTTGGCCGCATTGCCGATACGGGCCTCAATATCCGACGATGTCTGGGTATAGGCGGTAACCTGCATACCGGCACCGCCCCCTTTGTTGATGAGCGGAATAAACTCATCCCCCATCAGCTCATTAAACTCGTCACAGTGCAGGTTTACCGGTATTTTCTCCTCCCTGGCGCCCGGCAGACCGGCGGTGATACCGTGTTTGTAAATGTGACCGGCGACACTCACCAGATCGGCGAACATGGAGTTCCCCACCGCACTGGCCACTTCACTGTCGCTGAGCGCATCCAGGCCGATATACACCACGGCTTTTTTACGGATCACCTGCTCCCAGTCGAATATTGGGCGCATATCCTCCATATCCAGATAGTCCGGCGCCAGCAGTTCAGCGGTCTTGCCCGTGGTCAGTTTCTCCAGCAGTGGCAGCAGCGATGCCACGATTTTGTCAAAGTAGGTGCGGTCATAGCGAACCGCGCTACGCAGTCCGTCGAGAATAGGATCATACAGCTGCTTCCCTTCCTCTGAACTCAGCGCCACCTCAATGGACCAGATTCGTACTGCGTCAGGCTGCCCCTGCATATTACGCGGAACATCGTCTTCCCCGAGCACCTGCGCATTGTTCTCAATCTGTGTCTGCAGCGACGGCAACTGCTCATGTATAATCTTCTCTGCGTAGCGGATATACAGATCAGCGATATTATTTACATAGCGCATAATAAGGGTGTAATCCGGGCGTTCGCCCAGCGCCACCAGGGCCCGGGCGATGATATTGATAAAACGCCAGGCAAATTCCCGGAATGCGGCGCTGTTTCCTTCCCCTGACAGCTGGCCGGCCACACGCGATGCCACCTCTGACACACGGCCAAAACGGCCAACGGCGTTATAGCGAGCGGAAATCTCCGGCCAGCCCAGGTGAAAAATATACAGTTCATCACCGCGGCCGGCACGGTGTGCCTCCGCCCAGACCCGCTTCATCAAATCAGCATCGCCTTTGGGATCGAATATGATGGTCACCTCACCGCGGCGGATATCCTGAGTGATCAACAGCTCCGCCAGGCGGGTCTTTCCCACGCGGGTGGTGCCATACACGATTGTATGGCCAACACGCTCACCCAGCGCCAGACTGACATCCACTTCGTCAGGCTCCACGCCATGCAGTACTGGATTGCCCCCCACCGGTGGCAGTGGCCTGACGGGGTTCAGTGGGGAATCCCGGCTGAGCAGTTTTCGCACCCCGGGCACCGTCTGGTCCGTTTTCAACTCCAGCCACCGGGCGGCCCGATAAAGCCGCCCGGGCTGCAGGTACTTCGCCACCTCAGGGCGCAGCGTGTCCTGCAGCCGCTGGGTGTGCTTCTGTGTCCAGCGAAATCCCCGTCCCAGAAACAGACGGTGCCGGCTGACCGGGATCTGTTTTGTCCTCATAACATAGCGGGGCAGACGGGTCAGGTTGCGCCGGTAGCGGATGATCTGCGTACCCTGACGGAGCCGGGCTGCGGCCAGAACACCAAATCCGGCCGCAGTGACATAGCTGACGGAAGGGGCCAATGCTACAGCCCACGGTGCCCTGATGCAGACAAACGCAGCGACGCCCGCAACGACAGCAGTATTCAGTTCAACAGCAGGCCGCAGCAGCGCTTCAATGACATAGCGGTTACTCATGAGGCTCCTCCTTTCCGCCCGGCGTATCCTCCGGCCAGCGTGTAATAGCACTGCGACTTTCTCCGCTTTCGGTACGGGCAGCGGCCCGGGTTACGCTGTACCAGGCCAGATGGCAGGAGAAGCGTCAACAGTACACGAATCTCCGGGATATCCTCGTAAACCACATACTGGTGGAGCAGGGCTGCTAGTATCACTGCGCCCAAAAGAAGGGACGGCCAGATAAAAATCTCCCGGAGCAGGCGAATGACCCACACACTCAGTGTCCATAATGAAAAAAATCGCATCACACAGACTCCTTAATCAGAACGGAAGGAATGCCGCGCAGGCCTGCACACCACTCCGGTTTGCACGCCAGCAGATCCAGCAATCGCTGGCCGCTGACAATGTGCATACAGGGTGACGTTGAGCAGAAAGCACGACTTTTAGGGCCGGTACGGCCGGTATGAATAAATAATCCCGGGGACGCCCGGCGCTGCAGCGATGTATCAAAATCCCGGACATGGGCTGGGTTGATGGCGTAGCGGTAACGTTTGGCCTGAATCAGCCAGTACTGGTTATCGATAATGACCTGCCCGTCGATACCACCATCGCCGCTGTAAGAGGTATTACGCACAACCCTCAGCCCCTGATGCTCCAGCGCCAGCAACAGCAATTCCTCAAATACATAAGGGTTAATTTTGCGCAGGTACCGCATACGCTGGCCGTCCCCCGGCAGAGTGCCCAGTTTTTCCAGCACCCGTGCCGCCGCAGCCTGATAGCGACGGTGGCGACGAACGCTGGCTTTCTCCCGCTGGCGAAAGCTCAGACGCAGCATCACCACGATAAACAGCGCCGCCAGAAGCAGGGCTGGCAATGGGTTGACCATCAGCGCAGCACTCAGTTGCAGTGCGCTCATCACGGCTGTACCTGTCGGGACAATCCGGTATCGGTGATCAGCACCGGGTAATGCCGTAACTGCAGACGGCGGGCCAGCTCAGAGCCGGATGCCGGCACCATCGGAACACCGGGAGCCAGATCCCGCAACGACTCAACAGCCGACGCGCTGTCAACACTGACAATCAGACCTGCCGCATGCCGGGTCGTCAGCGCCTTTGCATTCTCTGCCAGCCACACACGCGACTGTACGTCGTCACCGATAAGGAAAAGCGCACCAATGCCCGGCAACTGCAGCGGACGATCCTCCACCGCCCCCGGCGTCATCTCCGGCGTGCTGATCGGAAACATCGCTATCGCAGAAACTAGCGGCTGTATGGTTGCTGACAACGCCTCCGACAGGCCGGGTTGTTTATCCTCCCACTGACAAAAACCAAAAAGCAGAGTCATCACGATAAACAGCCCCGACAGAAGCAGGGCCACCCACGGGTTGTCCAGTGCGCTCATCACGGCCGTACCTGTCGGGACAATCCGGTGTCGGTGATCAGCACCGGGTAATGCCGTAACTGCAGACGGCGGGCCAGCTCAGAGCCGGATGCCGGCACCATCGGAACACCGGGAGCCAGATCCCGCAACGACTCAACAGCCGACGTGCTGTCAACACTGACAATCAGACCTGCCGCATGCCGGGCAATTAGCGCCTGCGCATTCTCCGCCAGCCAGTACCGCGACTGTGCGTCATCACCGATAAGGAAAAGCGCACCAATGCCCGGCAACTGCAGCGGACGATCCTCCACCGCCCCCGGCGTCATCTCCGGCGTGCTGATCGGAAACATCGCTGCCATCGCAGAAACTAGCGGTTGTGTGGTTGCCGGCGACGCCTCCGGCAGGCCGGGTTGTTTATTAATGCCATCAAAATAAGGCGTGGCATCCTCCCCGCCGAGGTCAGCGAGGACGTTCAGTCCGGCATGGCCCGTCAGGGGCAGAAAAAGACACATCATTAAAAACCGTTTTTTCATCAGGGTTCACTCCCGGGCTCAGTCCAGATAAAACCAGGTTCAGGGGCAATGGCTGCCACTGTCTGAGGTAATAAAGAAGGCGGCAACAAAGGGGGCTGGCGGGTCGTGCCGCTGAGACGGACAAGATGACGTTTCACGATAGTTTTGTATCGTGCTGCAGCCTGCCCACCCGCCGGATGGTGATAACAACCGGCCGCATCCAGCCAGCTACCCGGCTTACGCTCCTGGCACTCGCGCAGAATGGTGGCTGCGGCATTGAGATTGGTGTACGGGTCAAACGCCTCCCAGGTGGACGCAAACAGATGCCCGTTCCAGCCCAGGTTTACCTGAGCCAGACCGACATCAATACGTTTCAGGGGGTAACGCTTTATGAACACCTGCAGCGCCCGCCAGGCCTCCAGTCGGCTGGCGTAGCGGTATCCCTTACCCGCCACGTTAATCGTCCACGGCCAGGGACGGCTCACCACCGGCAGATTTGTCTGCTGCCTGACTACCGCAGCAATCGATCGTGGCGCCATAGCGGTTTCCGTCAACGAGACAGCATAGAGCGCTTCCGGCGGTATCCCGTGCGCAACGGCCACCCGGATATACCCTTCCGGTACAGCCTCACCCGCAGCAGATGCACTGCCGTTTCCCGACAAGACCAGCATCAGGGCGATCAGAACGCGGCGATATGCCATCCTTTTTCCCCCTGTTGCAGCAATACCGGCATTTTGCCATCACCAAAGCGCAACCAGCGCCCACCGTCATGATTCAGCGTAACCTGCCGGGAACGGACTTTTTCCGCCGGGATACGGTGAGCGCGAGCCCACTGGCGTAACTTATCGTCACTCCCCTCGCTGTCGACCAGGTAAATATCAACCGGACGATTGTCACTGAGCACCGCAGACAGCCGCGCATCGCAGGTCGGACAGTCCTTCGACTTAACGAACAACGCCAGACGCCCCCCGGCATCCCGGGCAACACCGGCAGCATTCCCCAGATTCACCGGCAGTCTGTCCGGATAAAGCCGTTGCCAGGCGGCATTGATTTCCCACTGGAAATCCAGTTCTTTTTGCGTACGGACAAACTCCTCTTTAACCCATTTTTCCGCATACTGACGGCGCTCTGCCGGCGTGCGGGCCTCAATCCCCAGCGCCGACAGCGGATCCAGACCCGGGGACTGAATCCCCCTGGGGCCATTCATCAGTTGCTGATACCGTTGGTAATCCTCCGGGCTTAGCCCCCATTCGCCGGCTTTCTGCTGCAGGGATTGCGTCTGGCTCTGTGTGGTTTGCGAGTTTTCAACGACGGAGGTATCTGTGGCCGCCTGAGCCTGCGAACTCAGCATGACCAGCGCCAGAAAGGTCAGTTTCAGTTTCATGATGGTTTACTCCACCTTAAGGGCAGTCAGGCGCCCGTTGACACGGAAAGTCGCTTCGCTGTAACCGGCACGCACCAGCGTCCAGCCGGAGACGGTTTCCCCTTCCCCGATAAGCGCTATCTGCGACAGGCTGTGGTAACCGCGGGGGGCCACCGCCGCCCACGACTCCGCGCCTCGTCTTTCCACGCCGGTCAGCACAAACGGCGCATGACGTACAGTTGAACGGGGTTTAACGGGTAACTGTTTTTTGATCTCTGTCGGTGTTTTTCCCGGAGCCGGAGTCACAGCCGCCGGTACCGCTTTCAGGGCATTCAGTTGTTCAGCAAGCGCACTCAGCCGGGTCTCCATCTCCTGCTGCACCTGTTGCAGCCGTGCGGCAGAGGCCTGCAGAGCGGTCAGTTCCTGCGAAGGCCTGGTCCGGGCTTCAGTGTCTTTCTGCAGTGTGGCCACACGCTGCTGGTTATCGGCCAACCCGGCCTGCAGCGTTGAGACCTCCGACTGAAGGGTGGATAACATCGTGCTGGTTGTGCCGGTATTGTCCTGCGCTTCCAGACGTGAAAGGCGCATATCCAGATCAGTCACGCCGCTGACGAGTACATACAACACAAAACCGGCCGCCGCCATCATCAGGCAAAGACAGGTGCCAACAGCAGACCACCATGAACGCAGACGCCTCTTTTTCCCGACGTGTAAAGACTCAGTGATGTTCCTGTCGCTCATTTTTTCAGAAACCCTCCCTTAGCCGGGACGGGTGCCTGCCAGGGAGTCCGGACAGGCGGTAACTGGCTGGCCGGTAACTGATATCCGTCGCGCAGGCTGTGGCAGACCACGCGCTGAACATCATCAACCTCCAGCTGCCAGGCCGGGCCCGCCATCACCTGCAGGGCGGTGCGCAGGCGCATGGGCCCCAACTGATACTGCACGGCCGGCAGTGGCTGGTGGTACAGAACACCGTTTGCCGGTCCCGTAGCACAGAGAGAGTAACCGGATTGCTTCAGCGCGTAGCGCAGGGCATCCGCCACGGTCGGATGCAGGGATGACGGAATACGGATATCAATAACCTGGGACAGCGGATCGCGCTGGGCAACCATCGGAGCCGTGCTGACCAGCAGATAACGGTCATAACGCACCACCTCCGGCGTCCGGGCATATTCATCAGGCGCGACGGGCTGAACATTGCGGGTGACAGTCACGGAAGGCGTGAGCACCGCTGCATCACGCTGCTGTAGTTTCTGAGGTGGAGAGGAGCAGCCGGCCAGTAAAAGCAGCGGCAGAACAGCGGTAAGGGTCTTACAGCGGGAATGAAGTTTCATGTGGGATTTCCATTACAGTGATTAACAGGCCTCACTGTGCGAAATCCCCCCGCATTCACTCAATTAACAACTGATTTTCCATAAATGAAAAAAAACGCCGACCGGAAGGTCAGCGTTAAGGGTTGTGTATAACGGTAAATCAGTCAGGCCAGAATTCCGGATCCATCACCTGTTCAAATGTCCAGGGGCACGTTGCCGGAAAAACTGAACGCCGGATATTGGTTTCACGTTCAGCCGAAATAATGGCCAGACGCCAGGCGCTTTCTGTAAGTCCCGGGAGACGATTTCTGAGGCTGGGGTTTTCCGCTAGTAATTCAGCAACCTGCAAACGCTGCTCCTCAATAGTCAGTTTCCAGCTCCGGCTCTGGCGCTCGGACTGATACTGCCACTTGAGCAGGTGCATGAACAACACCCTGAGGCGGGATTCCAGTTCACGACGTTCGCTTCTTCCCATCGCTTCAATTTCCTCCAGCAGATGCTGTGTGTCCAGCTCTGACAACTGACCGGAACGCAACAAATCGGCCTGCTCCTGAGTCCAGCCGTAGAAATCATTATCGTAAAGAGTTCCCATAGGAGCCTCCGGTTAGTAAAAGAAGTTATGGCATACTGTTACTACAGAGCATACCATAAACAAAACAGGGGCGTAAAAAGCAGCCCCGGGCGTTAAATATCAGAGCGCATATATGGCAGATTTACCCGTTCCATAGCCCCGCCCGACAAAGGGGATATCATCACCGAAGGGCTCACCCGCAGCATTACCTGCCGATGGCTGCGCGGTTTTAGCGGGTTGCGATTTAGCTGGCTGTCCACTGTATGCCGGCGCAGAGGGCTGCTGAGGCTCGCCCCATCCCCCGGTTTGTGATCGGGAGGATGTCTGCGAACGGCTACCCAGCATCTGCATGACGCCATTCACGGAAACCACCACCTCGGTGGTGTAACGATCCTGGCCATCCTGCCCCTGCCATTTACGGGTACGCAGCTGACCCTCGATATATACCTGAGAGCCCTTACGCAGATATTCCCCGGCGATTTCAGCAAGCTTTCCGAATATCACCACCCGGTGCCATTCAGTCACTTCTTTCATTTCACCGGACTGCTTATCGCGCCACTGCTCCGATGTTGCCAGTGATAATGTCGTTACCGCTCCGCCATTATTGGGCATATACCGAACTTCGGGGTCCTGACCGAGATTTCCAACCAGGATAACTTTGTTAATGCCACGTGAAGCCATGTTTTTCTCCTTATGTCCAGGGCTGGCAGCGCTGTGTCCAGCCACCGCATTCAAGCGCTTTCTCTGCCAGTTCAAAGGTATCGAAATATTCTTCCGATTCTCTGGAAACAGGACCCTGATGATTCATCGTGCCAATGTAATAGCCGGCATTGTTTTTCAACACCTGCAGGGATAAGTGAAAGCCAGCGGCTGCAGCCAGAACGCCTTGAGAATTGTTCATGATTTGTTTCCTGTAAAAGAAAACAGGCCTCCCTGACGGAGAAGGCCTGTTCAGGGAGGTGAAGGTAAAAATGGTTCAGAAAGAGTTTTCAGCGTATTCGTGCTGAGCAGCACCAGTCTGGGGCGGCACGGAGTCCGATTCAGCTTTGAAAACCATATCCTGGCCTATCTTGATCCAGTCCACTTTGATTAAGCGGGCTTTCAGGCTGACACGCTGTTCGCCGGCATGCTCGCCTTTGTTCAGCGTAAAGATGTCGGTGGATGGATTACTCAGATTGAATCCCAGCAAAACCTTCTTGTCCTCATCAACGGCCTTATGGCAGCGGGCAATCAGGCTGGTTGCCTCTTTACCGGCAACCACGACATCGAAACGGACATACGACGGGTTATCAGTCGGGCCACTCAGTGCATTAATGACGCAACTGAGAAACGAGCCGTTCTGATGGTTAACCTGTCGGATATTACTGAGATACCCCAGGCCTTTAATGGTCAGATTGAAGTATTCAGTTTTGGCAGTAGTGTTGTTAGCAGACATGATGTTTTCTCCATGGAGGTAAAAGAGGTACGACGGAGAAAACATCAGCCCTGACGGGGGTTGTTTTCCCGTCGGGGAGTCAGAATCAGCTGTATTCTGACAGTCTGGTAAGTTGAGTGAAATGACCTTCATCGCCGCGTCATAGCGCGCCTAAACTAAACTGGCGATATCTGCTTTCAAAGGTGAGCAGGTTTCCCCACAGAATTCTCTGTGCTCTCCCTTCTCAGGGTACGGGAGAGTTTATGTAGCCACCCGAAGGCGTTCCTCACAGACTACAGGAACATTAGTGGTCGTAAAAACGACAGTTCAGCCATGCCATAATTAAACCGCCGTTAAAAAATGTCAACCCAGAACCGATAAAGATAATCGCAATTAACTGTATTTATAGGTAAACCTGCTTCAGGGGGAGCGTATAACAAAAAGGCGCTGTTACCAGCGCCCTGGGGTCAGTACGTAACCCGTGGTCATTATTCTGTTCTCCGGGGAGTATCCATATTCTCCCTGGCGCGGTTTTCACGGAGGTTTCGCGTCTTACAGTCCGGTAGTGTGCAGGTACCGACTGTCGGGCCGGCCAGCGATAAACCCCGTTATAAGTTTACCGGCAGCCCCTCGGCCAGCGGGGTACTCATTGCATCAAAGCCCGGCAACCATAGCAGAACTGGCTCACAATGTGTAGATGGAATCAGTTGCCGGTCGCCGGTGATTTTGCTGATTTTGCTGTAGCGCCTTTTCTCTTACGGGCACCGGCTTTTTTACTTTTCCCGCCGATAATGCCGTTACAGTCCGGATAGCGAATGCATCCCCAGAAATCCCCGTTTTTCCCTTTCCGTTTACGGGTCGGTCCCTTGCAGACCGGGCAGGGCGGCGTGACCGGCGCCGTGATTTTTATTCCCTGACTGCGTCCCTTTTCAATCAGGTGGCGGGTCCACTGCTGTTGCTTCTGCATGAAGACGTCCAGCGACATTTTTCCCTGCGCGATATCGTCCAGCGCCTGCTCCCACAGGGCGGTCATCCCCGGGCTGGTCAGGGTGTCGGGCAATGCGGCAATAAGCTCCCGGGCCAGCTGTGTCGAACGGATATATTTTCCCTTCTTCTCCAGGTAGTTACGTTTAAACAGCGTCTCCAGTACGCCGGCACGGGTCGCTTCCGTACCCAGCCCTGCGTTATCACGCAGCACCTTTTTCAGCTTTGGATCGCTGACCTGGCTGGCCGCGTTCTTCATGGCCGCAATTAATGTACCCTCGGTAAACGGTTTCGGCGGCGCGGTGACTTTATCATCCACCACGGCTCCACTGACCGTACAGCTGTCGCCATTACTCAGTGGTGGCAGTAATGACTGCTCCTCTTCACCTTCAGCGCCGTCTTCCGGTTTTTCTGCCTGGAACAGACTTTTCCAGCCGGTGACCACATTCACTTTTCCGCGGGTTCTGAACAGCTGTCCGCCAATATTGAATGAGGCATCGGTAACATCAGACTCCTGCAACGGCAGGAACTGAGCCAGATAATGCAAACGAATCAGCTGATAGACCTTCAGCTCATCATCACTCAGGCGTGAAATATCAAACGCCTGCCGGGTGGGAATGATGGCATGGTGCGCCGTAATTTTTTTATCATTCCAGACCCGCGAGACAAATTCCCGGTCCAGTTGTGCCAGCACTGGCGCTATCGACGGATCTGATTTAGCAACGGCAGACAATACCTCAGGAATTTCCTGCTGCATGGATGTTGGCAGGTAACCACAATCGGTGCGCGGATAGGTCGTCGCCTTGTGCGTCTCGTACAGCGACTGGGCGATTGAGAGTACCTGCTGGGCACCCAGCCCAAATTTCCGGGAACAGATCTGCTGCAGCGTTCCGAGATCGAAACACAGCGGTGCAGGCATTTTCTCCCGTTTCTGACTGACCTCCAGTACAGCGGCGCTTTTATGCTGCTGACACAGCTGTGCAACCGCCTGTGCAGCCTGTTTATTAATGCAACGCTTTTCATCGTCACAGTACTGAGTAACAGGAACCCAGGTTGCATGGAAACGAATCCCATCCTTCTCAAGTACGGCCTGCACCTGCCACCAGGGAACCGGAACAAAACGGGCAATCTCGTTATCGCGGTTCACCACCATGGCAAGCGTGGGCGTCTGTACCCGTCCGACAGACAATACTTCTGAGATACCGGCATCACGGGCCTTCAGCGTATACAGGCGCGTCAGGTTCATACCAATCAGCCAGTCGGCCTGGCTTCGGCCCTTGCCGGCATCGTACAGTCTGGCGGTTTTTTCTCCGGGCAGAATATTGGCCAGCGCTTCCCTTACGCTGGCTTCATCCAGTGCCGACAGCCACAGGCGGCGTACAGGACCATGGTACTGGCAGTATTCCAGCAGCTCCCGGGCGATGACTTCCCCCTCCCTGTCAGCGTCGGTAGCAATCACCACCTCACTGGCCTGCTTCAGCAGTTTACTGATAACCGTAAACTGGTCCCGGGTCTGGGATTTTACTACCATCTTCCAGCGCTCCGGCTGGACGGGCAGCACGTCTGCCCGCCAGGGTTTACCAAATTGCTCCCCGTACGATTCCGGATCGGCCTGCTCCAGCAGATGCCCAATGGCCCAGGTCACAACGGTATTGCCATCCCCAATAAATCCCTGTCCACGCCGGCTGACGCCCAACACCCTGGCAATATCCTTTGCCTGTGAGGGCTTTTCACACAGATAAAGTTGATAAAGTTGCATAGTCTGCCTCAGCGTTTTTCCAGCGGCGGAGAAAACGACGAACGTATTTTACCGGAGAAAATATCGGGATCGGGTTCGCCCAGTAGCTGCACCGCCTCTCGCCCCCGTTCGGTCAGGTTCAGGATATCATTCCGGTTAACCGCAACGGTGCGGTAATGCTGAACGGCGCCATAAACCTTACGGATGGCGTGACCACCATTATTAAGCCAGGTATCACGCTGAGTGCGGGAGATAAGACCGTAATGGAATGCCTGGAAGGCTTTCATCGCCAGCTGATCATAGCCGACCAGCAACCAGACGCAGCGGTATCCGAGGGGAGAACGGCTGTAGACCTGAATATTCAGGGGCTGGCTGGATTCCACATCCGAGAGCGTTACGCCTTTGGGGATATCAGACAGGGTACTGTCGAGAACAGAAACATACCCCTGAATTTTGTCGGACGCGGCTTTAATCGCCTCTTCCATTTTTACCAGCACCGCATCGGCATAGGGATTATCCGCAGCAGCATCGCGAAACGCGATCCCTGCCCGGGAGATAACCTGCGGCATACTGATAATCTCATGGCGGCTGTTGTCGTCATCGCGCCTGCGCCCTTCCCAGAGCCGAATTGCATACCAGGTATGCAACAACATGGAAAGTGATGACTGCAACGCCCCGGGTTTTGGTACCGGTGCAGTTTTCTTTTCAACGCTGTTTTTCTCGTCAGCCATTCAGGCCCCCCTTTTCCTTTCAAGTGAATAATGATGGACGCACTTCCGCTTGAAATAGTCCCGGACAGGGTATGACGGGACAATCAGAAACCAGATCCCGACAGAATAAAATTTCAGGAGGGATATCACTGCAGGCACTGCCAACGCTGCTCACATTTTAACCGCTGTTGCCACTGGCAGCGCTGTCTATTTTTTAATCACCGTTGGCACTACCAACACTATTCACTTTTTAATCACTGTTGGCACTACCAACACTGTTCACTTTTTAATCACTGTTGGCACTGCCAACACTGTTCACTTTTTAATCACTGTTGGCACTACCAACACTGTTCACTTTTTAATCACTGTTGGCACTGCCAACACTGTTCACTTTTTAATCACTGTTGGCACTGCCAGCACTGTTCACTTTTTAATCACTGTTGGCACTGCCAACACTGTTCACTTTTTAATCACTGTTGGCACTACCAACACTGTTCACTTTTTAATCACTGTTGGCACTGCCAACACTGTTCACTTTTTAATCACTGTTGGCACTGCCAACACTGTTCACTTTTTAATCACAGTCTTAAGTCTGGCCCGGAGCTGGCTCACATACTGACGGGCCTGCTGCTCTGTCACTGGTTGCCCCGCAGGTTGACAAGCTGGCACAAATGGTCGCTGCTCCGGGCGTGGCTGCGGTTTATCCTCTGCGACGGCTGTTCCAGGATTTAGATTCAGCTGTCCCTCCCGGGCTTTTTTCATCATCGCCAGCAGCCAGCCGGTAGGGTTTGCCACCTGTCGGCGGTCCAGCATGATTTTCAGGCTGGACAAAATCTGCCGGGATTGCTCTTCAGGCAACGCCTGCAGCTGGCCGTTCAGCATCATCCGATCCTCAGCGGAAACGATGCTGTTCAGAATATCCGGGAGCAAATTGCCATCGGCAACGTACGTATTTTTTTTCACACTCTGTGTGATACTACGTACGTAATGGTTCGGTTTCCGAACTTTGTGGTAACCTGCTGATTTTACTGGCAGTTCGGAATCCGAACTCTGTGCATCCTGTCTCTGTTTTTTACTGAGTTCGGCTTCCGAATCCGGTGATTTTTGCCCGTTTTTTATTTGCCGGAGACAGGGTTCGGTTTCCGGACTCTGTTCCCTGACTGCCTGCCGGGCTGCCATCTGCCGCCCGTCCTGTGGGCTGCCCAGACGAGTTTCCAGCAGGGAGAGATGGCTGCGGTAATGACGCATGGTGGGATCGGACTTGATCTCCTCAAGAATTTCCCTGGCGGTCTGGCTAATTGTTTTGTTTTTGCTCCGGCAGGCATCGACGACCGTATCCAGAAAACGTGGATCGAAGGTCTCCGCATCACGGAACGTTAACGGCTCATCATGCTGAGCGTAGATATTGCCCCGCACACGGCCATATTCGTCGCGTACCCGTTTACAAAGGCTGAGCCAGCCGGTTATTCGCAGCATCAGCAACACCCGGCTGACCGTCTCCCGGGAAGCTTTCCCCTTTCCCGGGGACGCCAGCTGCAGCTGCAGCTCATCATAAGTGGGGAACACGGCCCCCTCATTATTCTGCGCGTACAGGCGGATCATCATCCAGCCCAGCTTGTCGAGCGGGGACAGTCGGGTATCCAGAAGCAACCGACGCGGGATGGCATCATGGACGTTCCCGGTATACAGAAGACCACTGCGTATCCGGCCATCCTCATGCAGAGGTTTCGTGGCCAGGCGGGCATTCATTTTCTCCAGCGTATGTGCAATCAGACTGTCAGCCGGCATCATGGTTATATATATCCTTCTGTGGTCATTCGCAGCCATTCCGTTCACAACATTCAGAATAAGTACGCTTATTACTGCACCCGACTGACAGGTGCAGGATAAAAGTACTGTTCAGTTTTCCCCCGTCCTATTTACGTATTTCGCGGTTATAGCGCTCATGGCTCAGTAACAGCCAGGTCCGGCCATTATTTCGGCTGAGCAGACGCCAGAACGGACCGATATCAATTTTGAAATATCCGCATCCTCTGTCCTCCAGCCGTTTGTAGTTATGGGTACCGCAGCGGAAAAGTTGAATCTGTCGCCGTGCCTTCTTACAGTACCGGACTGGTATACCGGGAAGGGCCCGCAAACCGGGCCCGATCGTGATCAACTTCATGCACCTGCCCTTACCGGGGATTTCTCCCGCCCCCGGGGACTTTTGTGCCAGCCTTTTACGGCATTCCAGACCGACGTCAGCGAGACGTTCAGTTGCTCGGCAGCCAGCATCATGACATCCAGTCCGTCCGGACTTTCAGCATCTTCGACGCCACTCTTCTGCCAGATACGCCAGATTTCCGCATTTTCCTCATCACTGAGCGTACAGCCCCGTCCGGGCCTGACAGTGATGCCCGCGATACGGCGCCGGGCGGCGATATCCGTGCTCGCCAGCCCGAAGAAGGTCTGCATCAGCTCAATGGAGCCGCCCAGGGCCAGCGCCCGATCGATTCGCTGCAGACGCTTCTGTTCCTGCCGGGCCCGCTGCAGCATGCTGACCAGATTGCTGTGGTTAATACTGACGTTAACCACCGACACCTCGCTGTTGGACAGGTAATGCAACTCCTCCAGGGAAAGCCCCATCAGCATCTGCATTTCCTCGCGGGCCAGCCCCAGAGATTCACAGCGACGGAGGTATCCCGATTTCAGGTCCAGCACCAACTGCATCAGCAATCCGTTAGTGTTAGTATTTTTCATGAGGAACTCTCCGGCTAAAGGGGATTGCGATAAAGAAAGGGGACAGCAATAAAGCTCCATAATCCCCACGCTATGCAGGCATAAGACCAGAGAACGCCATACAGAAAGAGGGCATAATCATAATGCCATTGCCAGACGATCACGCTGTAAATCAACCATCCCGCGTGGAAGAGAGCCAGGCTCGTTAATAAAGGAAGGAAAGCAGCCCATCCCATAACCCGGATGAAGTCCCCCTTGTCCTTATAAGCTGCCAGCATTCCCACCATGACAGAGGATAATGCGGCAACGCCCAGCCCCCGGATGAATGTCCATGAGTCTGTGGTTGCCCATGACCATGGAGCTGGTCCAAAATAAACATTTGCGGCCAGTGTCCCCAGAATCACGCAGCTCCACAGACCGTGCAGTGCCCCCACCTTAAGTGCGTTCTGATACTCCTTTTTCATGACCGCTCCGCCCTGTAACCAATACCCACCGGACCACGGCCACCCACAGCGTGGTTCAGGCGGGCATTTTTGCCGGCTTCAATACCCTGCTGTCGGGCCAGGTCACTGCCCCGACAGTCCTTCACATCCCGGAGCGTGGCCGTTTTCATATTCTGGTTGTTCATCCAGTTTTCCATCAGCTGCACCTCCTGCTCTGAAATATGAAAGGTCGATATCACCCGGCGTACGCCACAAACCCAACCAGCACGGAACTGATCGGCCCGGTGACGACGGGTGGCCAGCTTCAGCCGCTTGTTTTGCGTCTTCAGATATGCCGTTGTGGCATCCTTCAGCTGACGACACAGCACATCCCAGGCATACGCCGCCACCTCCGGCCGCTCACCGGTACCGTAAAAAACCACAATCCGACGATATGTACCGTCATTCGCCTCCCGCCAGGAGTAATACGCCCGGCACCCAAAAGCGTGGTTAATTGCCCAGACCAGGCTTTCCTGCCACGCCGGCACTTTCTCCGCATTTGACGGGGCGCCCTGCGTGGGGGCTTTCCGGATAGCGGAAAGGCCGGCCTCCTGTTCAGTGATGCCATATTGTTTCATCAGGCGTTGCGCCCGGCTGAGTGCCAGACCGGCTTCATGGGGATTACTGTTACGACGGCTCAGATCCAGCAGTTTTCGTACAAGGCTGACCAGTCGTTCCTGTCGGGTGTTATTCATCATTGTTATCCTCTTCAGTAAAGGTCACTTCCCGCTGCAGTTCGCGCAGGCGGCGCAGCACACGCATCAGGCGCAGCAACTTCATGGCATGTTCATCATCAAGCGTTGGTACGTCCTGTTGCGACGGCCCACCCGTCAGCACAGCATCAAGACCACAGGGGGAAGTTCGGGGCGGACAGAGCCCGGCAAGAGAGAGCAGCAGGGCTGCCGGGGCACTGCAGTGGTCACCAACGGCCCGGAACCCCGGGGAGGTATCACTGTCGCGGTCAGGCAGGATTTCATCTTCACAGCCCAGCTTTTCAGCCAGCTCCCACGCCAGCAGGAAGACGATATTCTGGAGATGCTCAATATCATCCTGATATGCAGGGATGGGCCAGATGGCATCGTCATCAATGGGAGATAACGTAGACACATCGTCGTCCCCGTCGTCATCCGACTCCCTCTCCGGTGCCAGCATCGACATCAGCGCCTCATCGCTGTCGCCAGTATTATCATCACTGTACGGCTCCGTAATATCCTCGCTGCCCCCGGAAATCACGGAGGCTCCGCCGTACATATCCGGCTGAATCTCAGTCCGTGGGGGGACAGTATTCCCGGGATCTGACGGTGGTTCTGAAAAGCCCGTCGGTGGTTCCTGCTGCTCCGGTGGTTCTGATTCTGACTGCTGTTCACCACCATCACCGTCGGTAGCGACAGATCCATCAGATATGGCCAACGTTTCAGGAAGAGGAGGCTTTTCATCAGGCTGCCAGTGACGTTTGGGGTCCAGCTCGATCATCCAGCGGTCATAGTTCAGCTCAGGATGCGGCAGCGCCTGCAGCAAATCACCAATCAGTTCGTCCCGGAACATATCCGGTGACCACAGTTCGGGAGAATCAAACTTGCGGCAGCACGCCCCGAATACGTCGGTAAAGCAGGCATCACTGCTGTCAGACAGCAGTACGAACTGTTCCCAGATCCGCTCCGCTTCCTGCCGCAGAGACAGAAGAAGCCGTATCTGAGGAGCACCCAGCCCGGACTCCAGCAGTTCTTTCATCCAGGGATAAAGATATCTGACGGTATCTTCCATACGGTTTATGGAAGAGTAATGAACCGGCAGTCCCTCCTGCGCGAGCAGCCCGGACAGCTCACGCAGTGAGACAGAACGACCGATTTCATTCTCATAAATGGTGCGGGCGTGGTGGACACCCAGCGCTTTCTCGATGAACGTCAGGTTGCCGCGGACTTCATTCTCCGCCAGATGCCCCACCAGACATTTCAGCCGGCCCGGCCAGGGTTTTACCAGCGTATGGATACGCCAGAATCGCTCATCACCAGTCTCCTGCCACAGCTCCTTCAGGATCTGATAACGGGTATTTCCGCCGTTGCTGAAAATGTATTTATCCGGATTATCCGGGTTACGGGTGACGATCGGCACCGAATCCAGTCCACTGGCGCGAATGGACGCCTTGATATCGTCATACAACGGGTTGCGGGTTATCCGTGGGTTATCGGGGTTCGGAGCCAGTTGATCCAGCGTCAGCACCATGGGAAGCAGCAGTACCCCAGCTTCCGTCGCACTGGATTCTCCGGCCGTGCTGGTTTTACGCCCCGGCTGCAGCATGGCCGCCCCGACGTTTGGGTTCTTACGGCTCATACGCGCCCTCCCTGATAGCCCAGGTCATAACCGCCTTCCTGAAAATCGGAGAAGAGCGTATACCGGCCATCAAACTTGACCTTCATTGTGCCGGTCGGGCCCTGACGCTGCTTGCCGATGATGACTTCTGCCACGCCGATGTCCATCGTACCAGGGTTGTAGACCTCATCGCGGTAGATAAACATGATGAGATCGGCATCCTGCTCCAGCGCCCCGGAATCCCGCAGATCGCCATTGTTAGGGCGCTTGTCCGCTCGCTGTTCTACCTGGCGGTTCAACTGAGAGAGTGCCAGAACGGGGCAGCCAAACTCTTTTGCCAGCGCTTTCAGCGCCCGGGAGATTTCCGCGATTTCCTGGGTACGGTTCTCCTGCTCCGGTGAACGCATCAACTGCAGATAATCCACCATAATGAGCGAGGGTTTACCGTATTTACGGACGTAGCGACGTACTCTGGCTCGCAGAGTGGATGGCGTCTGATAACTGGTGTCGTCAATTACCAGACGGTTATTCCAGGCCACAATCTCGCTCATGGCAGCAGACAAGCGGGCCCACTCTTCATCTCCCATTTCACCACTGCGCAACCGGGACAGCTCCACCCGTCCCAGCATCGCCATCAGACGCATACTCAGCTGCTCTGCCGGCATTTCAAGGCTGAAAATAAAGACGTGGGCGTCCGGACGTTCTCTTACCGCTGCGGCGCAGGACGCCAGAGCCAGAGCGGTTTTTCCCATCGACGGGCGGGCGGCCAGCAGCACCAAATCGCCCGGCTGCAGACCACAGGTTTTCTCATCCAGCTCCCGAAAGCCTGTGGGCGTCCCACTGCTCCCCTCCATCCCTGTCAGTGTTTCCAGGCGGCTGACCATCGCATCCATCACGTCATTGATGACCCGCTCCGTGCAGGTCTGCGCAATCTCCCGCTCAGCCAGGCGAAACAACTGGCTCTCTGTTGACTCCAGCAGGGTTGATGATTTTGCCCCCGGTGCCTGCACATCGGTAACCAGCATATTGCCTACCGCCTGCAACTGGCGCAGACGGCTTTTTTCTGCCACCACGCCGGCGTACGCCAGGATATTAGCCGCCGATGGCGTGTTTTTACTGAGTTCGGCCAGATACGCAAAACCACCTTTCGGTTCAAGAAGTCGCTGAAGCTCCATATGATTTGCGAGGGTAATTAAATCTAACGGCTGATTTTCTGCAGCTAACTCAGCCATGGACCTGTAGATGGCTCTGTGTTGGGCCACGAAAAAATCATCAGGTGCCAGCAACAGGACCACTTCGTCCCAGCGTTCGTTATCCAGCATCAGGCCACCCAGTACAGCCTGTTCTGCATCATAAGAGCAGGGAATATTGATATTCGTCATATCCCCTCCTCAGTCATAATCTTCAGTGCAGGGATGACTGAAGATGAATTTGACAATATCAGCCAGCGTTTCTGGCACGAGGCTGAACAGGAAAAACCTGAAGACCGGCAACTGAAATTCCGGCTGATGTGGCTGGGAGAATGGTTGCAGCGTACCCATAACTGGAGCATTCATGCAGATACCTCCCGCAGTGCACACTCCAGCACTTCCCGCAGGCGGGCAGACGCAATCAGGATCAGAGGCTCCCGATCGTAATACATCTTTCCGTTTCCACCTCCAGACTCCAGCAATGGCAGCCCGGCTGGCATTTGTGCTCCTGTGGACATAATGCGTAGGTCTGATTCATTCCACAGGTTGTATATATCGATAAAGCCCCTCGGAAGACCCCATTCCTCGGCCAGACGCTCGTAAATACGCTCATTTGCTGTTTCGTAATCAGGAGCATCAACAAACACGTGAATCTCTTCATGCCCTTTGTATGTATCGGTGGAATAAGCAACAGCACGCCAAATTTGATTACGGCTCATACACGCTCCCTCCGGGGCAGGACATTATCAAAGAGCACTTTCCATTCAGGAAATAGTTCACAGGCAAGGCCATGCATGGTATCCGCGGCCGCGGGTCCTTTACGCCGGGTTTTATATTCAAGTCTATGAACCGGCTGTGACTTAACATGACCCAGTTTGTAAATATCCAGTTGCTCGATACAGGTATTGAGGAGACTGAATATATTTCGGCCTCCCAACACGCTGCTGTCATACAGCTTCTCGCTGATAATTTTTGAGAGACTATTCATCGCCTCTCGATCAAGGAGCGTATTTTCGAAGCAGTTCACAAGAATAGAGATATCGGGAAGGCGGATGCCGTAATTTTCATAGGTTTTGAGGCGAGCAAACATGTGCAGGGAACCGCGAATAAACTCACGTACGTCCGGTAAAATTGGTTTCACTATCCCCAGAACATTGCCTGTTGAAGACAAAACAGACAGCTCTGTCATTACCCCCGTAGCACCTTTGGAATCAACAATAACTGCGTCATAACGGGAAAAGAATGGATGCAGAAGTATATTTCTCAGACGCAACCGACCATCTGCCGCATGCAACATCGCTGTAGGTAGAAGCTCATCCGGATCATTGGAATAAAGCACCTCCAGATTATCAATCGCAGAGAGTGAAATGGCCTGCAGAGGGTCAGGAACCGTCTGCATCAGGAGTTCATAGAGACCAAACGGCGCTTCTTTTGTCAGGGGGAAAATACTGCTGGCTGTAGGCTGAGACCAGTCTGCATCAATAAGAAGGACCTTCAGCCCCGCATCGGCAAGGAAGCCCGCCAGATAAGCAGCGAAAGTGGATTTACCTTCACCACCTTTAGGAGAAATAACGGGTAAAATCTTTGTCTTCGGCATCCAAAAGTCAGGAGCGAAGTCAGCGGGAATCGATTTACCTTCACCGCCTTTAGGGGAAATAACGGGAAATGTTTTCATATTGCACACTCGTAAAAGTGTGCACAGGGTCAAAGTAACATTTTATTAACCTTGGCACGAGGATTGAAAATCCCCGTGTCCCTGGTTCGATTCCGAGTCCGGGCACCACTATTCATAAGGCCTCGCTGAAAAGTGGGGCTTTTTCCTTTTCTCGCTACGGTAGATTTCTGGACGTTGCAACACGTTATTTGTTTGCTGGATTTCTCGCCATTTTCGCAGATGTTCGTTACTTTTAGACACCTCAACATTCTCTGATGTACCTTTTCCTAACCTCACTGCTACGGTCTTTCTACGGTCCTCTACGGTTCCTTTCTCTCAAATCATTCATTATGAATAAGAAAGCACGGGGAAAACGGGGGAATTATCATTTCGCCTTAATCCGCTGGTCTTAACGTGATTTTGTCGCGGGGAATAAGGTGGGGAAATCCCCAATAGCAAGCGGGGAAACTTGGCAACATATACCCTCCACCAATCACATGGGGATCTTCACCAGTCAGTCCACCTGCAACAGCTCTTCTTTCCTTTTCATTTCTTACCGTTACCAGAATCCCCCGTCCTCCACGCCATCATAAAATGGTTTATCCGTAGTACTACTTGAGCTAAACGTATTGGACTGTTAAAGCTGAGTGTCCGCTGGGAGGGATATGCGGGCATTACTAGCAGCACTCTGTGTGAAACAACGGGGAGCAGTCACCGCTTCCCAACCCGTTATTTCATCGTGCCAAACTGTTTGTTCTTCAGTGCATATAGTCGGTCGAACTCAGCATAGGGCTCTCCCGTTTCAGCTGCGTGCCGGGTTTTAGCGTCCAGAAGGTCGGGCAAAGGGATTCCATGACTCAGTGAGTGGTAAAGATCATAACCACTGACACAGATAACACGCTTCCCTTTACCAAAAGCCGTCAGACCTTCAGGCGTAAACCCCATCCAGCTGATAAAAACGCCGCGTGTCCAGGTTGCCTTGGTACTGAGCTTTCCTTCAAATACATGGAGATCGGCAGCCGACGTTCTTTTCTGATGCCACTTTGCCTCCATCAGGTAAAATTCATCATTCAGTCGGAAACTTCCGTCAATCTGTTCGCCTGTGTTTCGGAAAGACGAACGGGGAGCGAGCTTAAAGATACTGAACAGTTCAGCAAGCCAGGCTTCAAACCGAAAACCACGTGGATGTGGCGGCAGAGATTTCATCTCGTTCATTTCAGCGATAAGTGAAGGCCAGTCAACACCATGCCATGCCTGAACAGGCTTTACGCCTTTGGCTTCATCGGTGCCAGCGTTTTCTAAGCGGGAAATCAGTGCAAGATAGTCATTACGGCTTTGTTCAGCCTGTTCAGGCATGGATTCCGTTTTATACTGCCAGAGAGCGCCAAGAACCCGCAGAGCGGTCTCACGATCAGCCTGTTTCAGCAAGCATCTAACTCGTTTGGCCTTTGACGTCCCCTCTTCCTGATAACGTTCATCATCAATATCAATGTTTAGTTCTTCATCAAAAAAAGCAGACAAGGTGCGGTTAGAGAAATCAAGTATCCAGCCAGGAGCGCTCTCAAACACGAGATTAAACAGCCTCAAATCCTGCATTTTCAGTTTCACGCCTACCTCCTTTTTTTCACAGTATAACGGGATGAAAGTGAAGGAGGAAATGAGTCAGCACCTGTACACCAGCATTAGCGTGTCCCGCTGTTGGCAGAACGCGGCCAAACTAACTGAGCAGAAGGTCCGCTGTGAGCGAGAAGCGGAAATTTGCTGCGGCCAGATGACTAGCGAAGTCGCCTTGAAACACTATTCAGATTTCATTCATGTTAGTGTATTGTTAAATTCAACAGGTGACTATCTGTATTGGAAGTAGAAAATGCATCAGAAATACGTCTTCGTTAACACTGTTCCACCTGCAGAAGATTTCTGCCGTTTACGTGTCATATCTGGCTTAACACCTCGTCCTCTGGACGGCGCGAAACGTGCACTTCCTGGAAGCTGTTACGGGGTTCATATAGAGTATGCAGGGCTTATCGTCGGGATGGGGCGAATCATCGGCGATGGTGCCCTGAACTTTGAGATTGTCGATATTGCTGTTGACCCGGAGCATCAAGGAAACGGTCTCGGGCGAAAGATTATGCAGAATTTAATGTCTTGGTTTGAAAAGCATGTGTCATCGGGTGCCTATATTACCCTCGTAGCCGACGTCCCCGAACTGTATGAAAAATTCGGTTTTAAAAACGTTCGCCCGGCAAGCGAAGGAATGGCATTGATTTGGGTCGGTAATGATCAATCATCCCTATATTGATTAATATATTGAGCTGATAGCGACATCCGCTTCTGGCACATAGCCGCCCCACATACAGGCAACGCTACTGGTCCTTATGGCATGTAATTATACCCGACTGAAACACATATTATTTCTGTGAACTCTTCCCCAACGGCAATCTTTCCCCTTAAGACCAGAATCAGACCGTAAAGCCTGTTCTTTCTGCATTTCCCGTCTTAATTCATACCATGTGGCACCAGCATTCCCTTAGCCACACCAGAAAATCAACTCAACCATAAAAAGCGCCGTGCCGGGGATGGGTCAACCCTGACGTTCTTTACACCAGTCACAGGAGCTAATATGTCCAGTCCGAAACGTTTCCGTTTTACCAGTCAGCTCATTAAATCCCTTCCCCCAAACTCATCAGATTCACGCAGTACCGATGCCGAATACAGCGATACCGAGATTTCGGGTCTGAAGTGTCTGGTCAGCAAAGGTGAAGGACGTAAAAAATTCTTGCTCCGCTACCTCTATCATGGACGAAAACGCGCCATCGCCATTGGCCACTGGCCTGAGGTCGATGTCACCTTAGCACGCAAGATTGCCATAGAGCATAAACGCTCGCTTGCCACCGGGACTGACCCTAAGCAGGAACGTGAAAACAAGAGACAAGAGATGACATTTGATGAACTCTTTAACCAGCATTATCTGGTTTGGGCAAAATCCGCGAAACGCAGTTGGGGCAAGGATGTTCAGCGCTACCGGGATCATATCCGCCCCGCCATTGGTCAGATGCTGCTGAGCGATATCACACCCAGCGCCGTTCTTCGGCTTCAGCAAACGCTAAGTATGTCACTGTCAGCAGCCACCTGTAACCGTGTCATCGTACTCATTAAAGCGGTGTTTACCTGGGCCGGGAGACAAAGCCTTACCTCTGTTCATCCGGCAAGGGTGGTACAGCTTCTCAGGGAAAACAACGCCCGGCAACGCTATTTCACCGAGGACGAAATTCGTCGTATTTTCCTCTCCGCCGATAAAGATATCAGCCCCGTCGCTGCCCGCTATGTCAAACTGTTGCTGCTCACCGGGCTTCGGCGCGATGAACTACGTCTGGCAAAGTGGGAACACCTTGACCCGGTAAAACGCACCTTATGGCTACCCCAAACCAAGAATGGCTATGGGCGGATTGTTCATCTTAACTCACTGGCACTGGACGTTATCAGAACACTGCCAACGCAGCGGGGAAATCCATGGTTGTTTATCGGCAAAAAGCAGGGAATGCCGCTGAATAATCCGGTTAAAGCCTTTCAACGGATCGTTCGTCGGGCGGGCATTTTTGACAAAGAGGTGTGTATTCATACCTGTCGCCATTCGGTTGCCGCACTGATCGTTTCCTACGGTGGAACACTGTATGACGTTCAGTCTCAGCTGGGGCATCGCAGCAGTCAGTCATCACAACGGTATGCGCATCTTCATCCTCAGCGCTTACAGAACACCAGCCAGCTACTGGCGGAAAGGATAACAGCTCAGCTACCGTCCTTGCGATAACAGAAAAGCAGAGGCAAATGCCCCTGCTTTTTTTGCATACCATCAGAACTCGGCTGAAATATTACAGTGGAGAAACGATCGTTTTATCTGGTAGAAAACGCCTTCAACATCACTGTTCTGAACACGTTTTTTGTAATGCCCTTTACTTTCCGGCTCAAGATAATTTTTGGCAGAAAGGAGCTTAGCTACCTCTGCGGATTTACGGTTATGTCGCCTGCACCAGTCGTCAAATACAGGCGCAAAAATCATCAAATCCTGAGTTTTAGGATGTGTATACCCCCAGTGATTGCTGGGTATATAAGCCTCTTTATCCTGTAGCGGTACAAAATGCGCGGCCTGTCGTTTGATAAGTTCCAGTTGAATGGCGCTTAATGCTTCTTTAACCGGGTTGTACTGGTTCCGTCCATCATCCAGCCAGCGGCGAACCGCGCTCATCACCGAATCGTTAATCATTTGCGGTTCAAATGGCAGGATGCCCCACTCCGCAGCCATACCGCCAGCAACAAGGCAAATAGCAAAGCGTTTTAACGCCCGGTGCTGAATATCGGAAAGAACATATCCGTCTGACTGCAGATCCTCCGCGAGCATCTTGCAACATTCTTCTGTCGTCTCCTTTATCTGTTCGGATAATTCACTGTATGACATCAAGCTACCATCATCATTCTGCTGCGACAAAAAGCAGGCAATAAAGGCTTTTCCAGCCGTGCCATACTGTTCCGCCAGTTCAGCTTTGAGGATATCAGCGCGGCGACGTACCTCTCCGACGGGTTCACCTTCTTTTGCAGCGTCTTCCGGCAGAATATTCAGGCTGATAGCCCGATGTTCCTGCCCTCCCTGAAGCTGTTCATTGCGGGAAGCTAGCTTTTCCGGTATAGACATTTCGCCGGAGGACAGAATGAACGTCTTCCACAATACGGGTTTTCTTCCTGTGAGCGACTTATCCAGGCGATTTTTTGAGCGACCAGAGGTCATGTTATACAACAATGATGAGAATTTTCGATCACTGTAAGCGCCCATTTCATCAATACAGGCAACTAACCCGGAAAACTCGCTGAGGTTGATTTCGAGTGCATTATCTGTTGTATTCCATCGCAGAATAGCGACGTCCGGATGACTACCGGGCTCACCGCCATGGGCATGTACAGACATTCCCACCTGAAGAACTACCGTTTTCCCTGTTGTCGAACCACCATAAAAATGAAACAACGCCACATCCATCCCGGCCATCCCAAGTAGCATTGATGCAAACGAGCTGCTGAGCGCAAACAACTGGGGCCATCCGTAAACATTCTCTTCAATAAGCGTTTTCCATTCTGCTAACGACCCTGACATGCGAATGCCTGAAAAAACCGATTTATGAGGAACAAGGTAATCAAAACCGGAGATCCCCCTGGCAACCGGCATATCACCATGCAAAAAGGCAGCTTCTCCTTCGACCATACCCATAGACTCTGCCACCAGATACATTGGCAGCGCCATTTTCATGCACGCATGAATGAATTTCTCAAAGTAAGCCCTGGCATGGACAGATGTCGTCACACCAAATCCTCTGGACGCCAGAGCAGCAATGACCTGTTCAGGGTTTCTTGCCAGCTCGTCAAGCGATACCGACACCACGACCTTTTGCCCGATGTAATTAATGGTCATCAGATCAACGCTCATGTTGTGCTGTTTGTTTTTAGAGCAGCATCTGGCGCATGGGATTATGGGAGTGGAACTGATATGTACAACCTTTTTCCCTCTGGCGAAAAAGCTACCCGAGCTCCCGTTATAGTAGCCCACAGGAAGTCCCGCTGCACTTCCGTTCTGCGACGGTTCATCTTCATCCAGTTCAATCTCTATTGCATCGTCAAGAATTTTTGCCGCACGCGCCTCATTAAGCGACTTTTGCGTAAGGAACTGACTAAGTGACAGATCAATATCAGTATCAATATCATCTGCCAGATTGGTTAATTTATCGCCACTCATGACTGTCTCCTTAAATTCAATATGAACAGCAGGCGTAAGCCAGAACCCATCCGCCTGCTGCGATGGTTCTGTTTACGAATTAACAACGCCCATTGCCTGATTGACGGCAGCGTGATATCGCTCCGGACTGGAATGCACATAGATCTCAGTGACTTTAATCGTACTGTGGCCCAGCAGTTCCTTGACCATGTGGATATCCGCGCCACTTTCGACAAGGATTGTCGCAAAAGAGTGGCGTAACTCATGGATGGTATAAGGCGGGATACCCGCTGTTTCACAGAGTGTTTTTTGCAGACGGCGGGGTTCTGCAACCGGATTATCCGTGTTTTTTCCAGGGAAAACCCAGCCGCTATCCCCCAGGAACTGACGCGCTTCTGTCAGCAGCACAAAGGCTTTATCACACACCGGGACATGGCGCTGCCTGCCGTTCTTGGTCTGTCTGAGCGTAATGACCTTACGTGACCATTCCACATCCTCCAGACGAAGGTGACGAGTTTCCCCCAGTCGAAGCCCGGTTAAGCCCAGAAACATCAGCAGCATGACCGCTGCACTATCGGGTTCCTTGTGGTGTTTTTGCTCGCAGGCCTTAAACCAGCGCTGAAATGCCTCATGGCTCATCGCCCTGCGACGGGACGTGGTTTCCGGCAGCATCCGGATAAACTCAGTGGGTAACGTCGTCACCAGCTTCATTCTGCGACCATAACCAAAAATGGCTTTCAGTAGAGCTAGATGACGATTACGTGTGGCTGGTTTCAGATTGATCAGGCCATTGAGATAACGCCCGATAACGCCCTCATCGATATCATGAATCTTAAAATGCCCAAGAAGGGGAAGCAGATAGTTACGGATTTTTGAACGATCGGTATCGGCAGAACGCTTTACACCAGCGTCCAGAACATCATGTTCGAAGCGCTCCAGCAGACCACTGAACAGCAAATTATGCGAAACGAACAGGTTAGCACCACGTAGCTGGTACTCTGCCCGCATATCTGCAATTAGTTTTTGTGCTGCTGACCGCGCCTGCGTGATGGTAAGTGCCGGATAATCACCCAGACGGCGATATACGTTACTCCCGCCACAACTGAAACGGGCGGCAAACATGACTTTGCCTCGTTTACTGACCAGCGCCTTAAAACCCGTAGTTCTGCTGTCGCTCAGTTCACGACTTTTGCCCTTCTGAATACATTCAGCCTGAACGCTCTGAATAAGGGACTGGCTTATAGGTTGTGTTGTACAGGACACAGCGTCCTCCATGTATGCGGGAACGGTTAAACGCTGTGCATACGCAAGGGTGCTGCAAATCAAGAGAAGGGTGGTAAATACTACTTTGACAATGTGTTGCATAGCCCGAATCCACGCGAAAATTAAACAAAAGGATCAGAGATCCCGTTGAATTTCGTGTGTTAATCCACTGGATTCACCAGCAGATACCATTGGCGCCATAAGACGCTTGTGGTCCCGTAATTTCTTACAGGCTCGAGCAGGGCACTGATAAAGCGCCCCGAAACAACACATCACTGTGAAGGCTCAGAACAGCGAAAGATGGCAGGATATAACCTGCATACATCATTGACCGCTGTACCAGTCAACGACTCACCTGATGGTTCATCGGGGTAGCCGCGCTGGACTCCTTAATGCTTACTGGCCATGAACAGACCTGCACTGAAGGCGGGATAAATGTAACTGGAAAAAATCCACGATGTCAAAACCTTTTTCCATACTTCGCCGTAACACGCCACAAAACAGGCACATATTATCCATTTGAAATCAATCAAATGGAGATAATCATGTTTAAACTCACGACCCCCACCAGTCTTCCCCTTCTCAACCTGCCCGCCTCCGCACTGGCGGCCCTCAGCAATGAAATCCTTGGCCCTGTCGATGATATCGACCTGTTTACCACCTTCTGGAACGAAACGGGAACCCTGCTCTGGCATCTCAACCACGATGACACCCTCCCCGAAGACCCGCTGCTGGCAGTGGCACTGGCTAACCCGGAATATGTCACCGCACTTGATGATGGCTGGTATCTCCTGCTCGGTATCGTCTGCGATAACGGACAGGGTATCTATCTGGTGTTCCCGGACACGACCGTTATCACTCAACTCCAGAACCAGATTGAGGCGCTGACCCATGAGTAAGAAAAAAGGCGCTACTGAAGCCGCCGTCACCGAAAGCTATACCGTGTTCTACAGTGGTGAAGCCGAGAAAATCAGCCCCCACAGTAAAGGACTGCTGACGTATGAGCTGGGTAAAGAGGGTGAAACCGGAAGCCTCGCCCTGCGCTTAACCGCCAATGGCGAAGGGGGCCTGTTCTCCCGTGAATGGATAGCGCTTGATGCGATTCACGCCATTCTGGAACAGCAGCCAGACAGCTTTCCATCCCGTGTATTTCGCCCACTGTTTGGTCAGGGCAGCACCAATAACGCAGGTTTTCTTGCTGCTGTGCTCAGAAGTCCGGATATCTGCCTTATCGAAGCGGACAGCAGCAGACTCTTTATGCACCGCTGCTATGCCGACTGGCAGCATCGTATGACGCAGCTTGCTACGCTCAGCCAGGACTAACCCCGCTTTTTCTGTGTTCTGTTAACCAAAAATCAGGAAATTCACTATGTCATCACCCGTAATATTGCAGGGCGGCTATGTGCTGCCTCTCTCCCGGTCGTTCACCCAACTGCTTCTGGATATCCTCGCGCAAAAACCGCCTCATCGTCACCCCATCACCGGATTAACCATTAACTTCCGTGACCCTGAATACTCACCGGAAAAGGGCGGCTGGCATCCGGTCGAAATACGCCTCATCCCTGCCGGAGAAGACTGGCAGCTCGATTACGTCACCGATTTTCACTATGCAGGGCATCCATGGCCTGAGCTTGAAAAAGATGTCGATGTGAGCTGGACGCAACAATACACGTGGCTTTCCCGTTGTGGCGATATCTCTCATGTCGACGCCCGTGAGTTCTGGTCGCTGTGGGAAAGTAACTTTATGGCTTACCACGATATGGGGGTTTTCACGGTCCGTACGTTGTGGGAAAGCTGAGTGTTCACAACGTTTCCCCCGCATCCCCCCTCTCCCCCGTAGTAAGGAACTGAATGTTATGTACCGGCTTCTGCTGCTGAACTTCGTGGATTCATTTATCGATAACTGCATTCTCTCCTGCGTCGATGAACCGGCTTACGGTGGTATCGTGCAGTGCGAACTGCTTTTTGGCCTTGCCGCACACAGCGGTATCTATGTGGGTAACGGCGATATTGTTCATCTTGATGGCGATGGAACCGTTATCAAAAGTAAGGCTAAAGGGTTTCTTGACCGGCTCGATGGCTGGAACTCCGCTATCTCGGTGTATACCGACTGTATGGGTTTGACGCCTCAGGGTTGTGCGCGGGCCGCTGAACGGGCAAAGGCGGCAGTGGGTCAGCGCTATCCTTATAGCCTGCTCGACTTTAACTGCCACCGGTTTACTGCCCGCTGCGTTACCGGCGATTCGTGCCCTGATATCTGGCTTGCCAGACACCTCGATTCTTTTCAGAAAGGGGACCGATGGCGCGTATGGCAACGATGAAAGCCAGCCGTTGCAGGCAACGTGTCACCGGACAGGGAGAACGGCTTATCCGGCTGACCATGGCCCTGTTTTACGGTCAGACAATATCTGTTCGCTACATCATCCGGCAGTTTGACGTATCTCCCCGGACCGCAAGACGGGACCTCGCTCAACTGGCCTTTGTGCTCGAATCCGCTGGCCCTCACCGCTGGCGACTGGCTCCCTCGCTGAAACCCTGACTTTTTTCTCTGCCGGACATCTCCTGACCACCCCGTATGGCAGGCTGTCTCCGCTTTTCAATCCATAAGGGAACATGATGAAAATTTTAAAACTGTTAACCGCCACAATTCTGCTTTCCGCCTTCAGCCACAGCGCGTTCGCCGACGAGCAGGCTGACGCTCAGATGATAACCAACTCGACCTTCTGCGCGATGTACTCCACCCGCCTGACCCAGACCAGTGACAGCGGCCTTCAGGTAAAAGGCGTTAATCTCAATGCCCGCTTCAACGGACCGGTATTCAACCGGGTACTTCAGGTGATGAACAAAACCTATGGCAGAACCTGGCTCGAATCAAATGCCCGTAACGGCAGCATGACCGCCATGCAGCTTTCGCAGTCGGAGCTGCTCTATAACCCGGAATATGCCCGGCAGTGCGATGCTTTTGCGGATAAAGTGGAAAAGGAATGGCGCGGAAAGTAATCCCGACGCGTTATACCTCCATCCGGTGAACAGAAACCTGCTTTCGGGCAGGTTTTTTTTTACTTTTTCTTGATCAGCCGGACACGTCCTGTCCGGGGGGAGTAATTAAACTGTCAGGTCCAATATCCGCTATGAGGTGAAATATGGCTACCTACCGACACGACCCTGACCTTGAGTTTCTGCGCCACTGCCATCGTGACGATCTGGATTTACTGGTTTCTGTGCTTATCTGCGATCCGAAAGACGGACTGGCACGCATCACGGAAACGCTGACCTATGATCCTCAGTATAAAAAACACAAGCCCAACCACCCGCGCTACTGGGATGCCATTGCCGCCGAGGTTCAGACGTTTGGGGCGAACAGCTTTGCCACGCTGCTCCGGTGGGGGAAAGGGGTGCTGTACCGGGAAATTCTCACCGATGCCTGCGATAAAATGAAGGTGAACTACAACAACAAATCCAGCGTTGAAACCATTGAAATGAATCTGCTGATGAAGATCCTGGAGAAAAGCCTTGAGAAGATGACGCCCGATCAGCTAAAGACCGTGGCGGAAGAATTGCAGACAGGCTACAGCAACCCCACGCCGGAGTTGCTGACCATGGCAATCCAGGCGGGGATAAAAACATCCGGGTTTGCGGCCTATCAGATGGCACTTGTTGTCACAAATGGTGTGGCGAAAGCCCTGTTAGGCAGAGGGCTGACCGTTGCAGGAAATGCCATGCTGACGCGTACCATGGGCGCTTTTGCCGGTCCCGTGGGCTGGGTGCTCAGTTCTCTCTGGCTGCTGATTGATTTAGCCGGTCCCGCATACCGGGTGACGCTACCATCCTGCATTTTTATTGCCTACATGCGCCAGAAGCATCTTTATTCACCTGAGAATACTGACGTTTAGCACTTACATTTAAGGTATTCAGACTTTAAAAAACTTCAGAGGGCGGACAAATCCTGTCCGCTACTGCTGGCATTATTTCCCGGCTAAATTCGGAAATGATGTATGACGCTGATAAAACAAGAAAACGAACATGACAGACTGGCAACCCGCCTTTCCATCATTCTGAGCCGTTTGTTTCAGGGTGAAAAGCTGCATATCGGGACGCTGGCAGAAGAATTCGGGGTGACGACGCGAACACTGCGACGGGATTTCAACGTCCGCCTCACGTATCTCGATATTGAACAGAGCAACGGCGTATATCAGCTTGCCTCTCATTACTTTCGTCGCCGCACGGAACGGGATATGAAAATACTGGCGAGACTGCTGCATCTCGACCGTATATTACCCGCGATGGATGCCAAACTGCTGAGCCTTCTGCTTGACGGGGAGCACCCTTCCCCCTACAGGATTATGCTACCGGAACCGCGCCAGAAACCCACCCTTTTCGGTGATTTCAGCAGACTGACGCTCGCCATACTTAACCAGACCCAGGTGCGTATCAGAACCGACGAAAACGTCAGCCATACCGTTCATCCCTACCGTCTGCTTTGCAGCCATGCGGAGTGGTTTCTTGCCGGATGTACGTCATCGGGCGTGTTCGTTATTTCCCTGTCCCGAATCAGGCTGGTTGAGGTATTACCGGATACAACGTTTGAGATCGATAACACACTCATTTCGCTGATTGAACAGTCTGACTTTATGGAAGCCTTACCCCACATGAACATTATTCATCAGATAATGCATTACGGGAGTAAACAGACGAATAATCGTAATTAAAATCACAACATATTATTAGTGATGATTAAATCACATTAACATGATAAGTGAGAAAGTTATGATTATCGAAAAAAAGTATGCGCTTGTTGATACAACTGCAAGACTCAACGCTGACCTGAGGGATTATGAACGTGAAATAAACAACGCCGCCAGTATAACATTTGGCAATGACCTCATTGAGGTAATCGTATATCAGTTCAGCTTTGTCATCAAAGTCAGAACGAATAGTGAAAAGATCAAGCATGGTCTTCTTGTTAACTTTGGTAAAAACATAGCAAGACAGGTTTCATCCCTTTGTGAGTCCGCAATGCGATTCTACCCGAATGAAAGACATAAACCGAGCCGTCAGCTTTTTAGATGTATAAATAAAAACTCGTGACATTCATTATATATAGAAAGATAATTAGTGATGCATTTCAGATAGTAAGCCTTAATATTCCAATATCAAGGCGAGGGTTATACTAAACAAGTTAACTCTCGCCACAAATGAAATTAATAAAAAGCATTATGAATGCCAATTTATTTAATCATTCACTTTCAAGTTCAAGCACACCCAGAGTATAGTCATATCCTTCAGTTGCAACAAACACATGTTCAATTAAATGTAAATCTTTCGGTTCATCAGGAAACCATAAATTTGCTGGCTGTTTTTTACTTTCACCAACAGGATTCGTTGATAATGAGGACATTAATGAACCCTCTGGAATTGATATAGGTGGAACACCTTTTGTTTTGATATACATTTTGCTTTTATATGCTTTTTGGTTAGAGGAAGCCCATAAAATCATACCATCCCTAGCTGCGACAACTACAATTCGCTTTGGAAGAATTTCCTTCAATTTCAACGCTGCAGCCATAAGAGATACATTATATCTATTGGCGCAGTGAATAAGTAATTCGATACTAAATTGCTGATGAGATGTTTGTTTTCTACAATCGTCCAAAGGCATTAAAAGATATGATGCAAATGTATCTGCCTCATTTTCTATATCGCGGACTGATAGAGATTGTTCACCAACTATAGATGTACATAAAAATTCATCCATTTCAGCACGATGCAACATGTAGTGTCCTAACTCATGTGCAATCGTAAATCTTTTACGACCTTCTGAACGAATATTTTCTTTATATAAAATCATCCATTGGCTTTTATTCGGATGTTTAATTAAGGCACCTTCAAAATTATCAACATCACTCTTTTTTATTTTCACTATAGGATCACTAGGAGAAGTTTCTTTAGAATACTCTAGCGCTAAAGATTCAACATCAACAGGAAACCTATCCTCTCCCAAAAAAATGCTCAGGATCTTTGATAACTTATTTGCCTCTGCCTTTGGCTTCATTTGTTATTCAATCCTCGTCATCCCAGACATCTATTAACTTCCTCACTTTTTTCTTATCGCTATCTGAAAGACCTTTATATTTCCTAAAGAATGCCTCATCTATTACATCCTCATCAGGATTAGCACTTTTACTTTCGAGTAAAAATTGAGGTGTCACACCTAATGCTTTTGCTATATTTTCTATCTTTTCAGCCGAAGGGTTAGAGCTTTCCCTATTTTCTAACTCCCAAATATAGCTTTTACTTGTTCCAGACAATTCAGCAAGTTTATCAATACTAAATTTCAACTCCCTACGCCTTGCATTGATTTTATTACCCAATGTAGAACTCATGCTTTCTCCTTGGTGCTCTATTACTCGTTATAAACATTATCGTTTTGAAGTTAACCAAAACATATGCCTATTAGTATAGCGAACATTTTTGTACTTTTACATAGTAACTATTGAGCAAAAGATCAACACATTTTCGGTAAAGAGAACGATAAAAACACACTTGACCGAACGAAAAAATCGATCAATGATAGCTGCAAGTTCGATAAGTCGAACAAAATCGTTCAATACCTCTGCCCTTACAGGGTTCTATACCAAGGAGAACACATGAAAAATAAATTCATAAAAATCAATGACAAAATTGTTGAGATCGATGATCTCACTCCTACAGGGGCTCAAATCCTTCTTGTAGCTGGTGTCAAAGACATTGTTGAGTATGTTCTGTTCCAGAAGCTGAAAAATGGTTTGCTTGAAGAGATTCGTCCTGAAGAAAAAACGACTCTCGATAAAGAGGGGGTTGAAACGTTCCTGATGTTTAACTCCGATCGCACTTATCGTTTTACACTTAATGGCAAAATGTTTGATTGGGGAGCACCAAGCTTAACAGGGGCCACAGTAAAATCTCTCGCAGAGTGTGATTTTGACAGTAATGACGTATGGCTTGAAATGAAAAATGAGAAAGACAAACTCATTACTGACCATGAACATATTGACCTTACTCAGCCAAATGTTGAGCGCCTTTATACCCAGGAAACCAGTATTAACATCATTGTCAATGCAAAAATGCGGGTCGTAAATCGCCGCGTGATTAGCTACTGGGATGTTGTTCATCTGGCATATGAACATGCCGAAAATAAGGAAACATCAATCTATTCTGTAGATTACGCTAAAGGGCCAATTAGCAATCCAGAAGGCTCAATGGTTGATGGTCAATATGTTCAATTAACCGACGGGATGATTTTTTATGTCACTCAAACTGATAAATCTTAATCCTTGCCTGAAAAGACTTCAGGATGAGGGCTATGAACTCGAAATTAGAGATGGTTTCCTTATGGTTCACTCAGTACCATATGTAAACGCCAATAAAGAGGTCCTGAAAGGGACCCTTATCACTAATCTTGTTTTAGTAGCCCCCGATGTTGTTGGTAAACCTAATACACACCAAATGTATTTCAATGGGGAACATCCCTGCCACCCTGATGGAAGAATATTAACAGCCATTCAGCACACCACTCCAAATCAAACACTTGGGAATGGCATCATAGGGAATCATTGGTTTTCCAATAAACCACCGTCAGGTAGCTATGATGATTATTATCATCAGATTACTAGTTACGTTAGGGTTATTGAGAGCCAAGCCAAAGCTATTGATGAAAATGTTTCAGCGAAAACATTTATTTCGCATTACCTTACTAATGATGAAGACATTTTCACATATCAAGATACAGCTTCAGCTCGTATTGGAACTGTTCAGCTCAACAATCTAATTGCAAATCAGAAAATAGCTATTATCGGGTTGGGTGGAACTGGCTCTTATATTTTAGATATGATATCTAAGACCTGTGTAAGTGAAATACACTTATATGATAAAGACCAATTCCAACAACATAACTCATTTCGTGCTCCTGGAGCCGCATCGATAGATGACTTAGAAAAAAAACAAACAAAATGTGATTACTATTATCAAACGTATAGTAATCTGAGAAATGGAGTCATTCCTCATAATGAAATGCTGTCAGAAACTAACTTACATGAACTAATTAATTATGATTTTATCTTCATAAGCATAGACAGCGCCACTTCACGTAAGATGATCACTGATTATCTATACCAACATAAAATCAGCTTTATTGATGTAGGTATGGGATTAAGTTTTACTGAAGACAAAAGCAGTATTTTCGGCACTTGTCGTTCTACATTATATGCAAAAGATATGGATGATACGCCTTTAAAATCACTGCCAACCATATCAAGAGATGATGAAGTATACAGATCAAATATTCAGTTGGTAGAATTAAACTGCCTAAATGCAGCATTTGCTGTCATACAATGGAAAAAACTATTTGGTTTTTATTGTGACGACATGAGTTCGTATGAAATGACTTACAGTTTAGGGTTAAACAAAATAGCAAATAAGGTTATGGAGAGAGTAGAATGAAAACTCTATCCATTACTTTTACTGAATTTATCCCCGAGCAATTAGAAGAAGGCATCCTGTATGTTTCGATGCCATATTCTACGATAGCTCATCTATGTGCATGCGGATGTAAGAATGAGGTAATTACTCCACTTTCTCCACTTGATTGGAGTATGACTTATAATGGAAAAGAAATTTCATTACATCCATCTATAGGAAATTGGCAATTCCCATGTAGATCTCACTATTGGATAAGAGGCAATAAAATTGTCTGGGCCGGAAATATGCACAACGATATAATAGAAAATAATCGTAGTGCAAACTTAGCATTAAAAATGAAGAAATCTGAAACAAATATTACTTCACATAATTATACTGAAACCGGCATGAACGATAAACCTAAGCAAACCTCTTATTTCAATCAATTAATGAACACAATTAGAGAGTGGTTAGGATATAAGTAAAATCATTCTCAACCTTATAAGCAGCGCTTTAACATATGAATTTGAATCCAAGGAGGAAAAGTACTTCCTATTTCAATTAACTCAATTAAAATATTCATATCCATTTTCTCATGAATAGTAATTTTCACTTCTCAGTTAGCAACAAAAATACTGGTTACCAAGGCTCTTGGTGCCGATTGCATCAAGAGGAGATAACCACCGTGATAAGCACAAGTAGTGCCGCTATGTTACCTCTTACAAGGTAGAATTCTGGTAAGTTTAATTTGATTACTTTGCAACCGAGTATGAAATGATGCCCCTGTGAGAACATTTTTTTGATAAGGTAATCCAATGAATCTATCTTTTACATACGCAGAGGAAAGCAGTTCATAGGCACTTTTAAAGGGATTGAAAATCCCCGTGTCCTTGGTTCGATTCCGAGTCCGGGCACCACTTATTCAGAGAACCCGCCCACAAGGCGGGTTTTTGCTTTTTGAGCCAAAAATCTGTTGGTTTATTAGTCGTTACCGCCCTTATCTTTCCTCCGGCCCCGCTTCCCGGTGGTACAAAATGGGCATGATGATAAAGCCTGCCAAAGACCGAAACGGCACCTGCCACATCCGCAAAGCGGTTCCTCAAGAGTTAGCCACATACCCAATAATTCTTTCTGGCAATTACACAATTTAAATTACAGTCTCTATTTCTTTAGACTGTTTATACAAAGAAGAGAACCTTTCATACATAAAATTGCCTGGATGCGTAAGGCGATTTTTTTCTCCTTCTTTTGACGCAATTTCTCCCCGCAATACTTTTCGAACTCAACTATCGAATGCCTAAGCGCTGATGTGGTTATGTCTAGTGCTTCCGCTGTTCTCACGATATCACCAAGCACAATAACTTTTATTTAATATTCCATACATTTTGAAAAAAGAATAATTTATTAACCCCATTATTTCTTGGATTCATAACCTTTATTTAACCGTGACATAACGAAATTTATTATATAACATGCTAAAAAAACAAAAACGATCTTTCATCCTATAAAATAAAAATAGTTATTTCAACTTCCTCATAACATTAACAACAACTGTAAGTAGAGATCACTAAACCCTTATTAAACAAAAGTAATTAGACCAGAATAAATATCTTTGCGTAATGAATTATTTCCCTGATTTTTATATCGATAAAAGCTTGTTAAAATCATCTCACTCAGAAAATTCATGTGAATAATTGTTTCATAAAAGGAAGGGGGTTTATTTATTCAATATTTAATATGACATGGGTTATAAGACATTCGGAGTTTTTACTGGCATCCTGCGAACGCCCTGATTATCACATTCAGCGATGGGGAAACTACTCTGATTATACAGCCAGTCTTCAACTGAATATTAACAAATTTAATTCTGATAAGGAGGCTTTGAAAAAAACCATTATCAATAAATAACTTATAGATGGATATCTTGTATTTTATTTTTTCCATTTATAAATCAGCACATTAACTTACCACTATCGATTGATGATTATTGTTTATTGTAACCGGATAAAGTCTCATTTTAATTTTTTGGATTTTTAGCAGACTTTGTTCAAGGGTTTTAATATCCACTTAATTTTTATATTTAAATCACCTGGAGATCTTTGCATGTCCACAGATAATTTACTGCCTGTATCAGAGGCAGAGTCTGTTATCAGACTGAATAAAGCAGGCTATCGAACTGTTTTTGATATCGTAAATAAAAGTCGCGCTCATTTTATCAAAACTGTTCCAGATATAGATGCCACCCATGCGCGAGAAATTTATCGCCAGGCGCGAGAGCATGCGGAAACCTTAAAGAGCCTTTTCCGTTCCTGGCAGTTACGGCAGGAGCCGGTTATTGGCGGGCTGAAAAAGCTTACAACAACTTCATCCCCACTTCTTAAGGAAACCCTGCTGCGTAATTTGGGCGGAGATGGAGACTTTTCCGATCTCCTGGCACGCAGCACTGAATATACTGATGCGGCCTCCATTCAGTCCCTGTTCTCACCGGGGCGCTATGCCGCTGCTTTGTATAAGGTGGCCAGAAACCTCCATGAGAACGGCTCTGCATTTGATATCAATAAACGCCGCCCCGACCTGCAAAACCTAATCCTCAGCGAAACCACGATGAACCAGGAGATCACTTCTCTGGATCTTTTGCTTGAGATCCTGCAGGGCAATAACAGCGACCACCTTAACGCCCTGTCAGAAAGCTTCTTCCCCATGACATTGCCTTATGATGACAAGCTGACGCAAATCAACGCTGCCTTGAGCGCTCAGGGCCGCACGCTAAACGGTATCTGGGATAGCCTTTCTGACACACAGGCATCGTCCTTCGCCGTTGATGGGTACTTAACCCGCAGCGTTTCTTCCCCGGAGGTGATTTCAGGTCAACGGTTTTTCCTGAAAACGGAGGGTGAAATGGTCTGGCTGTCACACGCCACCGCTGGCGGTGCTTCTTTGCCGGGCGCACATCTGAATGTGGGAAAACCATTGGCTGCAGCAGTGCAGACTGCCCCTCTGAATATTACCCGGAAAGAGGGTTTGCTTTACCTGGGTATTGATGGCGACGTCACCCTTAATGGTATCTCTCTGTCTGGTTGTTATCTGATGGCAGACAGCGGTGAAGATAATGGAAAAGAAGGCCCCTACGCCCGTATGGGTAATACGAAAGGAAATCAGCAAGTCTCGCCAACCAGGCACCTGGCCATTACCCTGGAATCTGACGGTAACAATGGAACGTGGCTTAAAACCAGTAAAGGCTATATCGGAGTTAAGAGCAGCGGTGCTGCCGACTGGCCGGATGCGCTGACGGTAAATGAACCTACCACCGCGACAGCACTATTATTTACCTTCTGTAAGGATGAAACGGGCGACACCACGATTTCACCAGAAGCGATGCTGCCTCCAGATACTACCCCGAACCCACCGGCGCGAACCATACTGAATCTTACTCCGCTGAGTTATCAGTTGATGGCCAATGAGACGCTAACTCAGGCCGACATCGCCAGCCATTATGGTCTTAAAAATGGTGCTCAGCGTTCAGCCAGTGATTTAGCTACACAGCTGAATGATATTCCGACATTTTGTCAGAAAACCGGCCTTACTTTTAATCAGGTTCTGGAACTCACGGCCCAGGCTGATTATGCTCATAGTGCTACTGATGCACATAATAGTTGTCCTTTCTACAAATACGGTAATACGAGCCGTGAAGACGTCTGGAAATATGGCGCTGCATATTTGAATAGTGGTCTGGATGATATTACACAGCCTGACGAACGCCTGTTGTGGATCCAGCCAGAAGTACGTGATACCTCAGGAAATATCACCACACCAGCAGCCCTGAATTTCACAGATGACACCCTGGTTTCCCTTGCGGGAAATGCTGAAAAGCTTATTCGTCTGCGCAATACCACCGGCCTGTCTTTTGAAATGCTCGACTGGGTGATCGTTAGCGCATCAAAGGCAGCAGGTTACGATTCCCCGATACCCAACTCTGTGGTGCTCAGAGCCCTCGCAGCCTGTGTCGATTTGCAGGAACGCTATGGCATTACCCCAAATACGTTTGTCAGCTTTATTGGTCCGGTCAATCCGTATGCCCGTGCGCAGGAAAAAAGTTTTTACGAGAGTCTGTTCACCCTGGCGGATCAGACTGGCTGCATCCCGCTGGGCGGCAATGTTAAATGCAATGGCGACGCGGGAAGTTATGAGTCAGCCTGCTTTAAAGCCCTTGGCGTAACCAGCGACGAATTTGTCCGTATCGGCCGTTACTGCTTCGGTAATGTGGACAGGTTCAAAATGTCTGAGCTTACCGCCGGACAAATTTATCGCTTTGGCGCAATCCCCCGCATGCTGGGCCTGACGTTTGCTGAAGCGGAGTGTCTGTGGCAGCTGATGGCTGGTGGTTCTGATGCCCTCCTGGTTGCGCTTGGTCGTGATACCGGCTTTGCCGCCATTGACCTTATCCGTCGCACCGAACAGGTACTGAGCTGGATGGCGGATAACAACCTGAACCTGATTCAGGTCCAGGCGATGGTGAGCACGGTTTACAACGGCACAGCCACGGCTGAGATGTTCACTTTCCTGCAAAATGTCTATCACAGCGTGAAAGGGTCCCTCTCTGCTGACGGTGAAATGGACGATGCCCTGCATCAGAAGGTATGCCGTGCGCTGGCTGGCGGCTTTAATCTTAAAGCCAATATTATGGCTCAGGTAACGAAATGGCTGGATAAAACGGACGCCAGCTTCACGCTTGATCGCTACTGGGCGAACATCAAGGCGTTCTTTGGCAATGCGCAGAACACCACCGTGGAAGATTTGCAAAAGGATACCGCCGGACTGGTGGACGCGACGCAGCGCCTGAGCCAGCTGGTACTGGTAGCCCGCTGGCTGAATCTGAGCGAGCAGGACCTGATGCTGCTGACCGATACCCCCAAACAGCTGGATGGCTCTCTCCCTGGCACTCCGCAACCAGATTTGCCTCTGCTGCTGTTACTGACCCGCTTCAAACGCTGGCAGAGCCAGGTGACTACCTCCGTCGACGAAGCCCTGCGTTTGTTGCCGGTACTGGCGGATGGCACCGCAAAGGCCGCTGACGTGGCGGAGAAAATCGCGGTTCTTCATAACCTCACGGCGGACAGCGTCCTCAGGATGAACACGCTCCGGTTTGGCAACGGCAAATTCCCGCACAGTTTTGCGCAGCTGTATTCCCTGCTGACCTGGCTACGTACGGGTCAGATGCTCAACGTTGGCTCCGCCGCTTTGCATGACCTGCTGACCATGGCACAGAGTCGTGTCGAAGCGGAAGACAACGTCCTGATTGCCCGTGTGGCAGACACCCTGACTGCCGGCGTGAGCCGCTAGACAGGCAGAGTAAACTGAATAAAGGATATCAATTCTATGTCAATCTCATTATTTAATCAGAATCTTAAGGAAGCGCGTCGCGACGCGCTGGTCAGCCACTATCTGGCGACGCATGACTTTTCATCACTGCCGGAAGGCAGTAGCGTGACCACGGCTGATGACCTGTACGAATACCTGCTGTTGGATACTAAAATCAGTAATGCCGTGACCACCTCCCGTCTGGCGGAGGCCATCAGCAGCCTGCAGCTGTTTATCCACCGCTCGCTGGAAGGGTATGAAGGTAAGCTTGCTGACACTGCAACGCCATACCTCGCACAGGATGCGTTCCTGAATAACTGGGACCAGTATAACAAGCGCTACAGCACATGGGCCGGCAAGGAGAAGCTTCGTTTTTATGCCGGAAACTATGTTGAGCCATCGTTGCGCATTGGCAAGACGGAATTATTTGAGAAACTTGAAAATACCCTTAACCAGGGAAAATTGACGTCCATTGCAGCAAAAAACAGTCTGGTTTCTTTTGTCGCAGACATGGATGATTTTGCCTACATGAAATTTCTTTGCGCGACTCCAGGCAACAAGGATAATGTTCTTTTCATTACCGGTTTTCTCAATGAAAAATACTATGGTCGTAAAGTTTTACTGGATACTTCTATTCATAATGATGACTGCAAGCCGATATTGTGGGAGGGGTGGCAATCTCTTCCCCCTAACATAAAAGACCCTATAAAAAATGTCGTTGTGTTGAATTATAAATCTAACAACTTACAGTGTAGTTGGTCTTCGTATGACAAATTAATAAATGATGGGAGCGGCCTGGGGTATTTAATAAGAAATTATACCTGGGTATTAAAAAGAAACGGCAATTGGCAACTGACACATACAGAGGTGGAAAATACGTTCATTAACTCTCACTCCTACGAGGCAAGTTGTAATAACATAGATGAAAAAACTTATAATATGTTTTTTTCACATCAAGGCGGCGAGGGCAATAAATATCACCTGAAAGGGGTGCTTTCTTATGATATTAAAGCACGTGAGCTGGTCATAAAAAATGTGGAGCAACTTTCTGAGAATACCAAACTGCAACTTGTCGTTGAACTTGACGGTGAAGCTATTTCAGATAGAATTAACCCTGGGAATACTTTCTCACAATTAATACCATTAGATAAGGGAGAAACATTAACCATCGCAGCTTATGATAGCTATAATAGGTACGCATCTCGTCTTGACTTTAAATTAAAAATTGACTCTAATTTTTCTTCGCCATATAGCTTTTCAGAGAAAGATACATCAAATAATGTCTGGCTTGTTGATGCCAATAACCAGCAAAAATACTTTACGGTTGATACCGCCTCTCTTTTCGGTCAGTTAAGTGAAAATCTGGAAGCAAATACAGAAAATCTGCTTACTTATGAAAATCAGAAACTTATCGCTGACAACGGGCTTTGGTATTACAACGGTGACAAGAATGTTGTCGGGGGAGGAGCATTTTCTGGTCCATATAGTCAATATTTGTGGGAACTCTTCTTCCATGCCCCCTATCTGATCGCTACCCGATTTGCCACTGAGCAGCGCTTTGAGGAGGCTGAGCGCTGGTATAAATATATCTTTAACAGCGCTGGCTATCGTGATGAAGACGGTCATATCCTGACCGATGAAAACGGTCAGCCGCGCTACTGGAACTGTTACCCTTTGCAGCAGGACGTAGCCTGGGACAGCCTCACCGATATGCCGGCCAGCACCGATCCGGACGTGATCGCCACCGCTGACCCGATGCACTATAAGCTGGCAATTTTCCAGCATACCCTTGACCTGCTGATTGCCCGCGGCGATGCGGCCTATCGCCTGCTGGAGCGCGATACGCTGACCGAAGCCAAAATGTACTATATCCAGGCGCAGCAGCTGCTCGGCCCGCGTCCGGATATCCGGATGACAAATACCTGGGATAACCCGACCCTGTCCGCCGAGGCCGATGTAATACAGGATCCGGTCACGCGCAGCGGTGAGGGTGTGCCGCTGACCTTTGCGCAGTGGTTACGTGCCGGGGATGCCAATGAAATGGGGGACGGTGATTTTCTGCCGCCGTACAATGACGTGCTGCTGGCCTACTGGGATAAGCTGGATATCCGTCTTTATAACCTGCGCCATAATTTGAGCCTCGACGGCCAGCCGCTCAGCCTGCCGCTGTTTGCTGCCCCGGTTGACCCTGCCGAACTGCATCGCCAGCAATCCGGTGGCAATGGCATACAGGGGGATGTCAGCCCGGCTGACCGCGCGGATACCGGCTGGCGTTACCCGCTGCTGGCTGTTAAAGCACAGGAAGCCGTGAGCCGGCTGAGAGAGTTTGGTTCAGGCTTGCTGGCAGCGCTTGAAAAACAGGACAGCGAAAAGGTCACGATGCTGCTGCAGTCCCAGCAGAGTAGCGTGCTCGGTTTACAGCAGGAGATCGCGCAGAACAACCTTGACAGCCTTAACGCAGAGCTTGCCGCGCTGAACAGCAGCCGCGAGGGCCTGGTGCTGAACCAGAAATATTATACCTCCCTGATTAACGGCGACCTGTCTGCCGCAGAAGTCGCCGGGCTGGCACTACGCGGCGGCAGTATGGTGGGCAATACCGCAGCAGCCATCGCTTTGTTTCCGGCCGGCGTGATGAGAGCCATTCCCAATATTTTTGGTCTGGCAAACGGAGGGCATGACCTTGGAGCACCGGTTGAAGCGGCTGCGCAGGGCTTGCAGGTTTCCGCACAGGTCCTTGACCAGGCGGCCGCAATCAGTGAAATCACCGCCTCCTATCGGCGACGGGCTGAGGACTGGCGTCAGCAAAGCGAGCTTGCGGCAAAATCCATTGAAGAAACCGATAACCGTATCGACAGCCTGAAGGCGCAGATTGCTATGCAGCAGAAGCAAATTGCGCTGGCGGAGATGGAGTATGCCAATCAACAGGCTTATCTGGACCTGTATAACAGCTGCTTTACGGGGCTTACCCTGTACAGCTGGATGGTCAGCCGCCTGTCCTCGCTCTATTACCAGCTCTACGATGCCACTATTCCGGTCTGTATTCAGGCCCGTGAAGCGCTTAAGCGTGAGTTCGGCAGCAGCAAAACGGATAGCATTTTCAGTACGCCGGTCTGGAACGATTTATATCAGGGGCTGTTGGCTGGCGAAGGCCTCACCACCGAGCTGCAGAAGCTGGAGAACGTCTGGATCCAGAACAGCGCGAACGGGCTGGAGGCCACGCGAACGGTGTCGCTGGCCGCAGTGCGCGGGGAGGAAAGCGGCAGCCTGAGTGCCGCCATCGCGGACGTGCTTAATAAAGGCACGGATAAGTCTGCGGTCGGTAAGCTTACGCTGGAGAACAACATTTTCAGCGCCGTGCTGGATATGTCAACCCTGCAGCTGGCTGATGACTACGGCCCAACCAGCAGTAACAAAACGCTCTTTACCAAGAGCATTGCCGTCACGCTGCCAACCCTGCTGGGGCCGTATCAGGACATTGCCGCCACGCTGTCTGATGACAAGGGGACCGTCGCCACGCTGTCCCACGGCATACAGGATACCGGGCGCTTTGTCGTGAACTTCGACGACAGCCGCTTCCTGCCGTTTGAGGGCAGAGATCCGAGGACAATGACCCTGACGCTGAGCATTTTTAATGTGAAGGACGCCGGTGACGCGGCGCCGAACCAGCGGTCCATCGTGGAAAACCTGAGCGATATTATTTTCCATATCCGCTACATCATGCGTAACCGCTAGTCCTGAGACTTTAGTTGCTGTACGGCCCCCTTCCGGGGGCCGTAAGGAAGACTTATATGCAAAATACAGACACGATCAAACTGGAGCTGCCTTCTTTACCAAAAGGCGGAGGTGCCGTCACGGGACTAAAAGGAGACATGGCTGCGGCAGGTCCTGATGGCGCAGCAGTACTTACGCTCGCACTGCCGGTCAGCACCGGTCGCGGATATGCCCCTTCCCTTGCCCTGAGCTATCACAGCCGGGCCGGTAACGGGCCCTTTGGCATCGGCTGGGCTGTTGGCCAGCCCGCAGTGCGCCGACGTACCAGCAAGGGCGTACCAACCTGGGATGAAAAAGATGAATTCACCGGGCCTGACGGGGAAGTCCTTGTTCCGGCACTGAATGAGGCGGGGGAGCCCGATCTGCGCCACAGCAGCATGCTCCTTGACAGAGAGCTGGGAGAAGATTTCACCGTTTCAGCCTGGCGCAGCCGAACCGAAACGGATTTTAGCCGACTGGAGTTCTGGGAACCTCACAGCCACAGCGAGCCGGGTTTCTGGGTGATGTACAGCCCCGACGGGCAGGTCCATCTTCTGGGGCGCACCCCTCAGGCCCGTATCAGCCACCCTGAAAACCCGGCGCAGGTGGCCGTCTGGCTGGCTGAATCCTCCGTGTCGGCCACGGGCGAACAAATTTACTGGCAGTACCGGGGCGAAGATGAAAAAGGCTGTGACGAAACGGAGACGGCCGCACACCCGAATGCCACCGCGCAGCGCTACCTGACTGCGGTCTGGTACGGCAACAAAGTCGCCGCCCGTGAATTACCTGCACTTATGGCAGAGCCATCCCCCGCAGAGTGGCTGTTTACGCTGGTTCTGGATTATGGCGAGCGGGGAACCGACGCAGACGTCGCCCCTGAGTGGCTGGCGCCGGGCAGCGGCGAGTGGCCGTGTCGCAGGGATTGTTTCTCAGCTTACGATGCCGGTTTTGATGTGCGCACCCGCCGCCTCTGCCGCCAGGTACTGATGTATCACGATGTTGCGGCACTGGCCGGAGAAGCTCAGGCGGAGAACGTCCCTTATCTGGTGTCGCGCCTGCTGCTGGTCTGGGAGGAGAATGCCTCGGTTTCCACGCTGAAATCGGTTCAGCAAATCGCTTATGAGGCCGATGGGCGTCCTGTAAAGCTTCCTCCACTGACGCTGGACTGGCAGGATTTTTCCCCGCCGGAAACGGTGCAATGGCAGAAACGGGCTGACATGGACAGGTTCAACCTTTTGCAGCCTTACCGGATGGTTGACCTGAACGGGGAAGGCATGGCGGGCATTCTGTATCAGGATGGGAAAGCCTGGTGGTACCGGGCGCCCGTACGTGATGCGGCAGGCGGAGCGGATGCGGTCACCTGGGATAAACCCGCGCCGCTGCCGGCTGTTCCGCCCCTGCGGGAAGGCGGCTCGCTGGTCGACCTGAACGGAGACGGATACCTGGAGTGGGTCGTCGCCGCCTCCGGTACCGCAGGGCGTTATCAGCGTACGCCGGAACGTGGCTGGACGGGTTTCATACCGTTTAACGCGCTGCCGGTTGAGTATGCTCATATTCACGCGCAGCTGGCGGATATCTCTGGGACCGGCCTGAGCGATCTGGTGCTGATCGGACCCAGGAGCGTACGTCTGTACAGCGGAACCGGCGAAGGCTGGAACCCCGCGACGATCGTCATGCAGCCGGATGATATCACCCTGCCGCAGTTTAACCCGGATGCCGGCGTGCTGGTTGCCTTCAGCGATATGGCGGGCAGCGGCCAGCAGCATCTGGTGGAAGTACGTGCAGAAGGCGTTCGCTACTGGCCTGCACTGGGGCACGGCCGCTTCGGTCCCCCCGTCAGCATGGACGGCTTTAGCTGCCCGACAGAAGCTTTTAATCCGGACCAGTTGTATTTTGCCGATGTGGACGGCTCAGGGACCACCGATCTGATTTACGCCCTGAGCGACAGACTTGTGGTCTGGCTTAATCAGAGCGGTAACCATTTTGCAGAGTCTTTCAGTATCAGCCTGCCGGAGGGCGTCCATTATGACCGGACCTGCAGCCTGCAGCTGGCGGATATTCAGGGGCTTGGCGTGGCCAGTCTGGTCCTGACGGTCCCCTATCCTGTCCCCACCCACTGGGTCTGCCACCTGACGGAAAGCAAGCCGTGGCTGCTGAAAGGGACGAACAATAATATGGGGGCCCGCTGTGCCCTGACTTACCGCAGTTCGGCCCAGTTCTGGCTGGATGAAAAAGCAGACGCAGTGGCAGAGGGCAAATCAGCGCCAGCCTGTTATCTGCCGTTTGCGCTGTATATGCTGTGCCGCACGGACGTTATCGATGAAATCACGGCTAATCACCTGACCAGCGTCGTGCGCTACCGTCACGGTGTCTGGGACGGACGGGAGCGGGAGTTTAGGGGTTTTGGCTTCGTTGAGATCCGCGACACTGACGTGCTGGCGGACACAGGGACCGCCGGGGAGATCAGCATGCCCGCCATCAGCCGCAGCTGGTACGCCACCGGCCTGCCTGTGGTGGATGACAGCCTGCACAATGAATTCTGGGCCGGTGATGAGCAGGCTTTCCCCGGTTATCTTCCGCGGTTTACCACCGGCAGTGGGGACAACGAGCAGGCCTTTACCCCTGATGATGAGGCCGCATACTGGCTTCGCCGCGGCCTGAAGGGGATGGTGTTGCGCTCGGAGCTGTACGGCAGTGACGGGAGTGCTCAGGCAGATATCCCCTATTCAGTCAGTGAAAGCCGGCCGCAGGTGCGCCTGGTGGAATCCCGCGGCAACTATCCCGTTATTCTTCCGGTAACGGTTGAAAGCAGAAACTACAGCTATGAACGTATCAGTTGCGATCCGCAATGCAGCCAGCACGTACTCCTGAGCAGCGATGAATACGGCCAGCCGCTCCGGCAGGTCAGTATCCGTTACCCGCGCCGCGCCCGGCCAGCACAAAGTCCGTACCCAGATACCTTACCCGATACGCTTTTTGCCAGCTCTTATGATGAGCAGCAGCAGATCCTGCGTCTGGCATTGACCCGAAACACCTGGCACAGTTTATTCGAACCGGCCAGCGGTATCTGGATAACGGGTCTGGCCGATGCGGCCCGCAACGATGAGGTCACACTGGCGGAAATAGCCGTGCCGGCGAAAGGCTTTATGCTCGAAGATTTGCTGGCGGAGGAAGGCCCGTTTGCTGATGCGCAACCCTTATTGAGTGGACAGAAGCAGATCTGGTATCTGGACGCGCAGGGAGAAGCCACGACCGGTAATCTGGCGTTTCCGCCGCGCGTGGCATTCAGTGAGGCTGCGGTACTTGACGAAGGTATTGTGGCTTTGTTGGCAGAGGATTTAACCCCGGTTCGTCTGGAGCAGGCTGGATATGCCCGGTTGCCGTATCTTTTTGCTGATGATAATGAAGCGTCAAAAACATTATGGACGGTGCGTAGCGGATACGTCACTTATGCGTCTGCAGCACACTTCTTCCTGCCGGTGGCGGTCAGAGATACGCTCCTTACCGGTGAGGTGAGCCTCGCCCGCGATCCCTGCGACTGCGTCATTACACAGACCACAGATGCAGCGGGCCTGACTGCTTCAGCAGAATATGACTGGCGGTTTATGACGCCGGTAAGTGTTTTTGATGCGAACGATAACCTTCATTCTCTGACTCTTGATGCGCTGGGACGCGTGACGACGACCACCTTCCGGGGAACGGAGGAGAGTGAAAATGTCGGATACAGTGACAGTGCGTTCACGCCACCTGCAACGGTAGATGCGGCGGTTGCGCTGTCCGCTCCTGTGCCTGTTTATCAGTGCATGATTTACGTTACGGACTGCTGGCAACAGGATCAGGCGGACAGACTACCACCTCACGTAGCTGTGCTGACCACCGATCGCTATGACAACGATCCGCAGCAACAAATTCGCCAGCAGGTCACCTTCAGTGACGGTTTTGGCCGGGTGTTGCAGACTTCGGTTCGGCAAACGGCAGGTGATGCCTGGCAAAGGGGAGAAGACGGCAGCCTGATCGCAGGGCCGGACGATCGGCCTGCGACGGCACAAACCAGCTTCCGGTGGGCGGTTTCCGGCAGAACGGAGTATGACAATAAGGGACAGGCTGTCCGGACATACCAGCCCTATTTCCTCGACAGCTGGAAATACGTCAGTGATGACGCCGCCCGGCAGGATCTGTATGCCGATATGCATTTCTATGATCCTTTGGGGCGCGTGTGGCAGACCAGAACGGCAAAAAACTGGCTGCGTCGTGGGATGTTCACCCCCTGGTTTGTCGTCAGCGAAGATGAGAACGACACGGCAGCAGAGGTATAACCCCTTACAGCGGCAGCGGGTCTGCCGCTTTAGTCAAAACATATCCGGGAGCAACGTCAGGGGGAATTCATGCAGATAAGCAGGCCGGGATCCGGACATCCTTTTACCGCGCAGGCAGCGTGAGCGGGCTTATTTTTTGTCATGAAAATACGGGGCTGCCCAGTGGCTCCTATCTTCTCAATAACATTTTTTGCAGGATACATTCATGAATACAGCATTGTTTCGTAACACGCCATCAGTCACGGTATTCGACAACCGTGGCCTGACCATACGCGACATCGCGTACCACCGCCATCCTGGCACCCAGGACGTTACCACTGAGCGCATCACCCGCCATCGGTACAACGCCCACGGCTTTCTGACACAGAGTGCCGACCCTCGCCTTCATGATGCCAGACTGGCGAACTTCACGTACCTTACGGACCTGGCCGGTAATACCCTGCGGACACAGGGAGTAGATAACGGCACATTTGTCAGCCTGAATGACGCCGCCGGACGGCCATTTATTACAATCAGCAATATCAGTACGGCAAATAACGGCACGGAGGACCGAAGCCAGGCGGTGACCCGCACCTGGCAGTATGAAAACGCCAAACTGCCCGGTCGCCTGATGAGCGTGACTGAACAGGTTACCGGCGGCATCGCCCGCATTACGGAGCGCTTCGTGTATGCCGGCAACAGTGATGTGGAGAAAGCCATGAACCTCGCCGGGCAGTGTATCAGCCATTACGACACCGCCGGCCTGTTACAGACCGATAGTGTTGCCCTCACCGGCGTACCACTATCCGTCACCCGCCGCCTGTTGAAGGACGCCGACAACCCTGACGTTGTGGCCGACTGGCAGGGTGACGCCGCTACCTGGAACGACATGCTGGATAGTGAAGAATATGCCACCCTGACAACCGCTGACGCCACCGGGGCGGTGCTAACCACCACCGATGCAAAAGGCAATATGCAGCGGGTAGTGTACGATGTGGCGGGACTGCTGTCAGGCAGCTGGCTGACTCTGAAGGGCGGAAAAGAGCAGACCATTGTCACCTCCCTGACATACTCTGCCATGGGACAGAAGCTGCGCGAGGTGCACGGCAACGGCGTAGTGACCACGTATACGTATGAAGCAGAGACGCAGCGTCTGACCGGGATTAAAACGGAACGACCCGACGGGAACGCCTCGGGAGCGAAAGTGCTGCAGGACCTGCGCTATGAATATGATCCGGTAGGTAACGTACTCAACGTCAGCAATGACGCGGAAGAGACGCGTTTCTGGCACAATCAGAAAATAGTGCCAAAGAATACATACACCTACGACAGCCTCTACCAGCTGGTCAGCGCCACCGGACGCGAGATGGCGAATGCCGGCCAGCAGGGCAATAATCTCCCTTCCGCTACGGTTCCCCTTCCCACAGACAACTCCACATACACGAACTACACCCGTACTTATACCTACGACGAAGCCGGTAACCTGACGCAAGCCCGTCATACTCCGGCAACGGGCAGCGGTTACAGCACCAAAATAACCGTCAGCGATCGCAGCAACCGGGGCGTGCTGAGCACCCTGACGGAAAACTCCGCGGACGTGGATGCGCTGTTCACGGCGGGCGGGCAGCAGATGCAGCTGCAGCCGGGACAGCATCTGGTCTGGACAGCGCGTAACGAGCTGCTGAAGATAACGCCGGTGGTGCGTGACGGTAGTACGGATGACAGCGAAAGTTACCGCTATGACACGGGCAGTCAGCGCATCCTGAAGGTCTGCACGCAAAGAACCGGTAACAGCGTACAGACGCAGCGGGTACTTTACCTGCCGGGCCTGGAGCTGCGCAGCACAAAAGCGGGCAATACTGAAACGGAAAGCTTGCAGGTCATCACTGTAGGTGAAGCGGGCCGAGCGCAGGTGCGGGTGCTGCACTGGGAGAGCGGCAAGCCGACAGAAATCACCGGCGACCAGCTACGTTACAGTTACGACAATCTTACAGGGAGCAGCAGTCTGGAGCTGGACGGTGACGGAAACGTCATCAGCGCGGAAGAGTACTATCCGTACGGCGGGACGGCAGTGTGGACCGCCCGCAGCGCGGTGGAGGCGGACTACAAAGCCGTGCGCTACTCGGGCAAGGAGCGTGACGCGACGGGGCTGTATTACTACGGGTATCGCTACTACCAGCCATGGGCGGGCAGATGGATCTCTTCAGATCCTGCGGGTACGGCAGATGGACTGAACCTGTTCAGCATGGTCAGAAATAATCCTGTCACGTTTAGTGATAACCAAGGATTATATTCTATTTTAGATATTTTGAATATTGATAAGCCAGACTATTCAGCAATAGATTCAATTAGTACAAAATATGCCAGAGGGTATATGGAAATAAGTAATAATGACTTTTTAACACTTAGTAAGAAAAATTCAAAGAAAAAAGATCTTGGCTCACATGAAAACAGAAATAATGAAGCTGTCAGATTGGGTTTAAAAAATAAGAAGGATGCAAGTGGTAAAGCTATGTATACTTCTGAACATGCTATATTACATTCGGTTACCGCTGCGGGAGCTGGCCGTGGAGATATCAGTGGCAACACCAAGGTTCCACCGTCAGCTATTAATACCATACCCGAATTAGAAAAAAGAGGATATGCCTACCAAGAGTATGATTTATATCACCATGCACATGTCGGTTCAAATAACAACAGGTCAAATTATAAGGAATATTATAACTTGCAACGTGGCCTGCTTAAAGAAGGAAATCCTGCAGCTGCCATACAAATAAACCAATTATATTATGCGCATTCCTCTACTTTCAGAAAAGGGATGGGAAATGAAGGGAGCAATTCAAATTCGGAACATAATAGTGCTGCAAGAAACTCGTTAATCGGGACAATCCTATCAAAGGGAACGATGTATTGGGCTATTGAAGGAAATGAAAAAATTGCCGCCTCAGAATTATTACCTATTGAAAGAATTGAAATTATTCTGTCGAGGGTGATGTCTGAACTAGGCCGAATACCAACGAACAGAGAATTAAATACGGTGATTGATTCTTACAATGCGTTTTTCAGTTCGCCTCAGGCAAAAAAATATAGTGCGATGCCAAGACTTGAAATTCCGGATGGCTATCTTCCTTATCTGAAGATGTCAGGATATGAAGATAAAACCATTTTTGGTACTGAAGTAATCATGCCAGTTAAACAAAAAAATCTAACGAGAAGATTATCAGTTTAGCGTGTTGTCAAACCCTGGTTAGAAAAGGAAAATTATATGTAGACAAATGTGAAATAAAACATCTGAAATTTCTAAGATGTTAAGGGAGATCAGACCCAAATCAGGCAACCCAGTGAGACAGTTTTGCTGTCTCACTGGGTTGTTTATATTCTATCTTGGTCAATCTCCACGGATAATGCAGATAATTTTGAGCCGTTGATAATATTGATTTACATATTCCGTCGGTGGCATCTGATTACTCGAACCCTGCCGACGCTTACTGTTATAAGGCATTTCGTTATAATCAAAAATATCACTGCGGCCCTCTTCCCGCGTTCCGTAAATCCTTTTCTTTATCCGTTCACACTTCAGCAGCTGGAAAAAACTTTCTGCAACTTCGGACTGTGGGTGGTAATATCGAGACGTGTTGCAACACTGGAAACAGAATAGCCACGATCAACAACCTGTTTAACCGCTGCAATTTTAAACTCTTCAGGATAACGCTTACCGCTGATGAGCACCTCTCTTTAAGCCATCTAAAGTGACCCTGAGGTGTCTGTTAAATCTGTGGCGATTCATTCCACTCCGTACATTTTCATTTTTCGCCACAGTGTGGTCGAGCTTATACCCAGAATAGTTGCCGCTCTGGTGCGATCGCCGTTGGTCTGTTTCATCACGGAAGCAATCAGCTTCTGTTCCTGCTTTTTCAGCAGATCCACCTCGCCGGCCAGCGGGACTACGATTTCGTCACTGCCTGAGGCAGAAGCCGAAAGATTGCACAGCGACTGTAACACGCCGATATCCACCTTGTGCACATTATGCACAATCAGACGGAAAATAACGGCCTGCAGCTCTCGTATATTACCTGGCCACGCATAACGGTTAAGAAAATCCACGGCTTCATCGGTAAAGCTCAGCAACCTCCCCTGCTTTGCCAGCAGAGACTCAATAATTAACATCACATCTCCGCTACGCTCTTTAAGTGCTGGCAGGCGCAGTTCAAGGATATTGATGCGATACCAAAGATCATGACGGAATTCACCCGCCGCTATCTGCGCACCAAGATCTTTGTTGCTGGCAGTAATAAGACGGAAGTTAGCGCTGATTAACGTATCTCCCCCCACCCGACTGAACTTTTTCTCCTGCAATATGCGCAGCAGCTTAATCTGCACGGCAGGCGGCGCTTCACTGATTTCATCAAGAAATACCGTGCCGTTCATTGCCACCTCAAAAATACCGGGTTTTCCTCCCCTGCGCGCATTGGTGAAAGCGCCATCGGCATAACCAAACAGCTCACTTTCCAGAAGCGTTTCCGGAATGGCAGCGCAGTTGAGTGCGATAAAAGGCCCGGCACTGCGTGGACTGGCATGGTGGATGCTCTGGGCAAACAGTTCTTTACCGGTGCCGCTATCGCCCAAAATATTCACTGGCAGATCGTGGGCGGCATAAATTTTGGCCTGCTCAATGACCGTCTTCATAACCGGCGAATGTCCAATGATATCGGCAAAAGAATAAGTGGTGGTAAAGCCTTTATTGTCACTCTTTCTGACGCTACGAGAAGCAGATCGGCCCGTCTGTTCCGGCCTGACGCCGGTGATAATAGTGTAAAAACCGTGCTTATTAGAAAAGTGCTTCACCGCGAGATAAACTATTTCTCCCTCGATCTCCAGCGCATGTTCTTTTACATCCTGCTCATTAATGATGTAACCAAAAATCCCCTTAAACGCCTCTTTTTTGAAGATTTTCTCCCCGGTATTGCACTGAAATAGCGAGAACCCCCGGGAATTCATATTGATGATCTCTCCCGACTGGTCGAGGCACATCACCCCTTCGTTCGACTGGTTAAGTGCAGACCAGGACATCGCCAGCTTCATACTCTCAGCGTTGATATATTTCAGCATGCTGGCAGCAACGTCGAGCGCCTGTTCAATGGAGATATTATCCGTATCCCCCATGATAACGTTCAGATCGTACTTTTTCGCCATTTCGGCCACCGTCAGGCCGCCGATAACCAACTGATAGTGATTTTCTGCCAGGTTTTTTACGACATTTTCAATATCGTAGTGGTTATAGACCTGACAAATTTTAAATTCGTCATTTGTCATGTTCTGATAATGGCGAAGTACGTTACAGAACTGCGGAAACCCCACCGCTGCAATTTTCTGCGACTTCTTGCGCGCATCCTGCAGAATACGATAGATCCCATGCAAATCATGGGCAATATCAATAACCGGAATGTTCAGGTTGCTACGCAACAGTGCTGCCGTTCCTCCCCGGCTGATGAGTATTTTAGTGCCGTTCTGAATCAGTTTTCGGGCTTTTTCCACCACGTCGGAATAGTGATATTCATAAACGGGAATAGCGATTTTTCTTTCGATAAGCACATTGGATATGCGTTGCGTAATGGTTTTTGACACCGAGAAAATGGCGATTTCGTTATTTTTCATTGGCAATCCAGAATTATCGATTTATGCGGGAATATCATATTGTCACGGACCTCATCCCACAAAGCGCCGCCAGAGCAAATGAAAAAAGCCCGCGCATATGCAGCGCGCGAGCAAAGGATCCTGAACCGATTTTTCATTCAAAAACGTTGTCGACGATAGACAATTTGCCCGTTGCTGATGGTGGCACAGTTATCGATATAGCGATCGCCCTCCAGTAACACACCTTTGGTATCTTCAAACACCACTTTCTCTTTACGCAGCTTCACAATGGCTATATCAGCCAGTGCACCGGGAGCCAGCGTGCCAATCTGTCCCTGCATTTTCATCAGTCGTGCGGGCGTTTGGGTTACCGCACGAACCACATCAAAGAATGACATCCCCATGTTCAGGTACTTCGACATGATAAACAGCAGGCTGAAAACTTTGTTAGTACGCAGGCTGTTACGAAGTGTCAGATCGGTGCTGATGATATCGGGGGTAAACCCCTGCTCCAGGGCATGGCGAGCTACGTTAAAATCAAAGTGCGCCACACCGTTAGAACAGTCAAAAATCACCCCACGCTCTTTGGCCTCCCTGATAGCGGGAAACAATTCACCGTTTTCCTTAAGAATTGCATTACCGGTACCGTGGAAACAGTGGGCATAGATGTCATCGGACTGGAAATGACTAATCAGTTCGTCAGCTGGCAGGCGCGAATCCGTCACGTGTACACACAACGTTGTCTTCAGCATACGGGCCAGTTCTACGGTTACGTAGAAGGGATCATCACTGTAGTTGCGTCCGTCAGCAATGTCCCGGCTGTAACGTAGTTTCAGGCCGAGAATATTGTCGCGGTTTTCGTCCAGCGTCTGACTAATTTTCTCTACGTTGAAATTGGCCGGATTGGTATTTTCCAGATATCCTGTCGGTCCGCCGCCCAGCGTGGATAACCCCACATTGACCACATTCAGATAGCTCTTAATGCGCGTCTGCGCGGTATTTATCACGCTGTTGCGAAACATTTTATAGTTCACCCAGCCGCTGCTGCCAGCATCCACTACGCTTGTCACCCCGTTGGGCAGGCAGAGTACATCCGGATTGACGCTGATGGCGGTACCGCCGTGAAAAACGTGAGCATGAAAATCAATCAGTCCGGGCAGGACAATGCAGCCTGCCGCATCAATGACGGTTTCAGCTTCCGCATTTTCAACGCTCTGTAAATCAACAATACGGTTGCCGACGATGCCGATGTTCTGATTCACATAGCCTGCACTGTCGAGGTCGGCCACCAGACCATTTTTAATCAAAATATCCAGTTTCATTTTGCTCTCCTTATCAGATACCAATCATTTTCCAGTAAGGAATACCTACCAGGAAGTAAACCAGCACGTTGATCAGCACCATGATGGTACCGAGCAGCCAGAAAGTTTTTTGCGGAACATAGCCGCTGGAAAAGGTAAACACGCCTGCGCCGTTACCATAGTGCGTCAGCAGGGCACCGTAACCGGCGGAGAATGCCAGCGACAGGGCAACATACATCGGGTGCGCCTGGGTGGTCATACCGAGAGTAAAAAGAACCGGGTAGAACGACACCACAAAGGCACTGTTAGAGACGAAGAAGTAACGCACTGCAAGGCTGATAAACACCAGTACACCCAGCGCGCTGATTTCACTTAGCTGCGACAGATCGAGCCAGGTTTTGATCACTTCTACCAGGTAGACGTAAAAACCGCCTTTGGATAGCGCGACGGCGCATCCATAAAACGCACCGTACCAGACAAAGGTCTGCCAGGCCGATTTTTCACTGACCACATCGTTCCAGCTCAGTACGCCAAACAGCAACAGGCAGGCAAGGAAAGCGAGGCCGACAGGAATAAACGCAATACCGGTAACGGAACCCGTCATCCAGCCGATAATACCCAGCACAAAGAAGACCATCAGCAGCTTCTCTTCTCGCTTCAACGGGCCGAGCTCCTGCAATCCTTTGGTAGCGATTTCGTTAACGTTAGTGATGGTTTTCAGCTCAGGCGCATAGAGCTTGTAGAGGATCCACGGCGCGGCTAACAGCACAATGCCTGCCGGTACGATGGCGGCTTTGAACCACACCATCCATTCAAGATTGACACCCATTATCTCATTAGCGAGTGAGACGGTAATGGAGTTGGTGGCCATCCCGGTCAGAAACAAACTGGAGGTTCCCATCGATACCACATACATCAGGATCGTGAGATAGGCTCCGATTTTACGGCTACCGCTATCCGGCTTCGAACCCAGCGCTTCTGCGATATTACGAAAAATAGGAAAGGTTATTCCGCCAGAACGTGACATATTTGATCCGGTGGCAGGAGCCAAAACGGTATCTGTAATCATCATCAGATAGCCCAGCGTCAGGGTGTTTTTGCCATAGCGCTGAAGCAACAGATAGGCGATACGTTTGCCTAAGCCAGTGATCACGAAAGCCTTACAGATGATAAAGGCGCTGATAATAAACCATACCATCGGGCTACCGAATCCGGCAAACAGCGGGCCTGGTTCGATCACCAGCGAGGCAAAACCGAGGATAATGAGCATAATAACGGCGTCGGTAAACGGACGCAGAACCAGCCCGCACAGCATAGCCAGGTAGATACCGACGATTTCCCAGGTCTGTGCGGAAATACCTTCCGGATGAGGTATAACCCAGAACAAAACGGGGAAAAAGATAACGGGTAAGAGTTTAAGATAAAGCATATTTACATTACCTGTATTTGGCAGCCACACGCTCTGATTACAGCGTGCGGCATTTCATTATTGGTAGGAATTAGCGGTAGGTGTCGTCGATGAATTCAACACCTTTTTCATCTAATGATTTTCTTACCCATGCACGGTTGGCAGTGCCGTTTTTCGCGGCTTCCACTTTGCTCGCATCAAATTTGGCGTAGCTGGTGGCTTTGTCGAGCAAGGCAGCGGCATCGTTTAGCGGCACCACGATCACACCGTCAGCATCACCCACAATCAGATCGCCGGGGCACACTGCCACGCCGCCAACGGCAATCGGCGTGTTTACTTCCCCTGGGCCCTCTTTAAACGGGCCTGCCGGGTTTGATCCGGTAGCGAAAATAGGGAAGTCCATAACGGAGAGAGTATCGATATCGCGAACGGGGCCATCCAGCACGATACCGGCGATTTTCCTGCTGTAATGGGCGTAAGCAACCATGATTTCGCCCATCAGTGCACGGGAACGATCGCCTTCGTTAGAGACAACAATGACGTCATTTTCCGTTGCCATATCCAGTGCTGCATGCAGCATCAGGTTGTCGCCCGCACGCGCTTTCACCGTAATGGCATAGCCCGCCATAATCGGTTTCTTTGGTGAAGAGATACGTTTAATGCCGTTACCGAGTACCGCAATGCGGTTCATGGTGTCAGCAATATTTGCCGCAGGAAGCTGCTCATAATGTTTCAATAACTCAACATCGAATGCCGGACGTTTGATAAAAACACGATTACCAATGGACATGATTTTCTCCTTAAAAACCCGGCACCGGCCAGGACGGTTTTTTGCCTGATAACACTTCGTCAATACCGATAGCGGAGTGCAGCGAGGCGCGGTCGGTGGCTTCTTTGGTAGCGGCACCAATGTGCGGAGCAATTACTATGTTGCTCAGGGTGAAAATTGGATCTGCCGGATCGAAAGGTTCTTTTTTCAGTACGTCGACGCCTGCGCCGGCGATGGAGTGGGTAGAGAGCGCATGATAAAGCGCCTTTTCGTCAACCAGCTTGCCGCGGGCGGTGTTGATGAAATAGGCGGTAGGTTTCATCAACGAAAATTGCTTTTCGTTAACGAAGTCGAAGGTTTCTGCAGTAGCAGGACAGTGCAGAGAGACAAAATCGCTTTCTTTAAATATTCGGTCGAAATCGTCGGTTAACTCTACTCCTTCCGGCACCTGCTCCTGGGTTTTGTAAGGATCATAAGCAATGACTTTCATATTGAAGCCATGCAGCGCTTTGATGGCCACACGTGAACCGATGTTACCCACGCCGACCAGACCCAGGGTTTTACCATCCAGCTCAACTTTCGGGGTGCGCAGCTTTGCCCAGTAGTAATCCTCAAGCATTTTTTCTTCCACCAGCTTGAAGTTACGTGAACAATACAACATGTAAAAAATCGCCAGTTCTGCAACAGACATACTGTTAGCAACGGGTGCGTTCAGGACGGTCACACCATGGCGTTTAGCGGATTCTAAATCGACGGTGTCATAACCAGCGCCATGGCGTGCTACCACTTTTAATTTTTTTGCCGCATCGAACACGCGATCGGACATTTTAGAGAGACGAACAATAATGCCATCGCAGTCAGGAATATCGCGGATAATATCTTCTTCTTCCATCCCGGAACCGGTAATCAACTCGTAGCCGCGACTCTCAAGATATTCCCGCCCTTCCTTCATGATTTCTTGCGGAAGTAAAATTTTGTACGCCATTTAACGTTCTCCTTTGTTGTTTCTCCAATATTTGCAGGCACCGTGCCAGACTTAATTAAATAAGAGTATTTATATTATTATCTTGTTGAAATTTAAGTTTTTTTATTTTTTATCGAATAAACTAACCAGTGATTAAAATCACAAAAAATCATTACCCACCACCATTTCATTGCAAAATAAATTGTATGGATTTCATTTTGAAATATGAAATCGAATTCATGTCACATTATTGAATTATAGGTTTTACGTGTTGTATTTCATTTGGTATTAACGGCTTACTGGTTAGACATTTATCGTCATACTCCTGATAATTTCACTCCCATATTATTTTCCTGAAGCGTTATAAACCTCATTATGATGGGTAAGCCATTCCCGCTTATCTTATTCCTAAGAAAACCAAATAAAATCACAACTTCTGATGTCGTTAAAGAACCACTTTCTGTTTACTATCAAACAAAATCTATTCTGTTAACTGTGCGGCAACCTGCTAGATTAATTCCGCTTTGAAATATATAAACCCCTTACTCATGGAGGATATATTTTTACCGATATTTTTATGAAACTCAGGAAAGAAAATAACATTCTCTGTGAATTATAAATCTCTGGAGATAATTGTATGCCTACAAATCGCCTACTGTCATTTTTAGAGGCAGAATCAGTACCAAACTGCAAAAAGCTGGCTACCGAACCGTCTTTGATATCGTTAATCAAAGCCACGCTAATTTTATTAATACCGTTCCGGATATGGATGTCAGCCATACACAACAGCTTTATCGCCAGGCCCAGGAGCACGCGGCAACCCAGAAACACCTGTTCCGTTCGTGGCATTTACCACACAGGCAGCACAGGCCGGGCTCACTGTTTAGCATTAACAGGCGAGGCTCCCAACCAACACACTTCTCTTATATAAAATTTTTTGCAGGATACATTCATGAATACAGCATTGTTTCGTAACACGCCATCAGTCACGGTATTCGACAACCGTGGCCTGACCGTGCGCAATATCGCGTATCATCGTCATCCGGATTCTCCTGATACGACAGACGAACGCATTACCCGCCAGCAATACGATGCCCGCGGCGCACTCGCGCAGAGCGCCGACCCGCGTCTGGGCAACGCCGGGCTGGCGAACTTCAGGTATCTGACGGACCTGGCCGGTAACACTCTGCGTACACAAAGCGCGGATAACGGTATCACTGTAACAATCAGCGACATAGCCGAAAGACCGTTCATCACCGTCAGCAACATCAGTATCACCAGCGACGGTACGGAGGACAGAAGTCAGGCGGTGACCCACACCTGGCAGTATGAGGATATAGCGCTGCCCGGTCGTCCGCTGAGCATCACGGAGCAGGTAACCGGCGAAACTGCCCGTATCACGGAGCGATTTATCTACGCCGGTAATAGTGACGCGGAGAAAGCCCTGAACCTGGCGGGTCAGTGCATCGGCCACTACGATACAGCCGGTCTGCTCCAGACAACCAGCATGGCGATCACCGGCGTACCGCTCTGCGTTACCCGCCGCCTGTTGAAGGACGCCGGCAACCCTGACGTTGTGGCCGACTGGCAGGGTGACGCCGCTACCTGGAACGACATGCTGGATGGTGAAGAGTATGCCACCCTGACAACCGCTGATGCCACCGGGGCGGTGCTGACCACTACCGATGCAAAAGGCAATATGCAGCGCATGGCATACGATGTGGCGGGGCTACTGACCAGCAGCTGGTTGACCCTTGCCGGGGGAACTGAGCAGGCTATCGTGAAATCCCTGACGTACTCCGCTGCCGGACAGAAGCTGCGCGAGGTGCACGGCAACGACGTAGTCACCACGTATACATACGAAGCGGAGACGCAGCGCCTGACGGGAATCAGGACGGAACGACCGCCAGAACACAAGTCAGGCCAGAAGGTGCTACAGGACCTGCGCTATGAATATGATCCGGTAGGTAACGTACTCAACGTCAGCAACGACGCGGAAGAGACGCGTTTCTGGCACAATCAGAAAATAGTGCCAAAGAATACATATACCTATGACAGCCTCTACCAGCTGGTCAGCGCCACCGGGCGCGAGATGGCAAACGCCGGTCAGCAAGGCAATAACTTACCATCCGTCACCGTTCCCCTTCCCACCGACAGTTCCGCATATACAAACTACATCCGTACTTACAGCTATGACGGTGCCGGTAACCTGACGCGAATACGTCATACGCCAGCAACCGGCAGTGGCTATACCACGGATATCACGGTCTCAGAACAGAGTAATCGGGGCGTGCTGAATACTCTTGCCTCACATGCCTCTGACGTGGAGGCGCTGTTCACCGCCGGGGGCCAGCAGAAGCAGCTACTGCCGGGAAAAAACCTTATCTGGACGCCGCGTAACGAGCTGTTGCAGGTGACCCAGGTGTCTCGAAACGACGGTAAGGATGACAGGGAGAGCTATCGCTATGATGCGGATAACCAACGCCTCCTGAAAATGAGCGTACAGAAAACCAGCAACAGCGCACAGACGCAGCAGGTATTGTATTTGCCGGGGCTGGAGCTGCGCAGCACAAAAAGCGGCAATACGGAAACGGAAAACCTGCAGGCGATCTCTCCAGGCGAAGCAGGCCGGGCGCAGGTGCGGGTGCTGCACTGGGAGAAAGGTAAGCCCGCCGACATCGACAATGGCCAGATGCGCTGGAGCTATAACAGCCTGACCGGGAGTAGCACGTTTGAGCTGGACGGCGATGGCAATCTCATCAGCGCGGAGGAATATTATCCTTACGGCGGTACGGCGATTTGGACAGCGCGTAATCAGGTTGAAGCAAACTACAAGAGCATGCGGTACTCAGGCAAGGAGCGTGATGCCACCGGGCTGTATTACTACGGCTACCGGTACTATCAGCCATGGGCAGGTCGCTGGCTGAGCGCGGACCCGGCGGGCACGGTGGACGGGATGAACCTGTTCAGGATGGTTCAGAATAATCCGGTCACCTGCGAGGATGACACGGGAGAAGCAACGCAAAACCGCAACAGAAATATTTTCAGGCTGGCCGCATTTGGTCTGCGCAGAGAGGGGGAAGGCATGGGAGCATCGCTTTCCCGTGGAATGAAAGTTTCCAGAGCTATTGCGGGAGGAGTGGCCGTTGCGGGTATAGCTATAGCCGGAGCGGCAACTGCTGGTATTGCCCTGGGCGTGGTGGCCGCTATCGGAGTTGGTGCCTTTGCCATTGGTGCAATTGCCGGATGGAACATAAATAAAATAACCGCCGGGATTGCGAAATTTATATCAAAAAGATTACAGGGGAGATCGGTTACGGCCAATACGGCGGCTGGTGCAGCTCTGGGGAGTACAACAGCTCACCTGACCGGAGCAAGGATACAGGGCACCGCCATAGCCGGAGCGGCAGGTGCGATTTCAGGCGCGCTTGGCGGGGCCGTTGCCAATTCCGACAGAGGCATGGGAGGAGCGCATGCTGCTGGTATTGCAGTTGGTACGGTTAACACAATGGCGGGTAGAGATGTCAGCTATGCAATGGAGTTAACGTCCGCAACTTTTGGTGCTATCGGTGGATTTATCACAGGTACTCATGGCAGTACCGCAGTAGGAGAAAATGCAGGTTATGGTAGTTATATCGGGGGAATGGTTGGCCGGTATGCAGACAATGCTGTTTCATATGCATTCAACGCAGTTGGCGGAGAGATTGCCAGAAGCGCCGCTCAGGCAATCGTAACAAACTTTACGGGTAATAATTTTCTGACGAGGTTCATAGGCAGAAGATTAGGCGGGGCCGCCTTCTCTTTTTTACGAAGTACTATTTCAGTCGGCGGTTCTAATGAATGGGCAGGAAGCAGCATCGGCGCTGCGGTTGGCGGGATTGGCACTGCATTAAGTAGCACTGCGCCAGATCAACATTTCAGGAACAGAATTAATCAACTGGGATCGATGCTTGATTTTTTAGGAGGAAGAGCGATGAACCTGCTGAGACGTTTTATTTTGCCTGCTGCTGCAAGAAACGTCGCTGTAGATGCGGGCGTTGGTGCTATACGGCTTGCAACCCAGGGGGTTAGCTTTGTCTGACAGAACCTGCCGGTCCGTAATTCCGTGTTATCGTCAGTCTGTTAATGATAATTGCCCTGGCGATCACCGAACACGATAATAAAGCGACTCATTACCCTTCGTCAGTCTCTAAGCGGCATCGTTTATTTTTACGATGCCGCCTGGATTACCCGTCACGCCACCTTCTTCACTAAATCATCCGTCGGGAACGCCTTACGTTGTTTGAATGCGTGGCGGATCACGCTATTCATGCAGCAAATACGTCCTGTGCTTATTTAAAACAGGTACTTAACACCCAGTATCGCCTGCGTATCACTGTACGCTTTGTCGCCAATCTGCTGAGCAATATTTCCCCACAGGTTGATATTTTTCCCCAGTTGGCTTTCAACACCAACTTTTATTTCGCCAATATTACGTGTACCGGCCTGCTCAATATGATAGCCGTTCAGCGATGCACCAACGTTTTTCGTATCATGCAGCCAGTTAAGTTCTACAAACGGCTCAAACAGGCGCTCTTTGCCTTCATCTAACAGGCTGTGCCCTTTAATAAACGCACGTACTCCAAGGCGGCTCTGAATATTGCTATCCCCCGTACTCTCCACCCAGGTACCGTTCATTTCCCGATGGCGATCGGCCTTAACGCCCATCCAGGTCAGCTGTGCCACTGGCTGAATAAAATAGCTTTCACGCTTATTTTTCTCTGCCAGTTTCCAGGTATAACCCGCTTCCACCGATGCCGTAGCTCCCTTAGATTTGTAGCGCTCTGCGGTCAGCGACTGCCCGGTTACGCTATTATCAAACCAGCTGTACAGCATCCAGCTATCGATGTAAGCACCGCTCTTCTCTTCATTATTCTGTAGCCAGGTAGCGTAAGCCCCCAGGCTATAGCCGTGAACGCTGCCATCCGCCCGGTAACCGCTTCGGTAGTTACGGGTATTACTTTTCTGATTCGCATATCCCCCCATGATGCCAAGATGGAAACGATCTCGCTCATCGGTGCTCCACTGCGCAATATCCCCGCCCAGCTGTAATACATAACGGTTAGCCTGAGTTTTCAACTGACCGCTGTTATCCCTGAAGCGCGTATGCCCTCCCACATGCCGCAGCCACATACTGGTAACTTTTTCTTCGCCAGTCAGAGAATCGACATAATGAGGTTCTCCCAGTCGATCGTGCAGACGGTGCACAAATAATCTATTTGCTGCCCACAGGTTAGCGCCATATTCACTTGCTTCCGGGCGGAATACGGGTTCCGGATCCAGAGGAGAAGTGGGATCCGGTTCAAAAGCCGGTTGGACGCTGACAAGATACCAGTTACCGATATCCGTACCCACGCCGCGTCTTAGAAAATATTCATACGCTCCGCCAACAATGCGATCTTTTTGGACGAACTCACCCTGTGATTGTCCGCTTACGTTAATGAGTTCGATCCCTTTTTTCGTATAAGCACCTTTGCCGCCCACGTTATTAACGTGTACAACAGTCGTGCCGTCGGTATCGCCAGTAACGATCATGCGATCGGTAGCGGAAGTATCATTTCCCAATACGGTATTAAAGTAGATATCGCCATTCTGACCACTGTAATTACCATTAACCAGCAGCTTATTTCCTACCTGTTGCTGTTTAATATTCCCGCTTTTTGCCAGCAGAATGCTTCCGCTGTTAGTCAGCCCGCGATCGATTTCTAACGATACCGGGGTTTGTTTATTCTGATACAGACTGCCTACTTTCAGAACGCCCGCATTCATTACCTGAGTTTTACCGAGATAGCCTTCTGCGGATAGCGTGCCGCCATTATGGACCGATATATTTCCGCCTACCGCCCTGGAGGAATCCAGACCTCCGCTCAACACAACAATAGCGCCATTATATTGCTGACTGTCGCCGCTCAGATAAAGCGTCGCGTCACCTTGCTTTTTAACAGAGCCTGCGCCAGCAAAGGAGCCGGCATAAAGGCTGTTTGAGTTTTGATCGATAATAAGATTTGCCGTGGTGACATCCACTACGCCGCCCTTACCGGACAGCGACGACATCACCAAATCATGTTCGTTAAGATTCAGTTTACCGCCATTAACGGTATAGGGCGTATTATTGACGAAGGCATCATCGTTATCAGTACGCAGCTCTCCTTCTTCTACCCAAGTGCCGCCGAGGTAATGATTTTTGCCAGCAAGCGCAACTAGCCCTGCGCCTGTTTTAACTATTCCACCATGGCCTGCTAATGAACCCTTCAACAACATTTGTTTATTGTCGCCTGATTCAAGCGTCGACCGCGCCAGGACATTCATATCTACTTCAGTAGAAAGCGTATCTTCACAGTAGCTACAATCATTTACCCGTAAAGTACCTCCATTTAAATTGAAGGCATATATACCGTCGCCAGCAATAATGGCATCTTTATCTGATGATAAGGAACTGTTAGCGATGGTAATAAAACCATTTTTATTCAAGTTTACGATGGCAGATGTTGCAGAATTACCGGCCATAAACAGGCCTGAAACCGGATTATCAAAACCATCAATGTCAGTGTTGGCTTTACCTTCAAAAACAACCTCAGCATAATCACTTACATTCAGTACTGCGGATCCCGCCCCTTTTTGTGTCAATTTGGCATCGATAGATTGAAGATCGTCGTAAACATCTGCGGCCAGGATCATCTGACTACCAATAACAAGGCGACTTTTTTCTCCTGTAACATTGATCTCCGCATAGGGAGGTTTTGCTACCGTAGCGGGTCCATTGTTTGCCAACGTAGTTGATGCGCTAATCCTGCCAGCAGACAACTCACCGCCATCGGTAATATTCACAATGCCATTACCTATAAATCCTAAATACAACGTTCCATTTTCAACTGAATCGCCATAGTAAGGCGCGTTGTTTATCAGACGCAAAGCGCTACCAACGCCGGAAATATTAATGATGCCGGTATTACTGATATTACCCGCACCCACATACGCTTTGTTATTAGAAAAGTTTTCGGCTTCTCCAACATTCATTATCGCGCCATCGCGTATATTGAGAATGCCTGTTACCGTACTTTCGCGCTCAGTGTGCCAGTCAAAAAAACCACTACTGCCTATATCAAGGCCAAGCGTTGTCACTTCACCAATATCCGCGCCAACAAGGTTTAATACACCTTCGGTATTGCTAAGCGTCATATTCTCTTTAGTGACGGATCCCACAGAAAAATAGGTGGTATCATTTACGTTACGAGAAAACTCTGAAATAGTCAGCGTGCCTTTACCTCCGTCCTTACCGACGGAGAAAGCGTGATCGTAACCAGACGTACCTTTTAACGTTAGTTCAGCGCTATTATTATCTCCTGCGCCAATCACATATCCCAGGGATTGCCAGTCCCACACGCCCGAGCTATGAACGCCGGTAGAATTATAATAAATGGTGTCAGCAAAAGCCGTGGGGGCACTGTTTATTAGTAACATTGCTATCGCGGCAGACAGAGCTTTTATTTTCAAAGCCATCGAAAATTCCCTGTAAAATCTATCCATCCCTAAAAAATCAAAAGTAACAACCAGAAACTATATTAGCAAGTTTATATTAGCTGTACTGATATAAATGATGATAAACAACAGTTCAAATCAGCGTCTTCACAAAATATATAACACTCTTTTTAGTACTTATTCAAACTGCAAATATCATATTTTGTACCACAGTGTGCCTATCCGCCTGAGACGGATGCCGCTCTGAACATCCATGATGTAAACAGGCAGCAGCTAAGTCAGCAAGGGGTTATCTATCGGCACAATGATTATATACAGAGCGGAATCCTGAAGTTTGATCTGTTCAGCGTTAAATATCTCAACGTAGCTTCAGAGAAGCAGGTTACTCATTCTATCCGGTACTATAATGTTCATTGATCACCCGATGGCGCAATTGTCTCTATTCCCTGCCGTGATAAGTAGTCCTGGTATTCATCATTAATACTGAAATCAGAAATTACCATATTAATCAGCCCGGTTGGGCCAAGAGGATGTGGATGAACAACGCCAAACTTAGAACTGTCAGTCAATATTATATTCATTGCCTGTTTTTGCAGCGCGCTGTTAACAATATCCGCCCTCAGCATATCTCTGCCGGTAAATCCGGTATCAATACGGAACCCATCAATGCCGATAAACGCTTTGCTGAAATGCACATTCTTCATCGCCAGCTGAGTAAGGGAGCCCACCATACTCTCGCTGCGTTTTTGTAAAATGCCTCCCAGCAAGATAATTTCACACTTGCTTTGGCGTAGCAGGTTGGCGATATAGGAGCTTACCGTTACGATCGTGAGATCCTTTCGTTCACCAAGAATACGCGCAAGTATCGCGTTTGTGCTGCCGCTTTCAATAAAAATGGTTTCCCCACTCTCTACAATTGAAGCGGCATACTCGGCAAGCACTTTCTTCTGTTTGAAATTATTCAGCATCCTTGTATCAACGCTATCGCTGTCGATAGCCACGGCAGATCCGTGCACACGACGTAAATAAGCATTTTTCTCCAGCGCATTCAGGTCATGGCGAACTGTAACAACCGATACACCCGTCAATTTAGAAAGCTCAGAGACAGAAATTTTCCCGTTTTCTATCACTGTTTGCAGTATCAGCTGCTGCCTTGAATTCATTACCACCTCAATCCATAACTTCCATTTAACAAAAAATCAATAAACTTTCGAATTTTCAAACTGTTAGAAAGCATAACACAGATAATTAAAAGGATAAATTCTCACAGACGAAAGCAGATCAACTTTCGAAAGAAAGTTTACTGCTACTTTGTCTAAAGTCACTAAGGTTATTACGCTTTAATGTTCACTTTGTTCACAGATACAGATAAGGAGAGTTGACATGTCTAAGTTTGTATATTCATCACCCCGCAAATATGTTCAGGGTATGGGAGTCATCGCTGAACTGGGTAAATATGTTGCAGAGCTGGGCAACTCAGCATTTGTGGTTGCCGACGATATTGTTTGGGGGATCACGTCCACTAGTGTAACGGAGTCCCTAAACCTGGCAAATATTAGCTTTAATAAAGAAACGTTTAACGGCGAATCTTCTGCTAACGAGATCGCCCGGCTGACTGAACTGGCCAAAACCTACAAAACCACCACGGTAATTGGTCTGGGTGGAGGCAAAACCTTAGATACGGTAAAAGCCGTTGCGGACGAGCTTAAGCAGCCGGTAATTATTGTCCCTACCGTAGCCTCTACCGACGCCCCCTGTAGTGCGCTTTCAGTAATCTATTCAGATACCGGCGTATTTGAGAAATATCGCTTTTATACTAAAAACCCGGATCTGGTATTGGTTGATACCGGTATTTGCGTAAAAGCGCCGGTTCGCCTGTTTGCATCCGGTATTGCAGACGGCCTGGCAACCTATATTGAGGCGGCAGCCGTTAAGCGCAGCCATTCCAAATCGATGGTTGATGGAGCGCCAACCGTTGCAGCAATGGCAATTGCCGAAGCCTGCGAGAAAACGCTGCTCACATGGGGCAAAAGCGCTTACGAAGCGGTCAGCAAACAGCTGGTAACGCCAGCCGTTGAGGCTGTTGTAGAAGCAAATACGCTGCTTTCCGGTCTTGGTTTTGAAAATGCCGGTCTTGCTGGCGCGCACGCGATTCACAACGGTTTCACCGCAATTAGCGGTGATATTCATCATCTGACGCATGGTGAAAAAGTGGCTTACGGCACGCTAACACAATTGATCCTTGAGCAGCGCTCTGATGAGGAGATTGCGAAATACATCGCTTTCTATCGTTCCATCAAAATGCCTACCACGCTTAAAGAGCTGCATCTTGAGACGGCATCCTGGTGCGACCTTGTCAAAATTGGCAATCTGGCGAACAGCAGCGGTGATACGCTGCGCAACCTTGACGCTACGCTCAGCGGTGAAGATGTCGCCAATGCCATACTGGCCGTTGATGCCCTGAGTCGTTCCCTCTAAAGCGTGATTACCTGCCCTCCTTCGGGAGGGCTTTGATACGAATAAAGACAGCCGATGCCTTTTCAAAGCATAACAGCCAGCATACAGCCCCAGTGAAAAACAGCCTTTCTATTACGTAAGAAAACAATGAAACTTTCGAAAGAAAGTCATGTTGATTTTGATCAATAAGCCCGACCGTTCGAAAGTTATACTGAGGAAAACTTGCCAGTAATCGCAACGTTATGCGGAGCAAAATATGAAACTTTATCTTGATACCTCTGATGTAGCCTCAGTAAAACGTCTTGCCCGAATTTTCCCACTTGCCGGGGTAACGACCAATCCGAGTATTGTGGCTGCCGGAAAGAAACCCGTTGACGTTTTATTACCGGAGCTAAAAGAAGCGCTGGGAAATGAGGGAGTGCTGTTTGCACAGGTTATGGCACCCCATGCGGATCAGATGGTTGAAGAAGCCAGAAGGTTAAGAGCCATTGTTAATGATATCGTGGTAAAAATACCGGTCACGGCAGAAGGGCTCGCCGCGATAAAGATGCTCACAAAGGAAGGTATTCCGACATTAGGTACGGCAGTTTATGGAGCCTTTCAGGGCTGCCTTTCCGCACTGGCGGGCGCGCAGTATGTCGCGCCTTATGTTAACCGGCTTGATGCTCAGGGCGGAAACGGCATTCAAACGGTTCAGGAATTACAGCTGCTATTGAAAACGCATGCGCCAGCTTCAAAAGTGCTTGCGGCCAGCTTCAAAACCCCGCGTCAGGCGCTTGATTGCCTGCTGGCTGGCTGTGAGGCGATAACGCTTCCTCTGGATGTCGCCGAACAAATTATTTCAACCCCAGCCGTCAATGCTGCGGTTGAGAAATTTGAAAAAGACTGGTTTACTGCCTTTAACACTACAACAATCTGATATAAAGGTATGGCGATATCATTATCGCCATACCTTATTATTTTATTTTTTAATGGCAGGTTTGGTGTAATCCCATTGCATAACACTATCAAGCATAGTTTCACGTCGTGTGGCGCTAAAAATTGCTGAAACCCAGTTTTTTGCATTTTCGGTTGCTGAAAAATAGGTGTGATAAAATTTTTTGCTTTCGTTTTTCATATGAACTCCATATTGCGATGTTTGTTATTTAATACAGGTCGGTGAAATTAAAACCTTACGTTTTGATTATTACGCTAAAGGTCAGGCCGATCCTTTTACCAGATATCTACCGTTATGCTGGTTTAAAACCCTGAACGATATCATTCGTGGTAATCACAGATATCCGTTTCCTTTGATGCTGTAAGTGTGATCCAAAACACGGAACGAATAAATTGATGGATTTGCCTAAGGTTGTTCCTCTTTTATGTCCACATTCAGAAGCGCGAACAGAACATCAAGCCGTAACAATTATCTGTTTTAAAACAGTGAGTTGTTGTCATTCAGTCGAAAGCATCCTTACAAAGTAGAGCTGATTACACGAATCCCTTAACAGGGTTCAGGCACCGCTTCGTCCAATTTATGGTTTTCCAGCAGCAGCTTTGCCCCCTGATTGATTTTCCGTCTTCAGTCATTTCCTCATGAATTCCCCTTTTCAGGCAATGTATGCAAAAGCTGGGTCGAACAGTCTGCACGCGGGCATCAGGGCTGTTGCCCGCTCAGAAATGAAGCCACCCGCTCATCAATAGGGTTGAAATTCATCCTCTTTTTCACAACTGATTAATTACTCAGGGACAGCGCAGTATGCGCGGCCTCAAAATGGAGTTGCCAGGATGGTTTGATTTTAAATCTGCCTGGTACGCCCCTTCTCTGCCGGATAAAAACCACCCGGCGCAGCGATGAAACGTCGGCAAATAGCCTGTTAACCTCTGCAAGACAGGCTACCCGTAACGACAGCGGCTGTTGGTCATTAAAAGGCGTAGGCCAGGCTTACATTGCCACTAAAACCATGGCTGTTGCCTCCGCTGGCAGCCTCAGCCTGACCACCAATATTCAGGCTGAAAGATCCGCGCGTTACGCCGATGCTGGCTCCGGCATTAAACATATTATGGCTATTGAATGCTGAACGCTGACCAATTCCGTAGTTATAAAGCTGCCCGCGAGTATGTACTGAAGGCGTGCTGAAGCTATGTTCATAACCCACAGAAACAGCAGGGGTTACTGTCCAGCTTCCGCTGTTAAACGGATGGAAGATGATATTAATATTGGCAAGGCCGCCGGAGCGATTTTCACTTATACGATCAACGTTAAGCGCCAGTTCGCTCCCGCGTTCGCGAAAACCATTCATATGGAGATGTGTTAACCGGGCACCAACTGAAGATTCAATGCTGAGCATCTCATACTGGTTGACGTAGCCAAGACGAAGCGCGCCGCCAAACAGCTGTCCATGCGTATCACCAGAGGCAGTTCCCAAAGCACCGCCCAGTCGGCGGGTGCTGCTATAGTCTACCCAACCGGCATGAATATCGGCAGCGGCAAAAGGCCCATACGCGAGATCCTCAAACGCATACCTGGCACCTGCGCCCAGAATGGTGGTATTAGCATCCGCCTCAGCACCGGCGCTGCCCAGCGAGCCCCAGCTGTAACCCAGCGTACCGTAGCCGCTAAGCTGTGCGTTAACGCGTTGGGTATAGCCCAGTAGTGTACCAGTACTGTGTTCATTACTGCTGGCCGCCTTGTCTGAACTCTCGTTGCCCAGATAGCCATTGAGCGCGGTAAGCCACAGTTTCCCTTCGCCATCCCGTAGCCGACGACTGTCAACGTTGGGTGCCAGCGCTCTTTCCATACGTGAGCCGCTGCGTAACAGATAGCTGGCCGTATCGGCATGGATCTGTCCGCCGATCCGGGATTCAACGCCGCCAAGACTTCCACGGTCAATCGCGGATTGCAGGTAATAGTTATATGCGGTGTAGCGCCCCGCCAGGTCGCTATTTTGCAACGCATTGAGCAGCGCCGCACCCTGAGCCGCATTACCCCGTAGCGCCTGCTGACCAGGAAGCTGGTTATATTGCACCATCTGGCTGCGCAGCACGTAGATAGTCTCCTGGGATAACCCCAATCCTTCTTTTATATAGTTATCTACAGAACCGTACAGGCGGATAGCTTCATCCAGGCCAGCCTGCAAATAGCTGGCGTCCGCATAGAGGAACGGCGTATAAATTTCAGCCAGCCGCGGCGGCAGCCGGGCAATTGTCGCCTCGATATGTTCACGGGAATATTCATTGCTTGCGAGGTAATCGGCCATAATTGCGTCATCGTCCGCCCCGGCGATGTTTAGCAATACCATCGAAATCCACCCGGTACGATCTTTACCTTCGGTACAGTGAAAGACGACAGCCCCATCGGTAAGCGCCATGCTATTAAACAGTTTCGCAAACTGCGTACGCAGGCCAGCATCATTAGCAAAGGCCACGTTAGCCTGTAGCATCAATGATTTTGTTTCTTCTCCGCTCTGAGGCATGGCGACAGGTAAACTTTCATCATCCCGGCCAAGAACCGCCATAATGACGTTGATATGAGTATAATCAATGCCATCAGTATTAGTATTTGGTGTTTTAGCTATTTCTTTAAGGGTTCGGACATCGTAGATGCGGGTAATACCAAGCGAGTCAAAAATATTCCTGTCTGCCTCGGTTAATGTCAGCGCGCTGGAGCGGTAAAATACACCGCTACGCATTGTCCCACCGTGGCTGATTTCATAGGTCGAAGTGGAACCAGCAATATCACGGAAATTATCGACGCCTGACAGCATTGAACTATTTATTGATGCCGCATTGAGCGTGCCAGAGATTACTATTGCAAGAAGTGAGACAGGTATGGGTATATAGCGAATCAAAATAGACCTCAGTTTTACATTCTGATTATAAAAAAATATTCTCCAAAAACATCCAACAAAGTTTCTGGTTTATTTTTATGATATACGTTGCAGTTTTAATGGTGTTCTCTCATTAACGGAATATGCCGTTATTACTTAACTAAGATTTACTCATGTTTAATATTTAAAAGAGCATGATTAAAGTTACTGGTGTAACTGCCGCGACATATTTCAGTTCACTTATACCCATACAGCAATAAGCCAGGAAAAACCACCTCTACTAAGAGGCTGAGTTTAATTTATTAACGATTGGCTATGCCGTGAACTGCTGATGCCATCCTTCATTTTTGAGAGATAACGGAGCTGATTAGCATCCATCATTACAATAAAACAAGAATATGCATCTGGCTGGCAAAACTTCATACAGCGTATTAAACTCAATCATCTTAATGGAGTTTAGTGAATAGAGGAGATATTTATTTTCGATATAACATTATCATTCTACTTCATTAGTAGTTTAATGGTTATATTAAATTACCAATAATACTCAAGCTAACTGTAGATATACCCACGCTAATCAACATTGATCATGGATGCATTGAGAATGAAATAATGAAAATATGACTAACAAAAAATACCATTCCTGTCAGAAACGCTCACGCCCGCTAATCTCTGCTCTCACTTTAGCTGTAAAACAACAATCACATGGCCAAAAATCAATGACTTCAGACTGAAGTATTAACACCTGAATACGTACATCATGGCACTAAGCCAGGCAGGAAGCAGGTCAGCGTACCTGCTGCTGACCGCTGTGTTTCCCTGGTGTTGGAAGAAAAGATAGAGAATGTAAAAATTATTGTGCAACGAACGTACACTTTATGTAGACAACCTAATATTTTATGGCATATAAAGTCAACACAAAAAGAGACAAAATGAAATTTAAAATGACTACTAAGAACAACTAATACCGCATAAGCCATTGTAATATATGAATAAATTAAAAAATACATGTATACATTAATTATTATTAAATGTATGGTTTCATTAAGGTTTAGAGAGAGCTTTTGTTGAAACGTAATAAATTTCTTTATAGCATGCTGTGCGAAACTACCGACGGGAATGTTCATCAATGAAGTTATCGGGCTCTCAGAGAAAAGAGAATATAATCAACAATATAGAATATATTATGAGAAGCAGAGGTGAGACTAAAGTCTCATTCGCCAATCGTACCGGCGTCACCCGTGCCACCCTGTACAAAATACTGGACGGCAAGGTGAACAACGTCCAGCGCTCAACGATCTCGCGCATTGCCGATTTTTTCGGCGTTCCCTGCGATGTGATCGAAAATTATGATTTAGAACATATTGAAACGATAGAAAACACGCTATCTCCTGAAGGAAACAAGAATCCAGCAGCGGTTCCTGTTATTCCTCAATCCGCTTTTCTTATTAACGCAGGGAAAAGAGTGGGCGATCTGGCTACGCAATATCCTCTGACATGGTTTTTTGGCGATGTATCCAATACGATAGCGATGCGGGTAGAAAATAATATGAGTAATATTTTCTTTCCCGGCGACATTCTGATTATAAAACGTAATGCCATACCTAAAAGCAAACAGCTGGCATTATATTATTCGCAGGAAAAGGGACTATTTATCGGAAAAAACGATGACAAAATCCTTCCTTTTCAAAAAGATAAAGCATCGCTTCTGGGAACGATTATTGAAGAAAGAATTCAGTAAAATATCTATATTTGTCATAATTTTAAGGATAAAAACAGGATGGAATACAATAAGAAGTATAAGCTCCTTGGATTTAACCGCTCGGATACCATTACAGCCAATGTAATGGTCCTGGCGACCGGAAAACATATCACCATAGGTCTCCAGGAACTGGCAAGTAGTGAAATATCAGATGATTTCAATCCTAACGAGCTTAAAGCGCTTTATCGACGGCTCTACGGTGATGGTAATACTGTTACCGCTTATGACCTGGGCGACAGGCATGAGCGCTCATGGTATGCTTACCTGATATTAAGCATTGCACTAACGGTTATCTACCTGTTAAGCACCGTCAGCGGGGTGAAACCCATACTGATCCCCGTAGTCAATTTTGTTGTGCCGCCCGCTATATTTTTCTATCCACTCTCTTTTATTTTCGTCGATATTATCAATGAATTTTATGGCTTAAAGATGGCACGGCGAACCATCCTTATCTCATTTATTTCTAACATAGTTTTTGTCACTGGCCTGTGGATAACCAGCCTGCTGCCAAGCCTGGCAGAATGGGAGCTGAATAATTCTTATACCGCTTTTGTGCAGAGTATTATTGCAGTACTTTTTGCCTCCTCTGCCGCTTACCTGATATCTGAAAACATCAACTCGATGATACTGTGTAAAATCAAAGAGTTGACTAACTCCCGTTACCTATTTATACGCGTCATTACCAGCAACGTTATCGCTTCGGCCATTGACAGTATCATTTTCTGTACGCTGGCTTTTTACGGTGTATTGAGTATGGATACGATCAAAACGATGATCGTTTCCCAGTTCATTATTAAGCTAACTTATGCACTGGTAGGCGTAGGCCCAATATATGCTACCCGTGCGCTATTCAGAAAATATATTAATAAGGAAATTACCGTGAGCCGCGTTAAAGAAGCAAAAGCATGCGCAGAGGTTTAGTCGCAGCTCGTGCTTCCACGATTCAATTCTGCTATCCGGTATAGCGTATCAATGAGGCCTGTATCTTTTTTCGTGGAGGATGCCGCATCGCTATCGCCTGTTTCACGCCTGCGGTACGGGAAGAGCCGCAGGCCACTGCTCCCTGGCAAAGCAGGAACAGACAGCCCCGGCCAGCATTATTCCACTGACTCTTCCGCTACCAGTATTATCTCAACGCCCGCTTTCTGTAGCTCCTGCAAACTTTTCGCCGGTACGCCACGATCGGTAATAATGGTATGTATCCGTGGAATATCGATGATTTTATGCAGGCTGGAACGGTTAAATTTACTGGAATCAGTAACCACTATAATGCGTTCCGCTACCTCACACATACGGCGGTTCAGGCGCGCCTCATCTTCATTATGCGTGCTGACGCCGCGCTCCGCGTCAATGGCATCAACCCCGAGGAACAGCATATCGAAGTGATAATTTTGCAGCGATTGCTCCGCCTGATCGCCATAAAACGAAAGTGACTGACGGCGCAGATGCCCGCCGGTCATCAACAGTTCCACGCCCTCCGCATCCAGCAGTGCATTGCCGACGTTGATACCGTTAGTCATCACAATAACGTCCTGATGCTGACGCAGCATACGCGCCACTTCATAAGTCGTCGTCCCGGAATCCAGGATAATACGATGGCCTGGCTCGATCAGCTTTACCGCAGCCTGAGCAATTTCGCGTTTTAACGCTGGATTAAGTGAGCTTTTATCCTTAACGGAAGGCTCGATGGCGGGAGTATGACTGTCGCAAATCAGTGCGCCACCATAGGCGCGAACCGCAATCCCCTGCTTCTCCAGAAACGCCAGATCGTTACGAATAGTCACCGTTGAAACATTAAAAAGCGCCGAAAGATCGTTAACCTGAACGCTTCCCTGCTGCCGCAGCCGCTGAATAATCAGTTCACGCCGCTCGCTGGTTCCCGCGACGCGCTTATCTAAAGAAAAATCAGTGCTACCCATAGCGGCCCCTTACTAAAAACTTTCGTTTCATTTCGAACATTCTATTAACACCTTTCTTTTTACAAAATGCAAGCCTCATTCTCCCGATAAAAGTGACCTGTCTTACGACTTATAACTTTCATTACGCTTCTTTTGTGAAACAGATCGAAAAACCATTATCTTTCGTTTTGTTTTCATGATGCGCTAATGCAGCATAAATAAAAGGAACCGAAATGCAAGTGTCCTGGCATCTGAGACGGAGACAAAAGTGAAACTTCTTACTGAAATGGTAACGCAGCACAAGCAAGGCAAGGCGAACGGGATCTATGCCGTCTGCTCTGCCCATCCGCTGGTACTGGAATCCGCATTACGCTTCGCGCAAAAGAATCAGAGTGCATTGCTGATTGAAGCAACGTCTAACCAGGTCGATCAGTTTGGCGGCTATACCGGGATGACGCCTGCCGATTTTTACGGTTTCGTTGTCAGACTCGCCGATTCACTAAACTTCCCGCTATCACAGCTGATTCTGGGCGGCGATCATCTGGGCCCAAACCGCTGGCAAAAATTATCGGCAGCAGAAGCGATGGCCAATGCGGAAGCGCTCATTGAAAGCTATGTTGCCGCCGGATTTAAAAAAATCCATCTCGATTGCAGTATGTCCTGCGCTGACGATCCGCTTCCCCTGACCGATGCAATCGTCGCTGAACGCGCAGCACGGCTGGCGAAAGTAGCCGAAGAGACCTGCCAGCGCCACTTTGGCGAATCCGATCTGGTTTACGTTATCGGCACCGAAGTGCCGGTACCGGGCGGCGCACATGAAACACTTACCGAGCTTGCCGTCACCACGCCTGAAGCCGCACATGCCACGCTGGACGCGCACCGTCAGGCATTTGCGCAACAGGGACTACAGGCGGTTTGGCCACGTATTATCGCTCTGGTTGTTCAGCCTGGCGTAGAGTTTGATCACACGAACGTCATTGATTACCGTCCGCAGGCTGCCGCCGCGTTAAGTCAGGTTACCAACGCCAGCGATACGCTGGTATTTGAAGCCCATTCTACCGATTATCAGACGCCCCACGCGCTGCATCAGCTGGTAAAAGATCACTTTGCCATTCTGAAGGTAGGTCCGGCATTAACCTTTGCCCTGCGTGAAGCGTTATTTGCTCTGGCGGCGATTGAACAGGAACTGCTGCCGGAAAGCGCCTGCTCCAGGCTGCGCCAGGTACTGGAAGAGGTCATGCATAAGCACCCGGATTACTGGAAAAGCCACTATTTCGGCGATGACAGCGCCTGCCGCCTCGCCCGCAGCTACAGCTATTCCGACCGGATTCGCTACTACTGGCCAGACAAGGAAATTGATGAAGCCTTCTCCCGGCTGGTCAGCAACCTGGCGGATAACCCAATTCCGCTACCGCTAATCAGCCAGTATCTTCCACTGCAATATCAGAAAGTTCGCCAGGGGCAACTGCTGGCGACTCCGCATGAGCTGATTATCGACCGCATCCAGGATGTACTGCACCACTACTTTGCCGCCTGCCAGGGCGAGCCTCGCGATAATGCATAACAAATAAGAGGAATATGACTATGCCAAATATTGTTTTAAGCCGCATTGATGAGCGCCTGATTCACGGTCAGGTTGGCGTTCAGTGGGTTGGGTTTGCCGGGGCGAATCTGGTACTGGTCGCTAACGATGAGGTGGCTGAAGATACCGTACAGCAAAACCTGATGGAGATGGTACTGGCAGAAGGCATCGCCGTTCGCTTCTGGCCCTTACAGAAGGTAATCGACAATATTCATCGCGCTGCCGATCGTCAGAAGATTTTACTGGTCTGCAAAACGCCCGCAGATTTTCTCAAGCTGGTTGAAGGTGGCGTGCCCATTCAACGTATCAACGTTGGCAACATGCACTACGCCAACGGCAAGCAGCAAATTGCTAAAACCGTCTCGGTAGATGCGGGCGATATCGCCGCGTTCCAGGGGCTGAAAGCCGCTGGCGTGGAATGTTTTATACAGGGCGTCCCAACGGAACCCGCTTTAGATCTCTTTAAAGCACTTTAAGGAGCTGACGATGGAAATCAGTCTGCTACAGGCTCTTGCTCTTGGCATCCTTGCCTTTATTGCCGGCCTGGATATGTTCAACGGGTTAACGCATCTGCATCGTCCGGTAGTGCTTGGCCCACTGGTTGGCCTTGTGTTGGGCGACCTGCATACCGGTATCCTTACCGGCGGTACGCTGGAGCTGGTATGGATGGGGCTGGCACCGCTGGCTGGCGCGCAGCCGCCTAACGTAATTATCGGTACTATTGTCGGCACCACCTTTGCCATCACTACCGGTGTCAAACCTGATGTCGCCGTCGGTGTCGCGGTGCCTTTTGCCGTCGCGGTGCAGATGGGGATTACTTTCCTCTTCTCTGTGATGTCCGGGGTAATGTCACGCTGTGACCGCATGGCCGCGAATGCGGATACACGCGGAATCGAGCGCGTGAATTATCTGGCTCTGCTGGCGCTCGGTACTTTCTATTTTCTCTGCGCGTTCCTGCCCATTTACTTCGGGGCCGAACATGCCAAAACCGCCATTGACGTGCTGCCGGAGCGCCTGATTGACGGGCTTGGCGTAGCGGGCGGAATCATGCCAGCCATCGGCTTCGCCGTATTGCTGAAAATTATGATGAAAAATGTCTATATCCCCTACTTCATCATCGGCTTTGTCGCCGCCGCCTGGCTGAAACTGCCGGTGTTGGCCATCGCCGCCGCTGCGCTGGCTATGGCATTGATCGATCTGCTTCGTAAAAACCCGGAACCCGCCGTTACTCAGACCCAGCAAGAGGAATTCGAAGATGGCATCTAATCAAACCACCCTGACCAATGCCGCGGTAAACGAAGAATCGCTGCTGACCGGCGTCAATGAAGATGTGTATGAAGATCAGTCTATCGGTGCCGATCTGACAAAAAAAGATATCAATCGTGTCGCATGGCGCTCAATGCTATTACAGGCGTCCTTTAACTATGAACGTATGCAGGCTTCCGGCTGGCTGTATGGACTGCTGCCCGCGCTGAAGAAAATTCATACCAATCCGCGCGATCTGGCGCGTGCCATGAAAGGGCACATGGGCTTCTTCAATACCCATCCTTTCCTGGTGACCTTTGTTATCGGCATTATTCTGGCGATGGAGCGCTCCAAGCAGGACGTTAACAGTATTCAGAGCACCAAAATTGCCGTGGGCGCACCGCTGGGCGGCATTGGCGACGCCATGTTCTGGCTGACGCTGCTGCCGATCTGCGGCGGTATCGGTGCCAGCCTCGCGCTGCAAGGTTCAATACTCGGCGCGATAGTTTTTATGGTGCTGTTTAACGTCGTGCATCTTGGTCTGCGCTTTGGCCTTGCCCATTACGCTTATCGCATGGGTGTCGCTGCCATCCCACTGATTAAGGCCAACACCAAAAAAGTCGGCCACGCTGCCTCAATCGTCGGTATGACGGTTATCGGCGCGCTGGTTGCCACCTATGTACGCCTCGCAACCACGCTGGAGATCACCGCTGGTGATGCGGTAGTCAAACTGCAAGCGGACGTGATCGATAAGCTGATGCCCGCTTTCCTGCCGCTGGTTTATACCCTGACCATGTTCTGGCTGGTACGCCGTGGCTGGAGCCCGTTACGTCTGATCGGTATTACCGTACTTCTCGGTATCGTCGGCAAGTTCGCCCATTTCCTGTAAGCAGAAGGAGCTTCTATGTTAGGCATTATTCTTTGCGGTCACGGTGGATTCGCCAGCGGTCTGGCACAGGCGATGAGGCAGATTCTGGGGGAACAGCCGCAGTTTATCGCTATCGATTTCCCGGAATCCTCAACCACCGCGCTGCTGACCTCGCAGCTGGAAGAAGCTGTCGCAACGCTGGACGCGCAGGAAGATATCGTTTTTCTCACCGATCTGCTGGGTGGCACGCCGTTCCGTGTTGCCTCTACGCTGGCGATGCAGAAACCCGGACGCGAGGTTATCACCGGCACAAATTTACAGCTGCTGCTGGAAATGGTGCTGGATCGCGACGGACTGAGCAGTGAAGCGTTCCGGCTACAGGCACTAGAGTGCGGTCATCGTGGGCTGACCTGTCTGGCTGACGAGCTGGGGCGTTGCCGCGAAGAAACGCTGGCTGAGGAAGGAATATGACCCGGCTGTTGCGCGCCAGACGCCTGCTGAGCGAAGAAGGCTGGCTTGACGATTATCAGATTCGTATTGATAACGGCACGATTTCGGCGATTGAGCCGATCCCCGCTGGCGTAACGACGCGTGATGCCGACCTGCTCTGTCCAGCCCTGATTGATATTCATGTGCATGGCGGGGCTGGGGTTGACGTCATGGATGAAGCGCCGGAGACGCTGGATATACTGGCGATGCATAAGGCGCGCGAGGGCGTTGGGGCCTGGCTGGCGACCACGGTGACCGCGCCGTTCACCGATATTGAAAATGCACTGGCGCGCATTGCCCGGCGCTGCCAACGCGGCGGCCCAGGAGCCCAGGTGCTGGGCAGCTATCTCGAAGGCCCCTATTTTACGCCGCAGAACAAAGGCGCTCATACGCCAGAACTGTTTCGGGAACTGGATCTGTCTGAGCTGGAGGCGCTGATCGCCACCTCACAAAACACACTACGCGTCGTGGCGCTGGCACCAGAAAAACCGGGGGCCGGAGAAGCGATCCGTTACCTGAAACAGCGCGGCATACGGGTAATGTCTGGGCACAGCGCCGCCACCTACGAGCAAACCATTGCCGCGTTTGATGCGGGAGGCGATGGCCTGGTCCACTGCTTCAACGGCATGACCGGCTTACATCATCGCGAGCCGGGTATGGTCGGTGCCGGGCTCACCGACAGACGCGCCTGGCTGGAACTGATCGCTGACGGACATCATGTACATCCTGCCGTTATGCAGCTGTGCTGCGGCTGTGCGAAAGAACGGCTGATTCTGATTACCGATGCCATGCGTGCAGCGGGTATGCCGGATGGACGCTATACGCTTTGTGGTCAGGCTGTAGAAATGCATGACGGCATCGTTCGTACCGCCGCTGGCGGGCTGGCGGGGAGCACCCTGTCGCTGGATGCCGCCGTCAGATATATGGTCAAACGCGTCGGCATCACAGAGGCGGAAGCCATACATATGGCCTCGCTGCATCCGGCGAAGCTGCTGGGGCTTGATCGCTGTTTAGGTTCGATCAAGAAAGGGAAGCAGGCCAACGTTATCGCGCTGAACGATGCGCTGTATGTGCAGCGGGTTTGGGTCCAGGGTAAGCCAGTTACTTTATAGCAGAGTCTGTTTCATTCCCTTACTGGCGATATCACTATCGCCAGCTTTCTTTTTCTTTGTTTTAGGAAAGATCAACTTTCCATTTATTTAAAAACATTATTTATCAATTAGTTATCCGGTTACCTTTTATCCCGATCACACTTTGCGCTTTCTTTCATTTTCCTTCGTTGAAGTTTCTTTTTCTTTGCTATACATTGCAATTAATGATTTAAATGACTCAATAGAAATGAAACGAAAGCAATGCGATATCGCTTCGCTCTCCGCTGAGTTTCATGCCATTAAGGATTGCGCTATGTCTGAAACCTACGTTCCTTCCCCCGCCACTACCGGCACCTGGACAGAAGAAGAGATCCGCCAACAGCCCACCAGCTGGATGCGTTCCCTTGCTCATATCGACACGCTGCGTCAGTCAATCGACAATTTTCTTGCCCCGCTGCTGCATAAAACGGATTTGCGCATTGTACTGACCGGTGCAGGTAGCTCGGCCTTTATCGGCGATATGATTGCTTCCTGGCTGGCAAGCCACAGCGGAAAAAACGTCAGCGCGATCCCAACGACCGACCTAGTGACCAATCCAATGGATTATCTGGCCCCGGAAAAACCGCTGCTGCTGGTCTCCTTTGCCCGCTCCGGCAATAGCCCGGAAAGCGTAGCCGCCGTGGATCTGGCAAATCAGTTCGTTAATGAGTGCTATCATCTGGTGATCACCTGCAATGAAGCGGGCAGTCTTTATCAGAACGCGATCAATAACGATAACGCCTTTGCGCTACTCACGCCCGCAGAGACACACGATCGCGGATTTGCCATGACCAGCAGTATCACCACCATGATGGCGAGCTGCCTGGCAGTATTTGCCCCAGCGGTCGTCAACAGCAGCACCTTCCGCCAGGTAGCCGATCGCTGTCACGCGATCCTCACCTCGCTGGGCGATTTCAGCCACGGCGTCTTTGGCGATTACCCATGGAAAAGGATCGTTTATCTTGGCAGCGGCGGCCTGCAAGGCGCGGCACGTGAATCAGCGCTGAAAGTGCTGGAGCTGACCGCCGGTAACATTGCCGCATTCTATGATTCCCCGACCGGCTTCCGTCACGGACCTAAATCGCTGGTTGATAACGAAACGCTGGTTGTGGTGTTCATCTCCAGCCATCCCTATACCCGTCAGTACGATCTCGATCTGCTGGCCGAGCTGCGTCGCGATAACCAGGCGATGCGCGTAGTGGCGATTGCGGCAGAAACGGATGCGATCGTTGAATCTGGACCACATCTGTTACTGCCGCCGTCGCGCGCCTTTATTGATGTTGAACAGGCATTCTGCTTTCTGATTTATGCGCAGGTGTTCGCGCTGATGGAATCGATCAAAGCGGGCATCACGCCGGATTCACCGTCCGCCAGCGGCACGGTAAACCGCGTAGTCAAAGGCGTTGTTATTCATCCGTGGCAGGCATAAGAGGATTACAGCATGGGGATTATCTCTACCAGATACCTTCTTCTTGATGCACAAACGAAAGGCTATGCCGTACCGGCATTTAATATTCATAACGCCGAAACTATCCAGGCCATTCTGGAAGTCTGCCGCGAAATGCAGTCTCCGGTGATCCTGGCCGGAACGCCCGGCACCTTTAAGCATATCGCCTTCCAGGAAATCTATGCGCTGTGCGAAGCCTACTCTAACAGCTACGGCATACCGCTGGCGCTACACCTCGATCATCATGAATCGCTGGACGATATCAGGCGTAAAGTCGATGCAGGCGTACGCAGCGCTATGATCGACGGCAGCCACTTACCTTTCGAAGAAAACGTCGCGCTGGTGAAAGCCGTGGTCGATTACAGCCACCGTCACGATTGCAGCGTTGAAGCGGAACTGGGAAGGCTGGGCGGCGTGGAAGATGATATGAGCGTTGATGAAGAGAGCGCATTTCTCACCGATGCTCAGGAAGCGCGGCGCTTTGTGCAACTGACCGGTGTGGATAGCCTGGCCGTAGCGATAGGCACGGCGCATGGCCTCTATACCAAAACGCCAAAAATCGATTTCCAGCGGCTGGCAGAAATCCGCGCCGTGGTTGACGTACCGCTGGTTCTCCACGGAGCCAGCGACGTGCCGGATGCGCTGGTACGACGCGCTATTGAACTGGGTATCTGCAAGGTCAACGTTGCCACGGAACTGAAAATCGCTTTCGCCGCCGCAGTAAAAGAGTGGTTTGCAAAAAACCCGCAGGGTAACGATCCACGTTACTACATGCGCGTGGGCATGGACGCGATGAAAGACGTGGTCAAAAGCAAAATTAACGTCTGCGGATCCGCCGGACAGGCGCAGATTAAAACTGCGGCTATCGCCTGATCCTGTCCCTCACCAGGATCGCGCCAGAGTTAACGCCATTCGCCATCTTTTACCCGCATAAACCCTGCATTTAGCAGGGTTTATCAGTTACCAGTTGCCGCTGACATAACGCGGTTTTCAGATCCGCGTCATAAAATAACAATTCCCTCTGGCTGCGCGAGAAGTTTCTGTTGCGCAAAGATCACGCCTGCATAAGGATAAGTAGAACGTTCTAGTAAAACGTTTTACCTAACAAAAAATCTTCAGGCATCGCTGGCTATTCCACCGGGGGCACTATGCGGCTGTTTACAGGGTTATTCACCTCATTATCCAAATTATCCATGATCGGGCGGGCATTGATGCTGCCGATTTCGCTGCTGCCTGCGGCGGGTTTACTGCTGGCGTTTGGCGATAAATTTCACTTACCGCTAATGATGAACGCTGGCGGGGTGATATTTGATAACCTGCCGATGCTGTTTGCCATCGGCTCTGCGGTAGGCCTCGCCTCGGAATCGGGTATCGCTGCGCTTTCTGCCGCGGTGTCGGTACTGATTACTAACGTTACCATCGGCACGGTTATGCATATCACGCCGGAGATGGCGGCCAGCGGCGGAAAATACGCAATGGTGATCGGCATTCCAACCCTGCAAATGGGCGTTTTTGGCGGCCTGATCTGCGGCATCCTGGCGGCGTGGTGCTTTAACCGCTTCCATACTTTGCAGCTGCCGGAATTTCTCGGCTTCTTCTCCGGTAAGCGTTTTGTTGCTATCGCGACAGCCTTTCTCTCATTCCTGCTTGGGCTGGTACTGCCCTATATCTGGCAACATATTCAGACAGGTATTGATGCGCTTTCGGTACTGGTAAACGGCAACAATCAGGCCGTCTCCACCTTTGTTTTCGGGCTGGTAGAGCGCGCGCTGATTCCGCTGGGACTACATCACATCTGGTATCCCTCGTTCTGGTACTCTTTTGGCGATTACACTACGCAAGGTGGACAGCTGATTCATGGCGACCAGACCATCTGGTTTAAGATGCTAGAAGAAGGAGTGAAATCATTCAGTAGCGACAGCTATCACGATGCCGGTAAATTCATGCAGGGCGAATTCCCACTGATGCTGTTTGCGCTGCCCGCCGCCTGTCTGGCGATGTACCATGAAGCGAACAGTAAGAATAAAAAGATCGCTTCCGGTATCCTGTTTTCCGCCGCGCTGACCTGCTTCCTGACCGGTATTACCGAGCCGGTAGAGTTCACCTTTATTTTTGTCGCGCCGCTGCTGTATGTTTTCAATGCGGTAATGGCCGGACTTTCTTATATGTGCATGTATCTGCTGCATGCCCATATCGCCAAATCGTTTTCCGCTGGCCTGATCGATTATATCTCCTTTGGCATCCTGCCTTCGCTTAACGGTTTCCAGACCAATTATCTCAATGCGGTTATCGTCGGCGTGCCGATGGGACTGATTTACTACTTCACCTTTCGTTTCGTTATTCGTCGTTTCGATATCAAAACGCCGGGGCGTACCGATGCCGCTGCTAACGCTGGCGATAAAAGTGATGAAGCGCTGGCCCAGGAAATTGTTACCCTGCTGGGCGGTGAGAAAAACATTGCCAGCGTTGGCGCCTGTATTACGCGCCTGCGTCTGGAAGTGGAGGACGGTCAGCCGGTTGATAAGGATGGCCTGCATAATCTGGGCGCTCGCGGCGTGGTTTTTGTCGGTGATAAAGGAATTCAGGTTATCTTCGGCGCACGGGCACAGTTTATTGCCCAGCAAATGCATAAACTAACGGGCCGTTAAACAGAGGAACCCCCTTTTTCTGGCACCGCCGGAAAGGGGCTATTACAGGGATCGCGATGAAAAAGGTGGGTATCATTGATGTGGCAAAAGCAGCGGGAGTATCGGTATCCACCGTCTCGCTGGTGCTGCGTCAAAAAGGGAAAATTTCAGCGCAGACGATTGAAAGGGTGCAGGCGGCTATCGCCGATCTTGGCTATGTGCATAACGTCACTGCCGCGAATCTGCGCGCCAGCACCTCTAATCTGATTGGCCTGATCGTCAGTGACCTTAGCGATACCTTTACGCTTAAGGTGATGACTCACCTTGTGCAGGCACTGGAACAGCAGGGTTATATGACGCTGCTTGCCCATCCGCAGGATGAAGAGGCGCAGCTGACACAGTGTCTGCTGGCGTTTAGTCGCCAGGGCGTGGCGGGCGTTGTTTTCCTTAATGCGAATGCTCGCCGCCAGACGCTGCCGGAGGCGCTGCGTCAGTCGCCACTGCCGCAGGTGGTTGTCTCGCAAACGCAGATTAACGATCCCTGCGATCTGGTGATGCGTGATAACCGTCAGGCGGCGGCGCTGGCAACGCGTTATCTGATTGGGCGCGGGCATCGCAATATTGGCTATATCGGCGGTGAACTCTCGTCATTAATCCGCGAACAGCGGCTGGCAGGCTACCGTCTGGCGCTACAACAACACGGGTTACCGTTTCGCGAAGAGTGGGTTCCTGCCTGCGCGGAGGAAACCGATGCCGCCCGGCTGGCAAGCCGTCGCCTGCTGGAGAGCAATAACAAAATCACCGCCCTGCTCTGTCATTCCGCGCATGCGATTATTGGCTGCCTGAGCGGTATTTATCAAACCGGACGCACCGTTGGTAAAGACGTGTTTCTTACCCAACAGGTTTCGCTGGTAGGTTTTGAGGATATGCTGCAAATCAATCTCAGCTCCCCTGCTTTTACCTATGTCTCTTCCGCCAGTGAAGAAGCGGGACGCCAGGCGGCAGCCGTGATTATCGGCAAAATTCAGCAATCACACTTAACGCCACAGCGTATTACGCTATCGGGAGAGCTGGTGCTACGGGAATCGGGCTGAATAAGACCAGCCCTTTCTGTCACCCATACAATTGCTGACCAAAGAAAAAATCTTCCCGCATCCGCTATATTTTCCTTACTTATCAACTTCTGTTTCCTCACTAATAAAAAATAGATTTCCAGTTAATCTGCGATAGCTGTATTTTTAATGCCATCAGGCATTTCCGTTATTACCTGATAATTCATCTTAACCAATTTGTAATTTTTTTGGCTTACTGATAAGTAGAAAGATCCGCCATATAAGGCGCAACTTGCTCTCATTTATCGAAAGATGTTTATAGCATCACAGTTAACTATTACTGGAGATAAGAATGACAACAGAGGTAAAAATTTATAAAACCCTGGGCTCTACCCCTGCTGTTTATGCTGAGGTTTTAGATTCAGACGCAACACAATACGAATTTGAACTCTATTTAAACAGATCGCTACTGGAAAAAGCAAAGCACAGTCATCCTAATTATCTTTTCAGGGTAAAGGATAGCGGAAGCTATTATATTGTAGTTAAAACCGATTCCTCTGTTTTACAATCCGATTGTGTCGCATTCAGTGCTAATGAGTTACGCCCAAAAAAACACGCTGCTGAAAAAGATCAGGTAACCAATAAGCTAAAAGGTATCAAAAGCATTTTTGATGATATTAACAAGTTCTATATTGAAATAAAAACGAAAAAAGGTTCGCACAGCAAACTGGCGGATGAAGTCAGCAAATTAAGCGCTGACATTACACTTAAGGAAAAAGTTATCGATACGAGTACTTTTCCTGCCTGGCATTCAATTCATGATTATGAATATTATCAGATCACGCAGCTTCTCGATCGATTAGACGTTGATGATTTTTGCGCTCAGCTGGAAAAATTAGACTATGTGATATTCTGCTCGATCACGCCGCTAACAGAAAATCTACCGTCGCCATTAGCCAGTGAAACGCCTGATAAAAGCGATGTGCAAAGTGACGACACTACCGTGACGCCTGATTTTTCAGCACTGCAAACGTATCTGGATGAAGGGCTCGGTATGAATATTCGTTCTGTCTGGCAACGGGGCACGACCGGTCAGCTGGCTACTATCAGGCATCTTGATTACGGTATCTACAAAAACCATGAAGATTTCCAGGAAGGGAATATCCATGTAGTTAACAGCCGTGATGAAAGTAATGACTGTAACCACGGAACAGCGTCAACAGGCTGCATTGCCGCCGGTAATAATAGTTTCGGCGTTATCGGTATTGCCCACTCCGCCGCTTTCTACTTTTACGACACCGATGATCTGGACAAAATTGTTCAGCAGGCTAACCCAGGTGATATTGTAAGCTTAGATATTCAATATACTATTGCCAATATCGGTAATCTACCGATGATCATCTCAAAAAGCTGGTGGGATGCGATTAAAAATTTAACTGAAAAGCAGGTCATCGTACTATTAGCCGCAGGTAACGGCAGTCTGGATTTGAGTGATAAAAACATTTGCCGTGACTATGGCGATTCCGGAGCAATATTAGTCGGCTCATGTAACTCGCATAACGGCGATCGAAGGTATTCATCCAACTATGGTCATTACGCCTCGTTAATAAATTCATGGGGTGATAGCGTCGTCACGACGGGTTACAGCTCGTTGCAGAAATTGCCCGGTAATAACAGAAATTACACAAATACTTATTCCGGAACGTCCAGCGCAACGCCTTTATGCGCTGGTGCACTGGCGCTGCTCCAGTCTCATGCTAAACAACGCGGGGTAATGCTTACGCCAGAAGCCATGAAGCTATTGATTGAGAGCTCTGATTACAACGAAGCGGCAGGAAAAGGAATTGGCAAAAGACCAAACGTAGCGCAGCTGGTTAAAATCATCGACAGCATGGTCTTACCTCCGCTTGCCAACGTTAACCCTTTCCCGGTTTCATCCGGCTATCTGAATTACAATCTTCATTTAAAAATTAATAAGGACAATGAGGCAAAGATACATTTTGACTATCGCTTTAGCGATATTATCGATACCGGTGTAGTCGTATATTACGATTCTGTCGGCCCTTCTGAGCTTGAATGGTATACTTACGGCTACAGCAAAATTAATCTGCCGGTAATAGATGAAGATGGCAATACCAACGTGGTCTATCTAAAGGCCAGTAAAGTAAATGCTGCCGGACGTTTTACCATGAACAGCGCGGCGGATGCGGCTGATGAATCACCGGGTGCATTTGACTTAGCCATTTCATTTAGCGTTAAAGATAACCAACATCTGGGCGGCACCGCCTGTAAAGGTGTTTTACCTCTCTACATTAAATCTGATGTATATGATGAATATAACCTCCCCGTGAGAGTAAATATATTTATTAATTAGTCAGTTAGTTAAGGTATGGTCCCTGGTTTATCTCACCAGGGACCTGTTAGCATAATGGTGTACAGGCGGCTCGATCTGCTCAAAAAAACATTTAAATAACCAATTATCTAACTTTCAGCAGCACTAAAAAACATAATATTTTACAGTGAGTGCCATTTTGTTACGCTAACTTTTGCTACATTAATCACCCGGAAAACTGTATCTAACAAAACTATAACAATCGTTACTGTCTGGGTGGCAAAATGGGTGCAACGCAAAAAACGCAGTACATTCAGGATCTGATCGCGTGGATTGAAGATAATCTGACGGAAGAGCTGAATATCGATACCATCGCGCAAAAATCAGGTTATTCAAAATGGCATATGCAACGGCTGTTTAAGGAGATGACCGGCCAGACCGTCGCCGCCTATGCCCGTAAACGGCGTCTTACTAAATCCGCTATGGCGCTGCGGCTAACGCGCCTGTCGCTGATTGATATCGCCCTGCGTTACGGATTCGATACGCAGCAAAACTTCACCCGCGCGTTTCGCAATCAGTTTGCCCTGACGCCCCATGCCTATCGTTATGCCAGCGAACTGAACACCGCCGCTTTTCATAGCCGTTTCCAGCCAGTAAGGGATAATACGCTGCGCCCGGAACTGGTTACGCTGCCTGCCAGGGTTATTTATGGCGAGAAAGAAGAATATCAGTGTTTATATGGCGATTTTGTCGAAGATAAACAACAGATTCTGAGCAACTATTTCAGTGATTTTATTCGGGATAATAAGGGAAGCCGTGCGTCAGCTTTTGTCACCCTGGAATTTGGTGCCTGTGCGCAGCGCAAAGAATATCACCGGGTTTCATTAATGCGTGGGCTGGAGCAGCGGGAAGGAGAATATTCCTTACAGGCGCAGCGTGATATTTTACCTGCCGGGCTCTGGTTAAAACTCCCTTATCAGGGCGATCCGCGGGATTTTAGCGCTTTTATTATTGAAGCCTATTATCGTCATCTGGCGCAGCCGGGTTTATCACGGCGTCCCGGTCCCGATCTGCAAACGTTCGATCTCATCAACTGTACACCGGAACGGCTGGTAGGGCATTTTTTCATGCCGGTTAGCAGCCATTTGCCCACTACGGCTCCGCTGGCTTCCTGAACAGTAAATAATCATCAGAAAATTCAGCGCTGCGCTTCTGGCGCAGCGCAATAAGCAAATAAAAATAACCTCAATTAGGATCTGGATAAAAATCAACCTCTCTTTTCGTCTCATCAACGTAACAGGAGGTTATTTTTCGCCCACAAATCAGCCACAGCTGCTATATAAAAAGCAACGATGGTTTTTTTCCGCCAAAAAACCATAACTTGTAACGCTTATTAATATAAAATTTAACGCATCAGGAACATTAAGCTCACAGGAAGAGCGATATCAGGAACACTGAACACCCGTACTTTATCTATCTGCTGGTACGCAACCGGACTGGTTGTTTACTTAAGTTTATGGCAACACTCAAGAGGACTACATTATGGGGAAAGACTCCTCATCTTTACGCGTGATACGGTTTTTAACCGTATTCTTCGCTGTGCTTTGCGGCGCGTATTTGCTGGTTGGCGGCCTTTGGCTCTCAACAATAGGTGGTAGCTGGTACTACATTATCAGTGGCATCGCGATGCTGGTAACGGCATTCCTGCTCTGGCGTCGCCACAGCGCCGCGCTGATCGTTTATGCGCTGCTGCTGCTGGGCACGCTGGCCTGGGCGGTCTGGGAAGTCGGCTTCGATTTCTGGGCGCTGGCACCGCGTACCGACGTCTGGGTAATTTTTGGTATCTGGCTGATCTTGCCGTTTGTTTACCGTGGTATTTCTCAGCACGGCAGCAAAAAAACGGGCGTTTCGCTGATGGGCGTCAGCCTGGTGATCAGCGCCGTGGTACTGGCCTGGGCGGTGTTTAACGATCCCCAGGAGATCAACGGTACGCTGCCGACGGCCGATCAGGCTGCGCCAGCCGCCGCTGACAGCACGATCCCACCGGGAGACTGGCCAGCCTACGGGCGCGATCAGGCGGGCACGCGTTACTCTCCGCTGAATCAGATCAACGAGAAAAACGTCAAGGATCTGCAGGTTGCCTGGACATTCCGCACCGGCGATTTAAAGACGCCGAACGATCCGGGTGAGATCACTAACGAAGTGACGCCGATTAAGGTCCGCGACACGCTCTATCTCTGCACCGCGCATCAGATCCTGTTTGCGCTGGATGCGGTGAGCGGAAAAGAAAAATGGAAGTTCGATCCGGGCCTGAAGCCTAATCCTACCTTCCAGCACGTTACCTGTCGCGGCGTTTCCTATCATGAAACACCGGCGGCGGCCAATACCGGAGCAGCTACGCCAGCGCTTTGTTCACGCCGCATTATCCTGCCGGTGAACGACGGTCGTCTGTTCGCGCTGGATGCCGAAACCGGCAAGCGCTGCCCTGACTTTGCTGATAACGGCGTGCTGGATCTACAGCACAAACAGCCGGTCACCACGCCGGGCGCTTATGAGCCGACTTCACCGCCGATTATCACCGATAAAGTGATTGTGATTGCCGGTGCGGTAACCGATAACTACTCGACGCATGAGCCGTCAGGGGTGATTCGCGGCTTCGACGTTAATACCGGTGCCCTGCTGTGGGTATTCGATCCGGGCGCGAAAGATCCTAACGCTATCCCGGCAGATGGCCAGAGCTTTGTGCCTAACTCACCAAACTCCTGGGCACCTGCGGTTTATGACGCGAAGCTGGATATGGTTTACCTGCCGATGGGCGTCACCACGCCGGATATCTGGGGCGGCAACCGCACGCCTGAGCAGGAACGCTATGCCAGCAGCGTACTGGCGCTGAACGCAACTACCGGTAAGCTGGTATGGTCTTATCAGACCGTACATCACGATCTGTGGGATATGGACCTGCCCTCACAGCCGACATTAGCGGATATCACCGACAAAAACGGCAACACCGTGCCGGTGATTTATGCGCCAGCGAAGACCGGCAATATTTTTGTGCTGGATCGCCGTAACGGTCAGCTGGTCGTTCCGGCACCGGAAACGCCGGTCCCACAAGGCCCGGCGAAAGGCGATCGCCTCTCTCCAACCCAGCCTTATTCAGAACTGACGTTCCGTCCGCAGCAGCACCTGTCCGGCAAGGATATGTGGGGTGCGACCATGTTCGATCAGCTGGTGTGCCGCGTAATTTTCCATCGCCTGCGTTATGAAGGTCCGTTTACTCCACCGTCCGAGCAGGGTACGCTGGTTTTCCCTGGCAACCTCGGCATGTTTGAATGGGGTGGCATTGCGGTAGATACCGATCGTCAGATTGCCATCGCTAACCCCATGGCGCTGCCGTTTGTCTCTAAACTGGTGCCGCGCGGTCCAGGCAACCCGATCGAGCCACCGAAAGATGGCGCGGGCGGTTCAGGTACGGAAACCGGCATTCAGCCGCAGTATGGCGTGCCGTTTGGCGTAGAGCTGAATCCGTTCCTGTCACCGTTTGGCCTGCCGTGTAAACAGCCTGCCTGGGGTTACATTTCCGCGCTGGATCTGAAAACTAACCAGGTAGTGTGGAAAAAACGTATCGGTACGGTACGCGATAGCGCGCCGGTGCCGCTGCCGTTCAAAATGGGGATGCCGATGCTTGGCGGCCCGGTTACCACTGCCGGTCACGTATTCTTTATCGCCGCGACCGCCGATAACTACCTGCGCGCTTTCAGCACCAATACCGGTGAGAAACTGTGGGAAGGTCGACTGCCAGCAGGTGGGCAGGCCACGCCGATGACCTATGAAGCCAACGGTAAACAATACGTAGTGATTGCGGCCGGTGGGCATGGATCTTTCGGCACCAAGCTTGGCGATTACATTATTGCTTACGCGTTGCCCGACGAGAAATAAGCTGCTCAGCAGTTAACTTAACCCCGGCCTGGTGCCGGGGTTTTTTATATCTGCGCCCCACGGCAGGCGGGTAGCACTGGCACTGGCACTGGCACTGGCACTGGCAACAAACGCTGGAGAGTAAGAATGTACAGAGAAAATCAGAAAGTAATATGGCGGAGGAATAAAGCAGGGCCGCTTTTCAGCGGCCCGGAGTGACTATTTTTTGGGTTTATTCAGCTCGCCATCTGGCGGCTGCGATCCCAGCTCGGTGCCGGTTGTCGGATTAACGTCCGGGTTCGAACGGGTACGCAGTACCATGCTTTCCAGATCGGCTTTTTCGCCTTCGGAAAGCATCACAGAAGCCAGCCCGTCGCCACCGTCAACCGCTGGCTGCGGATTTGCTACGTAGTCGAAATTCTCGTCGGAATTCCAGCTACCGCGCACTTCCCCACCTTCAGACATATTGAAGTAGGTGTTCGCATACTGCTCAATCGGCGGCAGTTTGCCCGGCGGGAAATTATTGCGAATCGCGTAGAGCGCTTTTTCAAAGGAGATCTGATGCGCAACTTCACGCGTCATCAGGAAGCCCAGCGCGTCTTTCACGCCCGGATCGTCCGTCAGGTTGATCAGGCGCTCATAAATAATCTTTGCCCGCGCTTCAGCAGCAATATTCGAGCGCAGATCGGCAGTGACTTCACCAATGGTATCGATATAGGCGGCGGTCCACGGAACACCGGCAGAGTTAGTCAGCGGCGGCCCGCCACCGTACAGCAGCGCGGTGGTATGGCTGTCGTTACCGTTGCCGGTTAAGGAACGATAAAGCTCCCCTTCCTGTTCGGTCCCTTCCGCCAGGGCACCTTTCGCCCCTTTGTTCAGCATCCCTACCAGCGAACCGATAATTTCAAGGTGGCTCAGTTCTTCCGTTGCGATATCCAGCAGCATATCCTTGCGGCCAGCATCGTCATCACCGAGACCCTGGGTGAAATAACGGCAGGCCGCAGCCAGCTCACCCTGTGGCCCACCAAACTGCTCAAGCAGCAGGTTTGCCAGGCCAGGGTTAGGCTCAGCCACGCGTACCGTGTACTGCAATTGTTTGACGTGTCTAAACATTGCTCACTCCTCTATTGGCGTTGCCAACCGCGGCAACCCCGATAATGGTGAAATGCCATTTCTGGCTTTGGTTTTATTTTTTCGCTTCGGTGTCCGGCTGTGCCGAGCGCACCATAAACTGTTCGGTAACGTCTGGCAGATGCGTCAGCGCCCAATCCGCCATCGCTTTTTCCTGCTCGCGGATTTGTTCAAATACGCGTGCGCCTTCGCTGTCCCCTGCCAGTTCAGCAGCGGCAATCAGTGAGGTGTAGCAGGCGATTTCAAACTGTTCAAAGACATAGCCGCTAATTGCGCCTTTAACCACTTCATCAGAGGCAAACATGCCGCCAACGGCCTGGCCCATAGCGGCGACTTTGCCCATTATGTCTTTCATGGTGGAATGAGAAGTATCCTGACGATCGATAACCTGTTGCAGCATCTGCTGTTGCTGACGGGTCTCTTCAATATGTTGCTGAAGACGGGCTTTCAGATCAGGATAATGTTCCAGGCGGGCGGACATTTTTTCCAGCATTTCTTCTGCTTGTTTTTCCATTGCATGCGCATCACGCAACCAGCTAAGATAGTTTTCCTGATAAGTCATATATTCACCTCGTGATAAGTGAGTCAGAAAATAAATCTGCCGTCATCAGTTAGCTCGACGTCAGAATCATCTCTTTTCCATTATTCATCGATAATTAGCCGATAAAGTTATATTTAACACCTAAAAAGCGTAGGCAGCAGATCCGTAAATAACAACCCTAACGGTAAAAATTTTGACCGGAGGCGATACCAGAGAAGAGCTTTAGGAATAAGCTTAAATTCGAAGGTAAGTCAAAACAAGAAAGGGGAAAATAATAAACCCCCGACGCAGATAAACCGCGCCAGGAGTAAATAATGGATAAATTAATAAGCTAAGAAATTAGCTGCCCTGCGGACGTCCCCCGCCGTGGCTGTTCTGCCCGCCTTTTTTACCGGCTTCGGATGCTTTTTCACGATCGTTTTTAAAGTTACCGCCGCTGTGCTGTCCGCCTTTTTTACCGGCTTCAGAAGCTTTCTCACGATCTTCAGCGAAATTACCAGGATTGCCACGATGTTCAGCCATTGTATTCCTCCTCGATATTCCATAAATAATATTCTTATCCACTACCGAAGTAGCGGAAAAGAATATTTGCGTGTTCGGATCTAAATCTAGTCGATAAGCGAAGGAATGCAAATGGCAAACGCAGCGGTAATAAGTTGATGATATTAATAAAAACGCAACGAAATAAGCGTTATTTTGAAAAATTTAATTACATTCAGACGTAAAAAACTAATAAGCTGTACAGCGTTAAACAGACGCAACGGTAAATAGCGCGTTAGCGTTCTGCTTATCTTATTACGCGGGAAAATGATTATATAGTCTGGCCCGGTAGCCAGCTATATTGTCGTAATGCATTACTGCCGACATTTTTGTCGAAACTCACCGGGTGTCATTCCGTAGTGACGAACAAAGGTTTTATGGAAGGTATCGTGGGAAGAAAACCCATGCTGAACGGCAACATATTCAATGGTCACATTATCTTCGATCAGCATACGCGCTGAGGCAACCAGCCTTTTCTCGCGGCAGAAAGCGGCCAGAGTTTTGCCGGTTGCAGCATGAAAATAGCGCTGTAGATACCACTTCGAATAGCCTGTTTTCTCTGCACAGTCATCCACGGTAATGCGACGATGCGGATTGCTCTCAATCCAGCGCATCAGCTCACGGATGACGCTGTAGGTAAACATTCTTTCACTTGCTACGCTTACGCCCATTACGATCTCCCTTTACAAAATATCCGTTGTTGGCTGTAGCTCCAGCCGAATCATATGAAGCAGGTTACTCTCCACAATATCTGGCTCACCGTTCAGCATACCGTGCATCGCCAGCGAATCCTGCCCCAGCGTCTGTGCAATTAATCTCCATGCCGTCGCCGCTGCCGTGTCATGGCAGCGCAGCAGCTTCTGCCGCATACCGCGCTCAATAGTATTGCTGACCGAACGGTGCCAAAGGCGCAGCGCATAAACGAAGATCTCATGCAATTCTTTATCCTGCTGGGACAAAATGGAGATCTCACGCCATAGCTCTATCTTGTGCTGTTCCTTATCAGGCTTTATCAGTAGTGCCAGTACCGATTCAATCCCTTCGCGTGCGGCGCTGGCCGCCTGATGTTCCAGCACTTTTTCGTTAACGATCGCGAGAAAAGCCTGGCACTTTAGCTGGTTAAGAGAAGTGAAATGACGATTAATATGCCCAATTGCCGCACCGCTCGCCTGCGCGATTTTGCGGGCAGTGACGGCGGCATACCCTTCCTTTTCAATTAATATGCGGGTGGCGTCAATCAGTAACTCTGCGCGCGCATCCGCCTTTAAATAGCTCATCCTTTTGCCTCGTCTGTTTTCATCGGCTCACATTGTGCCGATTTTTGAACAGGCGTTCAATATTTTTCTTGAACATGCGTTCAAGATTTTTACGACATTTCTTGAATACGGATACATTCTGCCGTATCTGACTGGCAGGCAAAACGCCAACGATCAAACGTTTGCGTACGCTACGAAAGCGTTTGCTTTTTGTTATAACCTGGTTTTGTGACACTATTTTTAACGTCAGCCTGCCACTTAGTGATCTACATCACAAAACAACTGAATCAAAATGAAACAAACTTTGACAAACGTGAGCAATATCTATTTTCTATCCGCAGGATACGGGCAACCTATGCGGGCTGCTCAGAAATATCCATAAGCCTTCCCTGGAGTGGCAGATAACAACATCTTCCCGTTCAACAATGAACACTGGTTCGCGGCCACCTCTGACTCAGCAGAGCGGCCTTTAAGCATGTGGTAACCCATGAAAAAGAAATTATTGATGGCTGGCGCGCTGCTGGCAGCGTCTTATAGCCTCACTTCCCAGGCAGAAACCAACGGTCCTGAGTATCTGTCAGACTGGTGGCATCAAAGCGTTAACGTCGTGGGAAGCAATCACACCCGCTTCGGTCCGCATCTGAATAACGACGTCTACCTGGAATATGAAGCCTTCGCGCATAAAGACTGGTTCGATTTTTACGGCTACATCGATATCCCTAACTTCTTTGGTGCCGCGAACAGCTACCAGCAGGGAATCTGGGATAAAGGTTCGCCGCTGTTTATGGAAATCGAGCCGCGCTTTTCTATCGATAAGCTGACCGGCACCGATCTGAGCTTCGGCCCGTTTAAAGAGTGGTACTTCGCCAACAACTATGTCTACGACATGGGACACAATAGCGATAACCGCCAGAACACCTGGTATATGGGTTTGGGAACCGATATTGATACTCATACCAAAATGTCGCTGGCGCTGAACATCTATGCGAAATATCAGTGGGAAAACTACGGCGCAGCCAATGAAAATAGCTGGGATGGCTACCGCTTTAAAGTGAAATATTTCCTGCCGCTGACCACGCTGTGGGGCGGGAATCTGAGCTATATCGGCTTTACTAACTTTGACTGGGGCTCCGATCTGGCAGATAAGACGCCGGGTTCCTTCCGCAGTAGCAATTCTATCGCTTCCAGTCATATTCTGGCGCTGGGTTACGACCACTGGCACTACTCAGTGGTCGCGCGTTATTTCCATAACGGCGGCCAGTGGGCCGATGGCGCTAACCTGAATTTCGGCGACGGGCCATTTGAAGTGAAATCAACCGGCTGGGGTTACTACCTGGTGGTAGGTTACAACTTCTAATCCGTTACGACCGGGGCGGACAGCTGCCCCGGTTATGTTTACCTGTTGGCTTATACACCGCGACAGGTAAAATCTGTTTATCCGATGATCCAGCCTGACACTTCCATCTAACAGTAAAATTTTATTATTAACCATAAAAATTTTGTTCATGTCAGGCAATCAAACCTGCCAATCATAATATCAATTATTTTTCCTTATCTAATATTTAAGCCTTAAGCTAACGATTTCGATTAATTATTTTCGTAGTTAACCCACTACATTACACATCTGCCAACGAAAAAAAGAAAATGTATAGTCTTTAATTCAATTACCAGTCCTAATCAAATAAACATTATTACGCACTGGTGACATAACTTATATTAAACTCATTCTTTCCCGGTTATCAGGTGATTTATCTTTACAGCTGGCCCTGCGTTTTTAACGCATGAGGAGAATCACAATTTTCATAAATAACCGTGCAAAGCTATTTATTTTTTAAACCACTGTGCTAGCGTATTTGCTCTGCGGATTGTTACTGTAACTACAGGCAAAACCTGCTTTTCTGAATAGTTCCTGGTGATCGTTCACCGTCGGGAGCTATTCAGAAAAGCAGGTTTTTTTTCGTATGGAAAATATCGTTAATCCCTTTTCTCGCTCGTTTAGAATAAGGAACGTTATATGAAAAAATGGCTTATTGCATTTACTCTGTTTCTCTCTACAGGTTCCGCCTGGAGTATGGAAAAAGCGGCCTCTTCAGCAACGGAAGACAGTGAGGTAATTACTCTCTGGCTGGCACGTCATGGCGAAACCTGGCTGAACCGCTTTGGACATGCACAGGGCTGGGCGGATGCTCCGCTTACCGAAGAAGGCAAAGAAACCACACGCTATCTTGGCGAAGGGCTGAAAGGTATTCCTTTTGACAGCTTCTATACCAGCGATGCCGGACGTCAGCGCGAAACCATGCAGATTGTAATAAAGCAGGCCGGTTTGCAGGCCAGTCAGGTACAGGAATTAACCGGCCTGCGCGAGGTTTTCTTCGGCAGTTTTGAAGGCACGCCAGAGAAGATTATGCAGGATGCCGGCGCGCGTAAAATGGGGCTAAGCGGACGCGACGGGCTGTTTGCCCAGCTTAAAGCAGGCACCTTCAGCGTCGATCGCTATATAGATGCCATTGCCGCAGTCGATCCGCAGGGCTACGCAGAAAACTTTAGCCAGGTAAAATCCCGTACCCAGACGGCGCTGCGCACGATCGTTGATAATGCAAAAAAGAACGGCGAGAAAAATATCCTGGTGGTCTCTTCTGGTATGGCTTTAATGGTAATGATCTCTGATTTGACGGACGATCCACGTAAAAATCATCCGCTACCCAACGCCGCAGTAATCAAAATGACCTATAAGGACGGCAAATTTAACGTCGTTGAACTCGGAACACAGCGTTATATCAATGAAGGAAAAATCGCGCTGGCTAAACAATAATTACCGGCATAGCTGAAGCTTTAGTTAATCTGAATAACGTTAGTCCTAATACAGGGACAATAAACAACAAGGAATATAGTATGAAAAAATGGCTGATTGCGCTGTCATTATTGATGGCGTGCGGTTCGGCATGGTGCGCTGATACCGCGGTTTCCCCTCAACAGGAAGAAGATGAAACCATTACGTTCTGGTTTGTTCGTCATGGAAAAACGCTGCTCAATACCCTGGATCGCGTGCAGGGCTGGGCCGACTCACCTTTAACGGAAGAAGGGAAACAGGTTGCCCGCTATTTAGGCGAAGGATTAAAAACTGTCGATTTTGATGGCTTCTATACCAGCGATGCCGGGCGCCAACGAGAAACCATGCAGATTATTTTACAGCAGGCAGGCAAGGAAACAATTCGCCCGATTGAGCTTCCCGGACTGCGTGAAGTGTTCTTTGGCAGCTTTGAAGGCGGCTTTAATAAAGATATGGCCGCTGCCGGTGCCGCCCAGCTGGGCTTGCCGGATGCCGCAGCCTTATTTGCCGCCATGAAAGCAGGCACCTTATCCATCGAAAACAATATTAATGCTATCGCAAGCGCCGATCCCTCCGGGCAGGCGGAAAGCTACCAGCAGGTAAAATCTCGTACCCAGGCAGCACTGCAAATCATGATTGAGAATGCACGACGTGAAAAGCAAAAGAACGTGCTGGCCATTTCCTCAGGTTCATCCATTCAGATAATGATTTCCGATCTTACCACCCGTCCCGAAAAAGATAAGCCATTGGCTAATTCCGCCGTAGTAAAAATGGTTTATCACAACGGGAAAATAGACGCTACAGAAATTGGTAACCTCGCTTATATCGAGGCTGGCAAAAAATCGCTGGGAAAGAAAGCCGGACAATAAGCGGATAATATTATTTTGGCGCTTATTACGGCAAAAAAACATTATTACAGGTCTACCTTAATTAATCGACTTATAAAAACCAAACGGAAAGATGTATTGATTTTATTAACCCACCCCTTTTAGTACTTTTCTGGCGGCAGTCTGCCGCCTTATTACAGAGAGTAAAAAGATGAAAATAAAAAAAACAGTTATCCTTTCCGCCAGCCTGTTACCTCTGTTTTGCCTGGCGGAAAGCGATGCTAAGCCTTTTATTAATGAAATCACAACCCTGCCATTATTAAGCGACAGCTCGCTTGATGTGTCATTACGTAACTACTGGAAATACCTGAAAGAAGATGCCGCCAACCCGAAAACCGTTCACGCTGGATGGGGCCAGGGTCTGACGCTGGATTACAAGTCGGGTTATATAGCGGATTTTATCGGCTTCGACGCTTCATGGTACGGTGCGGCAAAACTGGGGGCGAGCGATTATTTTAGCAGCCGCGGCATTTTGTATAAGTCAGGCTCAGAGAACAAGAAAAGTAACGCGCATGGCTTTAATAAATTTGGGCAGCGTTACGTGAAGTTTAAGTATGGCAGCGATAATTTTCAGCTTAAGGCTCAGGGCGGCTGGCAACGATTAAAAGAACAGGGTGTTATTTCGACCTCACTGCGCCTTTCACCCATCACCTACCGGGGCTGGAGCGGTGAAATGGCGTTGGGTGATTTCACCCTGCTGGGTGCCTGGGTCGATCGCTCTCTTTACCGTGACTCGCCTGAGCAAAGCTTTTTAAAAACCAATGACGGACGTCATATCGATCATCTTGCCAGCGGTGAACTGCGTTATAACAGCGATGCGGTCAACGTGCGCTATGCGCTGGGTGAAAGCGATGACTATCTGCGTCGCCAGCATCTGTTTATCTCTATGCCGCTGACGCCTTCCCTCTCGTTAGGCAGCCAGCTCTATTTTACGCGTGCGCTGGAAGCGTACCGCGTCATGGCTCCGGGCAAACGCGATTTTGACCACTCCGCTCGGCACTACGCGCTGGATCTCACCTGGCAACAGGACAGGTGGCGTTCCAAATGGGGGCTGGGCTATACCGAAGCCGCGAAAAAAGATGGCGTCGGCTTTTATCCGCGTCATATGAGCAAGCAATCTTTTGGCACCTTTATCTCTATGGCTTCCGCCGGTGATGACTATTTACGGGATAAAGAACTGATGATCGCTACCATGACCGATTATCGACTGACGAAAGATCTGCTGTCGGGAATTGCGGTTAACGCCGGACGCATCAATTATCTCGGTCACCCTATCACTACCGCTGAAATCAATCTCTACGGACAGTGGACACCTTCGCATCCCAGCCTGAAGAACCTGCGCGTCTGGGCGATGTTCGGCCCCGGCTGGTCTTATAAAAACATCAAGCGTAAGCCGGTTATGCATAATGGCGACTACAGCCATTCGCACTTTCTGGCCGGTGAAGTGATTATCGATTATAAATTTAAGATGTTCTGACTACTCGCGGCAAAGCCGGGTAATTCAGCACATCACCGATATACAAAAGCCAGCCGCCAGGCTGGCTTTAAAGAGCGAACAACGCTTAAAGCATGGGAAAAGCGTATTAAGCCTGACCCAGCACTCCGCGTACGAAGTTTTCAATCTCTTTATCCTGGCAGTTCTCAAAGAAGCACTGCTGGAAACGCTCGCCGCTAACGGCGGTTTTCACCAGTTCAGGATCGATAGCACGCAGCGTATCCAGATAGCTTTCTTTCACCACGGCAGCTTTAACCTGGTTCAGAATGCCAGCATTGCGCACCTGCGGTTCTTTACGTTCCGGCGGATAGCCCTGGCCTTTAACGCCGCTGAAGGCTTTTTCGAAGATAAAGCGCAGGTTCAGCTCAGCGCCCCAGCCAAAGCCTTTCGCAAAAGGCAGGGAGAGTGCGTTACCGTTATTGATCTGTGCGAACAGATAGGCGTCAGCCGGATCGATGCAGTAGCCGCATACTACGCCCGGATGAATGTTCAGTGACATCAGCGCGCCCTGACCAGTACCACAGCCGGAAACGACAAAGTCTACCGCTTTAGAATTCAGCAGGATGCTGGCCATAATCCCCAGATGGATATAGGTCAGATGATGATCCTGTTCATCGCTCATACCAACGTTGAATACCGGGTAGTCCAGCCCGCTCGCGACCTGCTGCAATTCTTTCAACACAATGGCGTTTTTCGCCGCCTGGCTGTTCTCCATCATCAACGCAATTTTCATCATTTATCCTCTTCGTTACATAGCGTTTATCAGGCTGACAGGACGCAGAGTTCCCCGCCCACATTTCCTGCATAATATTCATCCAGGCGCGCCCGCCGTGAGACATCGCTACGGCTGCGTCCTTCAAAATTATAAAACATCGTTTCATAATTTATGATTTGCTGTTCCTTATAGAGATAGCCAGGCTATTTTGCTGTGATTACACTCACATTTCTTCCGATCGCCCCTTTTTGTAAAGCGTATTTTGCGAGCCAGGCAACACTCCTTCCCGCCATAAAAATTTATGTGATCCGCCTTACATTTTCCGTCGAGGCTATCCCGAAGCGCTCCTGAACGGAGTATTATCGCACAATATGAAACATCGTTTCATTTTGCCTTAAGCACGGCAATCGTCAGGTGCTGTTTACCTCCGATCAGGAAGGCCAACCGGCACGCTATCTGACGCCCACCAGTGACAATTTTTTTAGCTAATCAGAATAACGGATAAACGTATGTTTACTTTTAAAAAAGATACTAAGTTGGAAACCGTGGGTGAAGGTGTGACACGTCGCATTCTGGCGCACGGCGGCGGCATGATGGCGGTTGAAGTCACCTTCGAAAAGGATGCTATCGGCCCGATGCATCATCATCCCCATGAACAGCTGACCTACGTGCTGTCAGGCCGTTTCTCTTTCACCATTGATGGTGAAACCCATGAGGTAAGTGCCGGGGATACGCTGTATAAAAAACCCAATGTGGTTCACGGCTGCGTCTGCCTGGAAGCGGGCGTACTGCTTGATACCTTTACCCCGCAGCGTGATGATTTTCTCTCCTGATAACAAAGCGGCGACAATCCGGTAGAGATCGTCGCCACTGTTTAGCGCCGTGCCGTATTCCTCTCAGCCTGCGGCATGGCGGCTAACGTAATCAATCAGCGTTCAGCCTGTGGCAGCTTATCAATATCAACATTGCCCTGCTGCTGCGCGACAAAACTCTCTTTACGCACCTTAGCAACGTCGCCCGCCGTTACCGGTTTTTGCGCCTTGTTACCCCAGCTGGTACGAATGAAGTTCACCACTTCTGCCACCTGGCTATCGTTCAGACGCCAGCCGAAAGCGGGCATCACGACGGTACTGGGCGCTTCCTTCACGCCGGGTAGCGTACTGCCGCTCAGCACGATATGGATCAGCGAAGTGGCATCGTCCGCCAATACCACTGGATTACCGCGCAGCGCCGGGAAGAATCGCTGATAGCCGCGCCCGTCGGTACGGTGGCAGGCGGCACAGCTATCCACATATTCCGCCGCGCCCGCTTTACTGTCATCACCTTTCCACAACGCCTGGGCAACGCTGTCATCAGGCTGGAAACCGGTTTGCGCCGGATCTTTCGCGCCCAGCGATTTTAGGTAGCGTGCAATTGCCCGGATATCCTTATCATCAAGATATTGCAGACTGTGCTCTACCACGTCGGTCATGCCGCCAAAGGCCGCGGTATCGTTATTGCGTCCGGTGCGCAGGAACTGCACCAGATCTTCTTCGCTCCAGCGGCCCAGGCCATCGCGGTTATCGCCGCGCAGGTTGCTGGCGGTCCAGCCATCAATAGGCGCATTGCTGCCGGAAAGGTAGTCGCTGCCCTTGTCATCGCTAAGCGCTTTTTCCTGCATGGTGAAGCTACGCGGCGTATGGCAGGCCCCACAGTGGCCCAGCCCTTCTACCAGATAACGTCCACGTGCCAGTTCGCGATCTTCACCGCTTTTCGGCTGAAAGGCGATCACGTCCGGCGCAAAGATGCCACGCCAGATCGCCAGCGGCCAGCGCATGGAAAGCGGCCACGGAATATCACTTTTCCGGTTCTGCGCCGCTACCGGCGCTACGCCATGCATAAAGTAGGCGTAGAGCGCCTGCATATCCTCATCGCTGACCACCGCATATGAGGGATAAGGCATCGCCGGATAGAGCGTATCGCCATTTTTCGCCACGCCGTGACGCACCGCCTTCTGGAAATCATCGTAGCTGTAGCTGCCGATGCCGCTCTCTTTATCTGGAGTGATATTGGTGGAGTAGATAGTGCCGATCGGCGTTGCCATCGCCAGCCCACCCGCAAACGGCTTGCCATCTTTGCTGGTGTGGCAGGCGATACAGTCGCCCGCGCGCGCCAGATATTCACCGCGCTTAATCAGATCGCCCGCCTGCTCATCAGCCGCCATCGCGCCGGTAGCGCTCGCCAGCAGGCAGATCGCCAGAAATACATTTTTCATCGCCATCATCCTTATGCCTGTACCAGCGGTCCTGGGTTCTTCAGATACTGTTCACGAATCGCCTTTGCTGACCAGTAGGTAAGCGCAGCAACCATGCCGGTAGGGTTATAGCCCAGCCCCTGCGGGAAGGCGGAAGCGCCAGGCACAAACACATTGGGCACGTCCCAGCTTTGCAGATAGCGGTTCAGCGCGCTGGTTTTCGGATCTTCGCCCATGATGGCGCCGCCGTTCATATGGGTAGTCTGGTAAACGGTAGTATCAAAATGGGTGCCCTGCGTTTTTGGCGCGCCGATGATCTCTTTCGGGTTCATCGCCACGGCGATGTTACGCATCCGATCGTGCATAAACTGCGACATTTTGATGTCGTTATCCTGCCAGTCGAACGTCATGCGCAGCAGCGGCTGCCCGTAAGCATCCTTGTAGTTAGGATCGAGGTCGAGATAGTTGTTGCGGTAGGACTGATGCGCGCCATGCGCATCCATAGAAACATGGTGCGTGTAGTGATCGGCCACTGCCGCTTTCCATTTGCTTCCCCAGCCAGGTGTACCCTTCGGCACCGGCAGACCGGAAATCGGCTTCACGCCCGCCTGGTTAACCCAGAAAGGCGAGCCGCCAACAAAGCCATATTTGCCGTGATCAAAGTTATCGGCATTGAAATCATCCACGCCGACGCCTGCGCCACCCGCGCCGATAAAGTTATTGGTATGCACATCCTTGCCGAAAAACGCCTTGATCGTAGAGATGTTCTGATAGGCGAAATTGCGTCCCACAACGCCTTCATTAGTAATCGGGTTGTAGGGCTTGCCGATGCCGGAAAGCAGCATCAAATGGACGTTATGGAACTGGAAGGCGGAGAGAATCACCAGATCGGCTGGCTGTTCAACCTGACGTCCCTGTGCATCAACATAGGTCACGCCGGTGGCGCGTTTTTTATCGTCGGTCAGGTTAACGCGCAGCACATGGGAGTTATCACGCAGCTCGAACTTCGACTCCTGGCGCAGCGCAGGCCAGATATTTACGTTCGGCGACGCCTTGGAATACATATAGCAAGCGTAGCCGCTGCAATAGCCACAGAAATTACACGGCCCCATCTGTGCCCCATAGGTGTTGGTATAGGGGCCGGAGGTATTGGCCGAAGGCAGATCGTAAGGATGATAACCCACCGACTCGGCGGCTTTGGCGAACAGCTGGGCAGAATAGGTGCGCTTTTGCGGCGGCAGCGGGAAATCATCTGAGCGATCCGGGGCAAAGGGGTTACCACGTCCCTGACCAACGATTTTACCCTTGATACTCCAGGCGGAGCCGGAAGTACCGAATACTTTTTCTGCCTTATCGAAAAACGGCTCCAGCTCGTCATAGGTCACGCCGAAATCCTGAATGGTCATGCCTTCCGGGATAAAGTTCTTGCCGTAGCGCTCTTCATAATGGCTGCGCATTCGCAGCTCAATGGGATCGACACGAAAATGGACGCCGGACCAGTGCAGGCCCGCGCCGCCGGTACCGGTACCGGGTAAAAATGCCGCCAGCTGGCGATAAGGCTGCGCGGTCTGCGAGACGTTATGGCGAATTGTGACGGTGCTTTTCGACAGATCCTGGAAGAGCTTTTTGCGTATGTTGTAGGTCAGCTCATCAATGACCTGCGGATAGGCACCGTCCGGGTAAGTATCGCGATGTGGCCCGCGCTCCAGCGCCACCACATGCAGGCCCGCTTCCGTTAGCTCTTTTGCCATGATAGATCCGGCCCAGCCGAAACCGACGATCACCGCATCCACTTTTTTCATTACGTTTGCCATGCTTATGCTCTTTCTCCACGAATCGATACTGCCGGGAAGGGATAACGCTCGCCGCGCTCCACCCAATCCATAAAATCAGCGCGTGCGCCCGGAAAGCCGATCAGCTTCCAGCCCGCCATATGCTGATTGCCGCCGTGCAGCGGATCGCAGAAAAAGCCCTCACGGGTGTTTTGCAACAGGTAGGCAAAAAAGGTTTTCGCCGGTAGCTGCTTAAAGCTGGCTTTATTGCTTTCGAAATCGCCCAATAGCGCATCCTGTTGCTCCGGCGTTAGCGCGGCAAAGGCTTTACCGTGCTGCTGTTGCGCCCAGGCATCCGCTTCGGCAATGCCCAGACGATAGATCTGCTGCGGCACCAGCGGCAGCTGATAGCCCAGCTCTTTCGGTGCATCAGGATTGAACGGCCCCTGCATATACCAGTTGTTGCCGATGGCATAAGGCGTATTCATTTGGCGATCGATAAACTCTGGCACGCCCGCTTCCAGCGCACCTGGGCCACGTTCATCGGCTGGAATGAGTCGTGCGACCGCCGCTTTAATAAAGGCGAACTCTTCCGCTGAAAACCACGCTGGCTGATAGTCACGGGCGGTTTGTGGCCCGGCTGGCTGCACCTTTTCTTGTGCCTGGGCGCTGTTGCCAAGGCCCAGCGAGACTATCCCGGTGCTGCCCATCGCGACGGCGGGTGCCAGCGTGATCGTTTTCAGAAGAAAGTCTCTTCTGGAGGTGCTTGTTTTTTCTTTTGACATGACATTGCCTTAGCGCGCGTCGCGTAACGACGCAACAGTTGATCGTCTCGATGTTATTGTAGTTATGGATAAATGCAGGATTTTCCCGGATGGAAAAAACTTGATTGTTACCGGTAACAATGAGGTGTATTGTAACAGCTATCCTGTAAAAAATTCAGCTTTATAAAACAAAATGGAACAAATTAATTAACATCATTCTCGTCTACGGCGGAGATTTTTCCGCTACCGCTCGATATGCCTCTGCGCGATTTTGAAAGCGGCGTGCCGTCAGCGCGGGTCATGTCTGTTGATACTACCCTGCTCGGCCTGAGTGATATCGCGCAACGTAGCCAGCTCTCTCGCCAGGCCATTGCGATGTTAAAAGATGGCACACGCGGGCCAGGCCACTTCCCGGCTCCCGTTCAGCGGCTTGCTGGTCACTCTCCGCTATGGCGTTGGGCAAGCGTGGCGCGCTGGCTGCATGAGAGCGGTAAACTCAGCGCGGAGCTGACGGAAAATGCACAGGTAATGGAAAACATCAATCTGGCGCTGGCGCTACGTGAAACGCCGCAGCGCCAGTACATTATCGAACTGGCGACCCGCCTGGAGCAGGTCGCCGCAGAGAAAAACGGCACCTATTTAAGCGCGGCGAAGACACGCTCTACTGCGTAAGCACCGGGATCTTTTACCCCGTTAAGGCTTTCCTGGTTGAGGTAGGAAGAGCGGCCCGCTTTTGCGGCGCTCATGCTGGCCGTTGAGTCAGCGCCTTTTTCGGCGGCAATGGCAGCCTCACTTAGCCCTTTGCCCGCAATGAGCTGCTGCAATGCAGGCTCCAGCGCATCAATCAGGGTGCGATCGCCAACGCGTGCCCCGCCGTAATGCTTCATGCGCTCCAGCCCGGTCATCAGCGCCTGCGCCAGCGGCTTGCCCTCTGCCTGCTGCTGCCCCGCGGCGGTAAACATAATCGACATCAGCACGCCGCTGGAACCCCCCATCACCACCGCCAGTTGCTCACCAATCAGCGTTAGCAGACGGGCAGGCTCATTCAGAGGCAGCGCCTTTTGCTGGCTGCCCTGCAAAATTTTACGGGCTCCAGCGGCAAAGGTAGAACCGGTATCACCGTCACCTACTTTGGCATCCAGCTTATTCAGCTCGCTTTCCAGATCGATTAACGTCTGGCACACCGTCTCCACCACATGCTGTACCGCTGCATTTTCAGAAGGCTGCGCCGCCTGCTGGCGTTGGATCGCCTCACCTTTTATGACTTCGGGTATGTGTAGCGCCTGTAGCGGTTGCCAGCCGCTCGCCTCAACCGGAAACTGAAGCGCCTGTAGCCGCTCATCATCCAGCAACAGCGTGGTCAGGGAAAAGCCTTTCATATCCAGCGAACTGACCAGCGTTGCCGGGCCGATAAGGTGACTAATCCGCTCGCCCAACGGCGTGCGCAACGTCTCACGCACCAGCACGCCCAGTTCCAGCATAGAAAAACCGCCGAGGTTATTGATTAACAGCAGCGCCTTTTGCCCCTGAGGCACCTTTTCCGCCAGTTTTTCCGTCATGATCTGCACGATTTCGCGGCTGTTCTGGGTTTTTAGCGTAGAGACGCCCGGCTCGCCGTGAATGCCCATTCCCAGCTCGCTTTCGCCTTCCGCCACGCGGTTATCTGATGATTCACCGGGGATATGGCAGGTGGCGAACGCCATACCGATACTGGCCGTCGCCTCAATCGCCTGCTGCGCACGGCGCGTTACCTCTTCCAGCGTTGCGCCCTGTTCCGCGTAATAACCCGCCAGTTTATGGATCAGCACGGTGCCCGCCAGGCCGCGCGGCTGCGGATTCTCCGGCAGAGCGATATCATCCTGCACGATCGCCAGCTCAACTTTGTAGCCCAGCGTCCGCGCCTTTTCCGCCGCCAGGCCGAAGTTAAGACGGTCGCCGGTATAGTTTTTTACAATCAGCAGGCAGCCCGACTCGCCGGTAACGTTGATAATAGCGCTCAGCACCGCATCCACACTGGGCGAAGCGAAAACATCACCGCAGACCGCTGCGGTCAGCATCCCTTTGCCGACAAAGCCAACATGGGCAGGCTCATGACCGGAGCCGCCGCCAGAAACCAGCGCGACCTTGCTTTTGTCCCAGTCGTTACGCACCACCACGCGAATGTTGTCGCCAACCTCAAGCCGACTCAGGTTATGCCAGGGCGTGCTCAACAGCGCGCCTTCAATCGCCTCATTGACCAGCTCGCTTTTATCATTCATGAAAAACTGACTCATCGCTTCCTCTCTTAGTGTTGGTTCGCCCAGGCCCGGCGGCGCAAAAGGTTAACTGTAGCCGAAAAGCGGCTGGCTATGCACAGAAGCAACCCGATACAGCCTCATCCGATCGTAGCGTTCGACGGGAACGGTACATGCCAGACCATGCCCGACGCGTAAGGGAAACCAGTTCGTCTGCGATAGGCGGCGCAGAAATAAAAAAGGCCGTCTGCGGCGAGTACCCACGGCCTCTCTTTTGCTGTTTTTTTCTATCGCCGTGGCGTGCTTCCGGCGCGAATTAGCGTTGTGAAGATATCGCCTGACGCAGCGCCTGACGAATAAAGCCCTGATGCTGCGCCAAAAGCTGCGTTGCCTCCGTAGCCGAAAGCTGGCCCAATACCATCAGGATAGCGGTCTTACAGTGCCCGTTACAGGCTGCCAGCGCCGCCTGCGCCTCTTCGGTATGGCAATCGGTCGCCTGTCGGACAATATTAATCTGACGCTGCACCAGTTTCTGATTAGTGGCCTCAACATCCACCATCAGATTGCCAAACACTTTACCGCTGCGGATCATCGAACCGGTGGTCAGCATATTAAGCACCAGCTTCTGCGCCGTTCCCGCCTTCAGGCGGGAAGAACCGGTAATCACTTCCGGCCCCACCACCGGCGTTAAGGCAATATGCGCCACGCGCGCCATTTCGCTGTCAGGATTACAGGTCAGCGCAACGGTGGTCGCACCCTGGCGTCGCGCATAGTCCAGCGCGCCCAGTACATAGGGCGTACGCCCGCTGGCTGCGATGCCCACCAGCACATCGCGGGCGTTAAAATTAATTTCCTGCAAATCTGCCGCGCCCATCTCCGGCTTATCCTCCGCGTTTTCAACCGCCTGTAATATAGCGCGGTGACCACCGGCAATTAGTCCCATAATCTGTTCACGCGGCGTGCCAAAAGTCGGCGGGCATTCACTGGCATCAAGGATGCCCAGCCGCCCGGATGTACCGGCTCCGCTGTAAATCAATCGTCCACCCTGTTGAAAAGCCGCGGTAATCGTGTCCACCGCTTTGGCTATCTGCGGCACGATCGCCTCTACCGCCAGCGCTACCTTTTTATCTTCATTGTTGATAATCCGCAGCATCGCTTCCGTTGTCAGCTCATCGATATTTTCGCTGGCCGGATTGCGGCTTTCGGTGATCATGCGTGACAGATCGAGACTCATTGTTACTCCTGAATAGTGCTGATACCTATTTTGGGCTACCAAAGGCCCAGCGCCTTATAATGAGCAACTTATTGGCAGAGATAAACCACTTAAACGACAGAAGCTTTCGCTGTCAGGTAAAAATAGCTCAACGCGGACAAAAAAAATGCCGCCCGAAGGCGGCATGGTCAGCTAAAACAGCTTACTGAGCTGAGCGCGGATGGAGCATCTGCCGCTCATATTTTTCCGCCTGGACATTATCAAACTGGTCTTCCCATTTGGCGATAACCAGCACTGCCAGCGCGTTGCCCACCACGTTCAACGCGGTACGCGCCATATCCATGATACGGTCTACGCCAGCGATAAACGCCAGGCCTTCCAGCGGAATACCGACGCTACCCAGGGTTGCCAGCAGCACCACAAAAGAAACGCCCGGCACGCCAGCGATCCCTTTTGATGTCACCATCAGCGTCAGTACCAGCACAATCTCATCCGTCAGGGAGAGATCGATACCGTACAGCTGAGCAATAAAGATTGCCGCGATGCTCTGGTAAAGCGTCGAGCCATCCAGGTTAAACGAGTAGCCGGTCGGCACCACGAAGCTGGTGATTGCCTTCGGCGCGCCGTAGGCTTCCATCTTCTCCATGATACGTGGCAGCACTGTTTCAGAGCTGGAGGTAGAGTAAGAGAGAATCAGCTCATCTTTCAGAATACGCATCAGCGTAGTGATTTTCAGCTGACAGAAGCGCGCCACCGCGCCCAGTACCACGAAAGCGAAGAACAGGATCGCGGCATACACCAGCAGCACCAGTTTCGCCAGCGGCCACAGCGAGGCAAAACCAAAGTTTGCAATGGTCACAGAGATCAAGGCAAATACGCCGATTGGCGCGTAGCGCATGATCATATGCGTCACTTTAAACATGGTTTCTGAAACGGAACGGAACACTTTCACCAGCGGATCGCGATGTTCCGACGGCAGTGAAGAAAGTCCCAGACCAAACAGCACCGAGAAGAAGATAATCGGCAGCATGTCGCCTTTGGCGAACGCCGCGAAAATATTCTGCGGGATCAGTGACAGAATAGTCAGCACCAGGCTGTGCGCGCCGCTCTGCACCTGCTCGGTAGTCGCTTCATATTTAGAGATATCCACCGTTGCCAGCGTCGACATGTCAATGCCGGTGCCAGGCTGGAAAACATTCGCCAGGGTAATCCCTACCACGATGGCAATGGTGGTAATCACTTCAAAGTACACAATTGTTTTGACGCCAATTCGCCCAAGCTTCTTCGCGTCGCCCACGCCAGCGATACCCACCACAAGAGTGGAGATTACGATAGGCACAACGATCATCTTAATCAGATGAATAAAGATATCACCGGCAGGCGAGAGGATATTGATGATTAACCATTCACGATCCCCAGGCTGATTATGCAAAATCGCACCAACGATGACACCCAGCACCAACGCAATCAGTATCTGCCAGGCAAGACTGATTTTAAAACCTTTCATAGTGTTTCATTTCCTTAACAAACCCTGTTACCGCAGTGAAATAGCGGACATTTACACACTTAAGGGAAATGGACAAAGTCCGGTAAAATCGAGGGTTATTGATGGTAACGCCCGGAAAAGGGCATTTGATAAGTACCATTATCAATGGGCGAAAAGCAACCTTTGTGGCTATCTCTTTCGTCAGGTTGTGCTATGGCAAGATAAATTCCTTCAGGTTATCAATTCACTAACTCCATGTTCTAAAAAGTAATATAGCTGCCGTTTTTGGCATAGCTATGCAATAAGGACAGTAAACCGTTTGCTGCTTTTTTCAACAATTTTTTTCGGCTTACCTACACTTTATTGAAATCTGAAAAATAAAACGCTCCGCATCTGGCTGTTAAAAAAACCAGCCTGTTACACCACAACGGGCAATCACGTGATCTGTCGCGCAAAAAGGAAACAAAGCGCCGCTCCCCGCTGTTATTAACCTTTGATTGACATATCATTAACATATCTAAGGAGATCAGCTATGAGCCAAATATTTAAACACCCTGTTCCCGCCAGTATTGCGGAAAATACCCTGATAAATGCTGAACAGTATCAGTCGATGTATCAACAATCGGTACAGGATCCTGACGCTTTCTGGGGCGAGCAGGGAAAAATTCTGGACTGGATTAAGCCTTACAGCAAAGTAAAAAATACGTCATTCGCACCGGGCAATATCAATATCCGCTGGTATGAAGATGGCACGCTGAATCTGGCAGCAAACTGCCTTGACCGCCATTTGCACGAACGCGGCGAACATCCGGCGATTATTTGGGAAGGCGATGACGCCAGCGAAAGTAAAACCCTGACCTACCGCGCCCTGCATCGTGAAGTATGTCGTTTTGCTAACGTACTGAAAGAGCTGGAGATCAAAAAAGGCGACGTGGTGGCGATTTACATGCCGATGGTGCCGGAAGCGGCAATTGCGATGCTGGCCTGCGCCCGCGTTGGCGCTATCCATTCCGTGATTTTCGGTGGCTTCTCACCGGAAGCGGTAGCCGGGCGCATTATCGATTCCAGCGCCAGGCTGGTGGTAACGGCCGATGAAGGCATTCGTGCAGGCCGCGCCATTCCGCTGAAAAAGAACGTTGATGAAGCATTAAAAAATCCCGGCGTAACCAGCGTTAAGCAGGTGATTGTGCTGAAGCGTACCGGTAACGATATCGGCTGGCAAAATGGTCGCGACAGCTGGTGGCATGAGCGCATGAACAGCGCCAGCTCGCATCATCAGCCGGAAGAGATGAATGCGGAAGATCCGCTGTTTATCCTCTATACCTCCGGTTCTACCGGCAAACCCAAGGGGGTATTGCATACCACCGGCGGCTATCTGGTCTATGCCGCTACTACCTTTAAATATGTTTTTGATTACCATCCTAACGATGTTTACTGGTGTACCGCCGATGTCGGCTGGATCACCGGTCACAGCTATTTGCTGTATGGCCCGCTGGCCTGCGGCGCTACCACGCTAATGTTTGAAGGCGTACCGAACTGGCCGCTGCCGAGCCGCATGGCGGAAGTGGTGGATAAGCATAAGGTAACGCTGCTCTACACCGCGCCCACCGCGATCCGCGCGTTGATGGCGGAAGGCGATAAGGCGATTGCCGGAACCAGCCGCGCCTCGCTGCGTATATTAGGTTCGGTTGGCGAGCCGATTAACCCGGAAGCCTGGGAGTGGTATTACAAAAAGATAGGCGACAGCCGCTGCCCGATTGTGGATACCTGGTGGCAAACCGAAACCGGCGGTTTCATGATCGCTCCCCTGCCCGGCGCTACCGAACTGAAAGCGGGTTCAGCCACCAAACCTTTCTTCGGCGTACAGCCCGCGCTGGTGGATAACGAAGGAAAAAGCCAGGAAGGTGCCTGCGAAGGCAACCTGGTGATCGTCGATTCCTGGCCGGGTCAGGCGCGCACGCTATTCGGCGATCACGACCGCTTTGAGCAGACCTACTTCTCCACCTTTAAAAATATGTATTTCAGCGGCGACGGCGCGCGGCGCGATGAGGATGGCTATTACTGGATTACCGGGCGCGTGGATGACGTGCTGAATGTCTCCGGTCATCGTCTGGGTACCGCCGAAATTGAATCAGCGCTGGTTTCGCATGCGAAAATCGCCGAGGCGGCAGTAGTGGGCATTCCCCACAGCATCAAAGGCCAGGCCATTTACGCCTACATCACGCTAAACCATGGTGAAGAACCCACGCCTGAACTCTATGCCGAAGTGCGTGGCTGGGTGCGTAAAGAGATAGGGCCAATCGCCACACCGGATGTCCTGCACTGGACCGATTCCCTGCCAAAAACGCGCTCCGGCAAAATTATGCGCCGTATCCTGCGCAAAATCGCTACCGGTGACACCAGCAATCTGGGGGATACCTCAACGCTGGCCGATCCGGGCGTGGTGGAAAAACTGCTGGAGGAGAAACAGAGCATTACGATGCCATAACCTGTCAGCGGCATACGCCGTCTACTCTGAGCCACAAGCGGCACGGCTGGCCTTGCGCCAGCCGGTAAAACAGACGTCAAAACCCTATAAGAATACCCAAAAAGGTTGCTGCAACCTTTTATACCTCTGGAGACGCTGTAATGAACGACGCTATCTACGCCCGGATAGAGAAGAGCGCGCGCTTCAAACAGCTGGTGCATAAACGCCAGCGTTTCGCGCTGATCCTGTCCGTCATTATGTTAATTCTGTACGTCGGCTTTATTTTACTCATCGCTTTTGCCCCCGGCTGGCTGGGCACGCCGCTGCATGAAGGCACCAACGTGACACGCGGTATTCCCATCGGCGTCGGCCTGATTGTGATTTCTTTCCTGCTGACCGGCGTCTACGTCTGGCGTGCCAACGGCGAGTTTGATCGTTTGACCAAACAGATTATCGATGAGGTGAAATAATGCGCGTGCTAAAACGCTTTACTGCGGCAGGCGCTTTGCTGCTGCCTCTGCCGCTGCTGGCTGCCGATGCCATTACCGGCGCGGTGCAAAAACAGAGCACCAACTATCAGGCGATTATTATGTTCCTGGTATTTGTCGCCGGTACGCTGGGCATTACCTGGTGGGCCTCCAAACGTACCCGCTCGCGCAACGATTATTATACCGCAGGCGGTAATATTACCGGCTTCCAGAACGGCCTGGCGATGGCCGGTGATTTTATGTCTGCCGCCTCGTTTCTCGGTATCTCCGCGCTGGTTTATACCTCCGGCTACGACGGTCTGATCTACTCGCTCGGCTTTCTGGTCGGCTGGCCGATCATTCTGTTTTTGATTGCTGAACGGCTGCGTAATCTGGGCCGCTATACCTTTGCCGACGTCGCTTCTTATCGTTTACAACAGAAACCGATCCGCACCCTCTCCGCCTGCGGCTCGCTGGTGGTGGTGGCGCTTTACCTGATCGCGCAGATGGTCGGTGCCGGGAAACTGATTCAGCTGCTGTTTGGCCTGGATTATCACGTCGCCGTGGTAATGGTCGGTATTCTGATGGTGCTTTACGTCCTGTTCGGCGGCATGCTGGCCACCACCTGGGTGCAGATTATTAAAGCGGTACTGCTGTTGTTCGGCGCGACCTTTATGGCGGTGATGGTAATGAAGGCGGTCGGCTTTAGCTTTAACGCTCTCTTCACGCAGGCAATGGAGGTGCACCCTAAAGGCGCAGCGATAATGCGTCCTGGCGGGCTGGTTAACGATCCGATATCTGCTCTCTCGCTGGGGTTGGGCTTAATGTTTGGCACCGCCGGGCTGCCGCATATCCTGATGCGCTTTTTTACCGTCAGTGATGCCCGCGAGGCGCGTAAAAGCGTGTTCTGGGCCACCGGCTTTATGGGCTACTTTTATATTCTTACCTTTATAATCGGCTTCGGCGCGATCCTGCTGGTAGGCGCGAACCCGGCGTTTAAAGATGCTACCGGCGCGTTGATCGGCGGCAACAATATGGCGGCAGTGCATCTGGCAAATGCGGTAGGCGGTAGCACCTTCCTCGGCTTTATCTCTGCGGTCGCTTTTGCCACCATCCTGGCGGTGGTAGCCGGGCTGACGCTGGCCGGTGCCTCCGCCGTATCACACGATCTGTACGCCAGCGTAGTACGTAAAGGCCAGGCGACCGAGCGTGAAGAGCTGCGGGTATCGAAAATCACCGTGCTGGTGCTGGGCGTGGTAGCCATTGCGCTGGGGATTCTGTTTGAGAAACAGAACATCGCCTTTATGGTAGGACTGGCCTTCTCCATCGCCGCCAGCTGTAACTTCCCGATTATCCTGCTGTCGATGTACTGGTCAAAACTAACCACGCGTGGCGCAATGACCGGCGGCTGGCTGGGCCTGTTAACGGCGGTGCTGCTGATGATTCTGGGCCCGACGGTGTGGGTTCAGGTGCTGGGTCACGCCGCGCCGGTTTTTCCCTATGAGTATCCGGCCCTCTTCTCAATGCTGGTGGCTTTTATCGGTACCTGGTTTTTCTCAATTACCGATGGTTCGGCGCAGGGCGCACAGGAGCGCCAGCTGTTCCGCGCCCAGTTTGTTCGCTCACAAACCGGTATCGGTATCGATCAGGGAAAAGCGCATTAAGGATGGATGACAGACAAAGGCCGCTTACGCGGCCTTTTTTCTGGAGGTTAACTGGCAGCCCACATTATCTGGCTGATTAACGGCGCGGCAACCACGGTTAATACGCCCGACAACATCATCACCAGACTGGAGACAACGCCTTCCTGCTGTCCAATTTCATAGGCGCGAGCAGTACCGGCCCCGTGCGAAGCGGCACCTAAACCCGCACCCTTCGCTATCCCTTCTTTCACCGCCAGGCGCAGGAATAACACGTCGCCCACCGCCATCCCAAAAACGCCGGTAATAACCACGAACAGCGCAACTAAATCGGGCTGACCGCCTACCTGCGAAGCCGCCGCTAACGCAAACGGCGTGGTGATTGAACGAACGGCCAGGCTACGCTGAATCACTTCCGGCAGCGACAGCAGCCGTGCCAGCCAGACTGAGCTACATACCGCCACCAGCGTCGCGGTTATTACCCCTGCCGTCAGCGACATCCAGTGCCGACGAATGATGGCCAGGTTCTCATATACCGGCACGGCAAAGGCCAGCGTTGCCGGGCCAAGCAGCCAAATCAGCCAGTGGCTTTCGCCGATATAATCCTGCCAGGAAATATGCGCAAACAGCAGCATCACTACCAGCACCAGCGGCGTCAGTACCAGCGGCATCAGCACCAGCTTACGCCAGCGCCGGTAAAGTCGTTTATTAAGAAAATAGATGCAGAGCGTGGCGATAAAACAGAGCAGGCTAAGTATGAGATCAATCATGGCGCACCTGCTTACGCTGCGCCAGCCGAATTTCCAGCCGGTAAACGCGATCAACCACCAGCGCCGTAGCGCTTAACACCATTATTGTACTGAGAGCAATGACCACGCAGATGCGCCAGCCTTCCACTTTCAGCAAATCACCGTAGTTCACCACTGCCACTACTGCCGGGACGAAAAACAGCAGCATCTCAGCGAGCAACCAGTTACCGCCTGCCTTGACCCATTTCAGTGGGATAATGCGCAGCATAATCAACGCCAGCATTAACACCATCCCGACAATATTGGCCGGTAGCGGCAAATGCAGCCAGCTCACCAGCTGCTGGGCAAAAATAAACAGGACGATATAAATACCCACCTGTAACGGTACCTGCAAACGCTGTAGCCAGCCTGTGCGTTGCGGGCTTATCGCAACTGCCATAATTTGCTTCTCCTGCTCTGTCTGTGACGGCTGTCATTATACGGCGCGGTGAAAGGGTGAAAAAAATGAATTAATATTATTCGAACTATTCATTATCGGAATAATTTATGGACGTTCGGGCGCTACGGTATTTCGTGGAGGTGGTACGGCAGCAAAGCTTTACCCGCGCAGCGGAGGCTCTGTTCGTCACTCAGCCGACTATCAGTAAAATGTTGCGCCATCTGGAAGAGGAGATGGGCTGTACGCTACTGCTACGCGAGGGGCGCAAGCTGCATCTGACCGACAGCGGCGAGGTGGTCTATCAGCGTGGCCAGCTCATTTTGCAGGAATTTAAGCAGCTGGAAATGGAAATTGCGGATATTAACCAGCTTAAAACCGGTGAGCTACGGCTTGGCGTGCCGCCGATGGTGGGTATGCAGATTGCTGGCTCCGTCTCTGCTTTCCGCCAGCGCTATCCTGGCATTGCGCTAAAAATCGTTGAGGCGGGCGGCCTGGCGGTACAGGAGGCGCTGCTGTCCGGTAGCCTCGATCTGGCCTTAACCGCGTTACCGGTGGATGAGCCGCTGCCGCTAAATACGTTAACGCTGATGCGCCATCCGCTCTGCGTTTTGTTACCGCACACTACGCCCTGGCGCGATCGAAAAAGTATTTCACTGGCAGAGGTAGCGCAACATCCGTTACTGATTTTTAATGAGGAATTTTCTCTTAACCGGCAGCTAAAGGTAGCGTTTCAGCGGGCCGGTCTGTCACCACAAATTGCGGTGCGCAGCGGGCAGTGGGATTTTCTTGCCGCAATGGTTCAGGCGGGAATGGGCGTGGCGATTTTACCGGAGCCGATCTGTCAGCGGTTGGATAAACAGTCGCTGCTGTGGCTACCGCTGGAATCAGATTTGACCTGGACGCTGGGGCTAATCTGGCGCGAAGGAAGCTATCTTTCCCGCAGCGCTCAGGCCTGGATTGACTGCTGCCGCACTTTCTGGCCGGACGAAACGCCAAAGCTGTCGGTATAAAAAAGGGCGGCCTGAGCCGCCCATATTCGTCATCAGCGTTAATGGTCTTCTTTTTCAACCAGCAGCGCTTCCATCAGATCGAGATCGCGCAGCAGCTTCTGCATGGTCTCGTTACTGATCTGCTGCGTTGCCCGCAGATGATAAAGTTCGGCACGCTCGGCGCGTAACGCGGTGAGGCGGAAACGACGCTCCAGATCCTCGGCAATATGCGCATGTTCCAGATCGCTTTGCCCGTCGGCACGGCGGCGCAGGTTGCCGATAACGCGTGAACTAACCTCTTTCAGCAGCTCATTATCGATGTTCTCTTGCGTATCATGCGTCAGGCGCTCTTCCATCTTGTACAGGCTTTCGATCGCCACGCCCGCCATCATTGCCCGCGCCTGCTGTATCTCACGGCGATCGCTGCTCTTATCAACGCCGCCAACGCCACGCAGCAGCACTGGCAACAGGATAACGCCAACCAGTAATGAGAACAGAATCACGCCGGTTGCAAGGAACACCAGCTCATAGCGCCCAGGGAACGCATCACCATTGGGCAAGAACAGCGGAATGGAGAGCACGCCCGCCAGGGTAATCGCCCCGCGCACGCCCGCAAAAGAGGCGACCAGCAGCTCGCGCGTGCTGTAGTTGCCAAATTCCATCGGCTTTTTAGTGAGGAAGCGTTTGCTGAGGCGCTGCATTGTCCAGAGCCAGCCAAAACGCACCAGCATCAGCGCGGCGTAAACCAGCAGGATGTCGGTGAACAGCATCCACAGCTGCACGTTCGGATCGGCATTCGCTTCGGTAATTGAGGTTTCCAGAATACCCGGCAGCTGTAGGCCCAGCATCAGGAATACCATGCCGTTAAATACAAATTCCAACATCTGCCAGACGCTGTTAGCGCGCAGACGCATCGCCAGCGGCGCGTGGCGCATAATGCCGGAACGGGTAATCATCATACCGGCGGCAACCGCTGCCAGGATGCCCGATACGCCCAGGTGTTCTGCAATCAGATAAGAGGCGAACGGCAACAGCAGCAACAGTACGGTTTGCGTGGCGGGGTCGTCACCGCTCAGACGGCTGAAAAGGCGCAGCGATTTACCGAACAGCCAGCATACCGCAGCACCGGCCAGCAGGCCGCCGATAGCAACTTTAAAGAATTCCACCGTGGCACCGGAAACGGTAAATACCATCGTGCCCATCGCCACCGCGACGGCAAATTTTAGCGATACCAGGCCGGAGGCGTCGTTCATTAACGCTTCGCCCTGCAAAATAGACATGATTTTTTTCGGGATGCGCCCTTCACCGACAATGCCTGACAGCGCCACGGCATCGGTAGGCGACAGCACCGCCGCCAGCGCAAAGGCAGGAACCAGCGGAATGCCCGGCACCATCCAGTAAATCAGGTAGCCAATCCCAACCACGGTGATCAACACCAGCACCAGCGCGAGGCCGATAATTTCCCGCCCGTGATGCAGGAATTCATTAACTGGCGTTTTCCAGCCGTCCGCAAACAGCAGCGGCGGAATAAACAGGACCAAAAACAGTTCCGGATCGAAGTCGACATGCAGGCCAAAAGTCGGCCAGGCAAGCAGCGCGCCCGCGGCGATTTGCACCAGCGGCAGCGGAATCTGGAACGGAATAATGCGAGCAGCGACGCCGGATAGCGACACCACCAGCGTCATGATGAGAATAGTAAAAAAGATTTCCATGCTTTCCTTATAGCCCCTTCCAACAGGCGTTGTAGTCGATTACCCTGGGGGTCGCCCCTCAGCAGTGTAAAACAAAACGCTAAGTCTGTTAAAAACAAGGCGTGCGATTCCTGTAGCTTCAGGATGATTCTCTGTTTATCAAGCGGAAGGCAGGAAATGCAACGTGTCCGGTAAAGCAGGCGCGGCATTATGCTGCCGCGCCAAGAGCAGTTACAGTGCCCAACCGCCAGCGTAAAAAGCCACCAGCGCCACAGCGATAATCACAGTGCCAACGTTCAGCTTGCGCCACTCGCCAGCAAACAGGCGTCCAATCACCAGCGAGCCAAAACCAACCATAATACCGGTGACGATATTACAGGTCAGAACGATAAATACCGCCGTCAGCAGTCCTGACATCGCATCGACAAAATCGTTAAAGTCGATTTTCGCTACGTTGCTCAGCATCAGCAAGCCAACATACATTAGTGCAGGTGCAGTCGCATAGGCTGGTACTAAATAAGCCAGCGGCGACATAAACAGAATCAGTAAAAACAACACGCCAACCACAATCGCCGTCAGGCCGGTTTTCCCGCCCGCCGCTGTCCCGGCTGCCGATTCAATATAAACCGCCGCAGGCGATGCGCCGACCAGACCAGCAAAAATACTGCTGAGGGAGTCAGTAGTCAGCGCCTTACCGCCGCTGATGATCTGCCCGTCTTTATCCAGCAGGTTAGCCTGCCCTGCTACCGCGCGGATAGTGCCGGTAGCGTCAAAAACCGCCGTCATTACCAGCGCCAGCACGCTGGGTAGTACCGCCGTCTGTAGCGCGCCGCCGATATCAAGGCTGAACAGCAACGATTGACCGTTCGCATCGTTCAAACTTGGCATCGCAAACAGCCCTTTAAAGCTGACCGCCGGATCTACCGCCAGACCAATCAGCGAAATAACGATAATGGTCAGCAGAATGCCGCCCGGCACGCGGCGTTTTTCCAGACCAAAGATAGCAGCCAGCCCAAGCAGCGTCATGATTACCGGAAAAGAGGTAAAGTCGCCCAGCGCCACCGGCAGGCCCGCCGCCGGATTTTTCACCACCAGGCCCACGCCATCAGAGGCGATAAGCAGCAGGAACAGGCCGATACCGATACCGGTACCGTGCGCCACGCCCATCGGCAGATTACGCAGAATCCAGGCACGAATACCGGTAGCGGAAATCAGCGTAAACAGTACACCCATCAGGAATACCGCGCCCAGCGCCACCGGAATAGCGATCTGCTGTCCCAGTACCAGGCTGAAGGCGGTAAAGGCGGTGAGCGAAATCGCGCAGCCAATCGCCATCGGCAGATTGGCCCACAGGCCCATAATGATCGAGCCAACGCTGGCTACCAGACAGGTCGAGACAAACACCGCCGCAGGCGGAAAACCGGCTTTGCCCAACATGCCCGGCACAACGATAACGGAATACACCATCGCCAGAAAGGTGGTTAGGCCAGCGATAATCTCCTGACGCACGCTGCTGCCGCGCGCGGAGATCTGAAACCAGGCATCGAGCGAACGACGCGCGGGTTGTGATGGAGTCGACATGAAAAACCTCGTTATTTTGGATGACGGCCTGCGCGACGCGGCGTAATACTGCGTGGTCTGGATCCCTGGAAAGACCCGCGTGAAAACGCTTGCCCTATACCCATTAAAAAAAGCAAACGTTTACCTCGCCGCGCGAAAAGGGGCCGGATAGCGGCCTGTAAAAAGGCAAACGATTATCCTGTCTTTGCTAACAGATTTTCAACTGCTCTTTACCCATGATTCAGGATAATTCACGAGTTGGCGCAGGAGGGGAGTAAAAATCAGTTATCGGAGCCCGTCAGATCCAGTTCGCCGCCCTGCTGAATAGCGCGTTGCCAGGCAGGACGACGGGTAACCTTATCCAGCCACGCCTGGGTAGCGGGCATCTCCTTCAGGCCGCCGCGCGCCGCCAGCCCCTGTATGGGAAAACTCATCTGAATATCCGCCAGCGATAGCTGCTCACCGGCAAACCACGCGCGATGCGCCAGATGCTGCTCAATAAACTGACGATGTGTCGCCAGTTGTTTATCAATAAAGCCTTTACGCACGCCGTTACCAAACGCTGCGCCGACCGGACGCAGCAGCCAGGGGACCGGAGGTTTCCCCATACGGCTAAAGATCAGACGCATCACCACCAGCGGCATCAACGAACCTTCCGCATAGTGCAGCCAGTAGCGGCTCTCCAGTTTTGCCTCTTCATTCTGCGGCGACAGCAGGTGCTGACGATCATAGCGTTCAGCAAGATATTCCAGTATGGCTCCTGACTCAGCGATCACCCGATCGCCATCGGTAATGACCGGCGCTTTCCCCAGCGGATGCACTTTTCTCAGTGTTTCAGGTGCCAGCATCGTCGCCTGGCGCTGGTAGCGCCTGATTTCATAGGGCAGCGCCAGCTCTTCCAGTAGCCAAAGAATGCGCTGGGAGCGCGAATTGTTCAGATGATGTACCACGATCATAGAAGGCTCCTGCAACGATGCGTTAGCCTCCAGTATAGCGGCTACTCCTCATCGCGATGCGGATCGAGCAGGATAGCGCCGGTGCCCTCTTCCGCCAGCTTATCGCCAGGGTTACGCAGCGGGCAATCACGCATCGATAAGCAACCGCAGCCGATACAACCATCCAGATCGTCACGCAGGCGAGTCAGCGTCTCAATTCGCTTGGTTAGCTCCTGACGCCACTGCTCAGTCAGCTCCTCCCATGCTTTGGTCGAAATACGCTTATCGCCAGGCATATGCGCCAGATTTTCGCTAACCGTTGCGAGCGGAATACCGATACGTTGAGCGATTTTGATGATGGCAACCCGGCGCAGCACGTCACGACTGTAGCGCCGCTGGTTACCTGCGTTACGCGTACTGGTTATCAGCCCCTTCGATTCATAGAAGTGCAGCGCCGAAACGGCCACGCCGCTACGCTTCGCAACTTCTCCTGGTGTCAGCACCGGTTTGGGATAGGCATTTTTTTTCATTTTACGCTTTACCTCAAGTTAACTTGAGGAATTATACTTCCCCACCATTAACTCGCAAAGCGCAAAATCTCAACAAAAGGACGTAGTCATGATGCATAACGACATTATTCATTCTCTGACTGACTGGATTGATCGGAATCTGGATAAGAACCTTTCTATCGACGAAGTCGCAGCCAAAGCTGGCTACTCCAAGTGGCACCTGCAACGTATGTTCCGTACCGTAACGAAACAGACGTTGGGCAGCTACATTCGTGAACGTCGTCTGACCCTGGCGGCCGAAGCGCTCACGATGACTCAGCGCCCGGTATTCGATATCGCCATGCAGTATGGTTTTGATTCACAACAGACATTCTCCCGCGTTTTCCGCCGCCAGTTTTCACAGACACCAACGGCCTATCGCCACAGTATGCGTCGGCAGAATGCATTGCGTCAGCGTCCGGTTAGCTTTCCGCGCGTCGACAATATGGGCAGTTTTGCCCAGCGCACTACCGGCGCTTGCTGTCCGGTAAGCGGCTAAAGTCAGGCCGGTTCAGCCTGCGGCTGGCTCTGTCCGAGTGGTGACAGATACCAGCCGCCGCCAAGCGACTTAATGTGATACATGGCGGCATCGGCCTGAGCCAGTAATCCTTCAGCCGATCTCGCGCTTTTACCCAGCGCGGCACCGATGCTCAGCGACCAGAGAATAGATTGACCATCCGGCAGAATTAGCGGCTTTTTCATCGCGTTCATCAGATGCTGCGCCACGCGTGCGATCTGGTCCGGCCCGCTAATATCGTGCAGCAAAATGGCAAACTCATCGCCGCCCAGCCGCGCGACCATATCCGTTTTTCTGACCTGCACGCGCAGCCGTTGTGCCGTTGCGGTAATAATGGCGTCACCGGCGGCATGGCCCCAGGTATCATTGATCTCTTTAAAACGATCGCCATCGATAAATAATAGCGCCAGCCTCTGGCGTCGTTCGCTATCGGCAAAAGCCCGTTGCAGGGCGCGCTCGAAAGCGATGCGGTTAGGCAAACCGCTCAGCGCATCATGACTGGCCTGGTGTGCCAGACTGGCATGCTCCCGCCTGATACTGTGCTGCCACTCTTCCAGCTCCTGTAGCAGACTATTAAAATCATGGCTCAACGCATCCAGTTCAGCGATCTCTGCGGCGGGCACCCGCTGCGCGAAAGCGCGACGCTGCCGTACATCATGCGTAACGGAAGTAATACTCTGTAGCGCCTGTAATATCCCGGCATGCATACGCCGCGACAGCAGCGAGGCGAGCGTTGCGGTCATCATCAGGCTGGCCGCCAGCCAGGCAAAGGTCTTATACAGATACTCAATGACGTTACAGGCATCGCCAATCAGCCAGATTCGCCCAATGGTTTCTCCGCTATGTATTATCGGTACGCTAACCGGTGCCGGAAACAGCCAGCGCGCAATCAACCGTTCAACGCCGTTCTGACGCTGCCGTGGCGAAGCGTGCCAGCCTGCCAGCAATTCGCCCTGGCGATTGTAGACGCGCCCGTATGAAAAGCTGCCGCGACTGCCAATCTCTGCCAGCGCCTCATGAACGGTCCGGGCGTCACCTTTTATTACCGATGGCTGCACGGTAAAGCTGAGCGTGGAGGCAAGCAGCTCCAGATTGTTTTCCGCATAATTACGCAGCGCGATCAGCGAGAGGGTGGAAAGTGAAAGGCCGGAAATAGTCATCGAAACGATAATAATGATCAGATGAATACGCTGTAGTGATTTACGCAGCGTGGGGCGCGCAGGCGCTGGTCCGGCGTTTCTGTCGCTCAGGCTATTTCCGATCATAGCTTCCTCCATCCGGCCTACCGTTACATGAAGGATGTTTCTGTAACAGACAGCACCTCAGAACGATGTTAGAGGCAGAGTGCAACCTGGTCATAATGGCGTCCTGAATGAGATAGATAATGCTGCGTGATAGCGCTACTGCTCTCGCTAACGCTACGGAGGTAAAATGCGGTCTCAAAAGACTATCCAGCTGCCATCATGCGTACAATGACTCACGGAGTCAGATTCATCCCAAAGCCAGCGATATTTTTGAAGTTTTCCTGTTAAAACAATCAGCTAAATGGATTTCCGTTGTATTTCTGTCGGACGGATCAGGATTTATCCTGGGCCCGTGCTTTTACTCCCTAAGAGATTACTGTTTGGGTTATTACCGTAACCGTTAGCGCCCATTTCCCTGCTAAAAATCAATAATAATCGTAAAAAATCGCACACCAAAACAAACCAAGCGACTGAATAATAATAACTTTTACGCCAAGTGCTATATAATTTCTCGTGGCATAAATTTTGTTCAACTTTTAAAAAGCAGTGATATAATGTGACTCAAGTCACACTTTGGTATGGCACGTTACGACCGGTAAAGACTCCCTGGCATCTTTATCGCGTCTCTCTTTGGGGCGTCAGGGTTGATAGAAAACAGAGGTTGAATGTTATGGCTACGCTTACCGCCAGCCTTGTTGTAATGCGTTGGGAACTGCTAAGCGCCGTCCTGATGTTTTTCGCCAGCACATTTAAAATTAAGTGTCGCCAGACAAGCCATCCGGTAATGGCTTTTATGTTCAGCGGCATTGGTGTTGGCCTGACCTGCTGGTTTGTGGCCGGACTGCTGGGTATGACGTTCAGCATGGAAAATATCAATAATTTCCTGAACATTACCAAAGACGCGTTCGTTAATATCATGAGCCAGACGCCACCGGAATGGCCAATGCCTTAATCAATTATTAATAAAAAAAGCGAGCACGCCAGCTCGCTTTTTTTATATCTGATAAACCTCACGGCAATACTTTCACACCTTCTTCAGCATTACCGGCAGCGTAACATCTGTAACGTCAGCGGTGCCTGGTGGCAGCGAAGGTATAATATGATCCTGTAACCACATCTCCCCCATCATGCGATTCAGGCCGCGATCGAGTCCGGTAACCAGTCCAGCGCCCGGCGTGAACGTTAATTCACCAAACCAGATCTGCTCTTCATGAATATACCAGTCAACGCGTACGTAATCGAAATCCTTCGCCAGCGTTTTACTCAGCGCTAACGCCTGCTCCAGCTTCGGCACCGTCTGACTAATATTCAGCCCGGTGTCGCGAATTTTATACCATGCCTCATGCAGGTTATTGACGTAAAAATTCATCGACAGAGCCGGATTGCTACGGTTATAAATTACCTGTAGCACATATTCAAAGCTGCCGTCTTTTTTATTGAACATATGGAATTTATAATCGATCGGCGCACTCTTGCCATCGCCAATATATTTCTCCACCAGAATACGCGGCTTAATATAACGATAGTGAATCTCGCGCGCCTCTTCGGAAAAATCTTTACGCAACCACTCATGACAGCGATTAACGATTAGCTGCTTTTGCAGGCTGTCTGGCTCTTCCAGCAGAATCTCCACCATGTTAGAGCCATGATTCGGCTTCACCACGGTATTCTTCAGGCCTGGCAGGCTTAGCAGGGTCGCAGGATCGCAGGTTTCATGCACCAGTGGAATCAGGTACTCGCTCCCGATGGTATCAGCGATGTAGTCACGTACGGTAAACTTGTCAGAGAGTTTGCTGTAGCGTGCATAGTCACCGTTAACAAACTTACGGTAGAGCACTTTTTCGTTGAACAATTTAGGTTCACGAATATTGGGTAGTCTTTTAAACTTACGAAAATAATGAATGCGATCCTGGTATGCCCACGGCATTTTTTTAACAAAATAGAGAACGCTTCTTCTTAATTCATCTTTAAACTTAGACATCTTAACCTCATTTGTAAGTTTTGTAGTTGAGTGAGGAAACGTGAATCTTGCGTATGACGCCATGTTTGAAGAAGTAATTCATTACGGTCAGGGACAGAACTTCTGTGAGTAAAACACTCCACGCCGCGCCTTTCAGGCCGAAAACGGTAATTAACAACCAGGTTAACGGTACGCTGAATAACATCAGGCAGAGAATTTTTTTCAGCAGATAATTAAAACCTCCTTCTTTGACCATATAACGATATGCGACTGTCCCCATCGACGAAAAGCAGGTTGCTAACGACAATAACGTAATGAGACTTCCCGACTGTGTGTAATCTTGCCCATAAAGGGTAATAATGAGTTGCTCACCGTACAGGGAGGCGATAAGAAACATCAATAACGAAACAACCATAACATAGCCATTCAAACGCGCGGTCAGTTTTAAAGCTCGCTCTGACTGCTCTCTGAATATTTCGGTAAAACTTGAAGTAATGATCGCCGCCGGAATAAATATCCAGGATGCAGATATCATATTCGCAGCGGTAAACAGCCCAACATCCTTAGCGGTCCCTACGCCAACCAGGAAAAATTGCGCCATTTTAATCTGCACGGAAATAAATATGCTGGAAATCGCCAATGGCAAGCCGGCATAAATTAAATAGCGCAGATAATTGCCGCTTTTGCCACGCGGCGGTGCCTCATCGCTGAAGCGCTGATAGAAGTTGTGCCTTTTTATCATGTACGGCACCAGCGTTACCGCCACGATCGACAGGGTCAACCAGAGCGGACTTAGCTTCAGCCAGGCGATGCTAAAGCTGATAGCGAAACTCAGCAGCATTCCGGCGGTGTTAGCGACAGTATTCAGACGCGACGCCAGACGCGCGTTGTTAAAGACGCTAAACGTGTCCTGCGTAACAAATAGTGCCGACAAAAAAGAGGCCAGCGCAAAAGCGAGATAGTTCTCGCGCATGTTGTAGTACATCCACACCAGCAACGGCAGCGAAAGCAGCAGCAGCAGCGACAGGCGCAGCTTTTTAGCTATCGTCATCAGCCGTACCCCTTTCTGGGCGCTTTTGCTGATACGCTTGAACAGAATGGTTTCGGTGCCGAAAATAGCGATAGTCTGCACTACCGAAAACAGCGACACAGAAAAAGACATCTGGCCAAATACCGTGGGTCCAAACGATTTCGCCACATAAGACGTGACAAATATAACGCCAAATATGGAAACGAATTTTTCAGATATCATCCAGGCGGCGTTGGACATCACACTGTATTTCATCGACGCATCCTTTGTATTTCCACTACTCACACTTATGAAAACTACGTCCATGTTTACAACGTACAATTACGCACAGTGAACACCGGGCAAAACATTAAAACAACGCGCCTGACTGGCAGTTATTTTAATAACAGCAGTCAGTTCTTTATTAAGATAAATCTCAGATAGCATCTGATAAAAACTGGCCTGTTGTTTTCCCTGTAAACGATTTCATAGGAATTATTTTAAAGGACAACCCTGGCACACTTTTGCCGTTACGCAAGTCGTATTGCCACGTTTGGGTTACCGAAATCGTTTCAACTGTTCGGGAGAGAATCTATAACAAAACTTTGTTTTGAGGAAGGTTATGGAAGGAAGCTGAAGTTAAAATAAGAGAAATCCCATGATGATATTTCTACAGGATAACTTAACTTATTGCTTGCCATTCAAATCGCGCACTTTAATACGCTGCTTTAATATTCCAGGGGATTAGATCCATTTATTATCGCAGCTTTTCTCATCCATTAATTGATTAGAAAGGTAACAGCATTTATGAGAAAGTCACGATACACCGAAGAGCAAATCACCAATGCGATTAAAGCTTCTGAGTGTGGTGTCAAAGTTAAGGACATTTGTGAAGATCTGGGGATTTCAGAAGCAACCTTCTATAGCTGGAAGAAAAAATACGCGGGATTATCTTCTGAAGAAGGAAGGAAAATCAAAGAGTTGGAAGAAAAACTTCAGGCACTTAACCGGGAGTTACAGATTCTCACCTCTGATAAAGCCATGCTGCAAAGCGTCGTGAAAAACTTCTTTACCACCAATGATAAGCGTCAGGCGGTTAATTATTTACAGGAAACTTTCGAGATTGGGACGCGCCGTAGCTGCCGTCTGCTTGATATCAGCCGTAGCGTTTACCATTATCCCTCCAGTCAGTGCGACAATCACTGAATAAAAAGGGGTAAACTCAACTGACAGTGTCATTAAACAGCAATATGTAAAGTTAATAAAAATTTTAAGAAGCAGCCGTTTGTACCAGTTTTTCCTGAACGATTTCCGTTTGGGCGTAATTGATTTTCAGGCTTCCTTTTATCACACTCACATAAAAACCCTTTGATTCAGTCACTTCCCGGCTTATTTTCTCTTTGAGAAAAGAGAAACAGGCCGGGAAGCACTTTATTTTTATTGCTGCATGCCGCTTCTAAGGCACGTCATCCCGCCTGATATTTTTGATGATAAGCATCACAATTTCGGCTTCCTTTGCGCCTGTTCGACCGGCTTCAGACATGCTCCCCTCGCCCCTGAACCAATAAATTAGTTCACAAAGGCTAATGTTTAAAGCTAAGAAAAACGTGCTAAACGTCAGAATCGCTAAAACGATTTCAATATAGCTAATGTTTTATCTTGCCAATAACGCCGCTGCCGTTTCACTTGCCGGGGTCATTTCAAGCTAAATCTGGTCCGTGCTTTCTGCCTGATTGCGACTGAGATCACATTAGAAATACAGTAGTAAAAGTGTATATTCCAACAGACGGCCTGAGCCCTTTTAGCGAAAATTCTGATAGCGTAGTATAAGAGATTTATGGCAAGACAATCAGTCAGTTAACAAAAAATTGTTCTTTTTAACATCCGTTATTATTATCAGCATAATCTTAATATCAGGTCCATTTTTTATCCTGACCGATATTAGCCTTCTTTCACCATTAACTTTATTTCTGTGCCGGGTATTTTCTGGCAGAAAATCCCTATGGAATGAAAATCAAACCCAAAATCACCGTTGCGCTCTGAGGCTTTTCTTAAAATTCCCGTTTGGCTCGTTAAAAACGAATAACGGAAATAACCACACCATGGCAGAAATATCCGAAGATTAAAATTTGCCGCTACGCTAATAATGCTGTGTCGTACCAGATAAATCTGTATCTGCTATCACCCTTTACCGGAACACATTGACATTATTCAGCCTGATGCTATGCAAAACGGAAAAAATGAATCGTACCGGTAAATAGTAGCATTAAACGTCAGCCCTGAGTCCGGCTACTCAGGAATGAACCTGTAACCGCTTACAGCCGCCCTGCCGGAAGGTTACGCCAAATGCGGTATAGCGGGAGCCATGCCAATGAAAGTACGCCGCAAGCCGGAAAGGCAGCTCCCTTCCCGGCCTCGCTTTAGCGCTTAGCGTGCAGGCAACTGGAAAGCCGCCACGGTTTTTTTCAGGTAATTCACCTGCTCTTCCAGCGAAGAGGCTGCCGAAGCGGATTGCTGAACCAGCGCCGCGTTCTGCTGCGTTACGCCATCCATTTCCGTTACCGCCTGCTCAATTTGCAAAATACCGCGACTCTGTTCATCTGAAGCGGTAGAAACTTCATGCATCAGCGCATCTACTCGTGAAACGGAATCGATGATATTCGCGATCGCCTCGCCTGTTTTACTCACCTGCTGCGAACCCTGACTGATACCCGCAACTGAATCTTTAATCAGCCCTTCGATTTCACGTGCGGCGGCGGCGCTGCGCTGTGCCAGACTACGAACTTCACCTGCCACTACCGCAAAGCCTCGCCCTTCCTCACCGGCGCGTGCGGCTTCTACCGCCGCGTTCAGCGCCAAAATATTGGTCTGAAAAGCGATGCTGTTAATCACTGAGGTTATCTCTTCGATTTTCCGCGAGCTCTGCGTGATCCCGCCCATGGTCATAATCACCGCTTTCGATACTTCTTCACCGGTATGCGCCGCTTTTACCGCCTCCTGGGTCAGGCGAGTCGCCTGGTAAACGTTATCGGTATTCTGTTTTACCGTCGCGCTCAGTTCTTCCATGCTGGCTGCGGTCTGCGTCAGCGCTGAGGCCTGCTGTTCGGTGCGTGAGGAAAGATCGATATTACCGGCGGCAATTTCCTGTGAAGCATTGGCTACGCTATGGCAGGAGTCACGCACCTGGCTGATAATCTGAATCAGCTCCAGGCGCATTAATTCAATAGAACGCAGCAAATCGGCAATTTCCGTGCGCGACGTTGCGCTAACCGCAACGGCATGCTGAAGCTGCCCTTCAGCGATTTTGCTGCACTGCTCTTTCGCTGCCAGCAGCGAATCAAGCAGAAACTTCTTCAGCAGGTAGTAAATCAGGCCAATGATAAGCCCAAAAATTACCACAAAGATGCCCAGCACCATGACTGAAAAGCTGAAATCCTGTTGTGCAGTCGCGTTAAGCTGTCTCGCGTACCCTTCATGCAGCGCCAGCACATTATTCAGCGCTACTTCATACTGACGATCCAGCTTTCCGATGTTGGCGATCTGTTTAGCGAATCCCGCCCGATCGCCGTTGCGTACAGCAGCGATTAACGGCTCAATTCCCTGCTGTTTGTAGATTAGCCAGGCATTACGATAGTTATCCAGCGCCGCCTCTTCATTCGTTAACCGTGGTGCCTGCATGTAGGTGGTAAAGGCGTCATCCATTTTGTGCATCAGCTCATCCACACCGCTCATTCTGGCGTTAGCCTCCTCCACATTGCCCTGTTCCAGCAGTTTCATGTACTCCATTAAATGCACGCGCAGGTTACGGCTGTGGTTAATCGGATCGATGATCGCTAATACCACGCGGATCTCTTTGTTAACGCTATCAAGAGAATTATTGCTGCGTACAAACAGCCAGGCGTTGGTCAGCGAACTGATAAGAAATATGGCCAGCAAGGTAAAAAGGATAAACAATGAACAACGTCTAATGGTCATCAAGGAGATCTCTGTATAAAACCGTACCGTATATATCGGCAAGGCACTAAAAGGGTTTAATACCTCTTAAGGTTAAAAGCCGAGTTTTACCTTAACTACGCAACTGAAAGGTGTTCATCTCCCGATTAAGTTAAATTGTGTTTATATTTTGGTTTTCACTTCTGACGCCAGCTTCTCTCTCATTCAGCGCTATCCATACCGTCTGGATGTAAAGCCGTTCATTTTTTCCTTTACTCTCTGCCCTGCCGCTTAGGTTGCTGAGCCGCTTTCAAGCCAAAAAGAGGGCGCGCCTCAGGTAATGATAAATTACCTATACTTGCTATTTGCTCAACAGGAGGCATCGATGGCGGACTTACAACTGATTGATACGCTGGAACTGGGCGATGATGCGGAATCCCACTATAAATATGAGATTTATGGCGCTGATGATGCTACACCGGAGTATGCGCTGATTTTTACTCGCCAGGGTGAAAACGAAGAATGGCAGCAGAGCGACAAACTACCGTTTGCCGCAGCGGATGAAAAGCAGGAGGCGACCAGCGGCACGATGGATTACGGTTCCGGCGACAGCCTGCCCGACCTGCGTGATTTACGCCAGGAGGCAAAAGAGCGCTGCGAACAGCATTACAGAGAAAACCGCTAAGCCGCATAAAAAAACCCCGCTCCAGCGGGGTTTCGTAATGCTTCAGTTCGTTGCCTGACGCCCCGCTGCAGACAGAGGTGCCGGGCCTTTAAACCGTGATTTTTCGTCAGAACGGGATATCGTCGTCGAAATCCATCGGCGGTTCGCTGCTGGCTGGCGCGCTCTGCTGCGGGCGAGCAGGAGCCTGCTGCTGTCCACCACCGCTGAACTGGTTGCCGCCCTGTGGCTGCTGAGGCTGGCCCCAGCCACTGTTGTTGCCGCCGCCCATGCCGCCACTGGCCTGACCGCCCGCGCCGCCGTTCTGACGACCGCCCAGCATCTGCATAGTACCACCAACGTTTACCACCACTTCCGTGGTATAGCGTTCCTGGCCGCTCTGATCCTGCCATTTGCGCGTTTGCAGAGAACCTTCAATGTAAACCTGAGAACCTTTACGCAGGTATTCGCCTGCCACTTCCGCCAGTTTGCCAAACAGCACAACGCGGTGCCATTCCGTTTTCTCTTTGGTCTCTCCGGTCTGCTTGTCACGCCAGCTTTCAGAGGTAGCCAGCGTAATGTTCGCTACGGCTCCACCATTCGGCATATAACGCACTTCCGGATCCTGACCCAGATTCCCGACAAGAATCACTTTGTTAACGCCTCTGCTGGCCATGTTCGCGTCTCCCGATGAGTATTCACTAAAGTCTAAACGGTAAATTCTATCACGCTAGCCTGCCCGATCATACTTCCGAGCAAGCTTCCAATAATGAAGATCTTTTTGCATTGTTGCAACAGACTACTGGATATACATTCAGTTATTTTTTGTGCCATAATGACCTGTTTAGTCCAGCCGTATCGTTACAGGCATGGTGAGTCTGCGTTAATCCGGGAAATGTGAATGGATAAGATTGAAGTCCGGGGTGCTCGCACCCACAACCTGAAAAACATCAACCTGATCATCCCTCGCGACAAACTGATCGTTGTCACCGGCCTGTCAGGTTCCGGTAAATCCTCGCTGGCGTTCGATACGCTCTATGCCGAGGGGCAGCGCCGCTACGTGGAATCGCTTTCCGCTTATGCGCGTCAGTTTCTTTCGCTGATGGAGAAACCGGATGTCGATCATATTGAAGGGCTGTCGCCCGCGATTTCGATCGAACAAAAATCAACTTCTCACAACCCGCGATCCACCGTCGGTACCATTACCGAGATCCACGACTACCTGCGCCTGCTGTTTGCCCGCGTAGGCGAGCCGCGCTGTCCCGATCATAATGTACCGCTGGCGGCGCAAACCGTGAGTCAGATGGTGGATAACGTACTGGCACAGCCGGAAGGCTCACGCCTGATGCTGCTGGCACCGGTGGTGAAAGAGCGTAAAGGCGAGCATACCAAGACGCTGGAGAACCTGGCGACGCAGGGCTATATCCGCGCCCGTATTGATGGCGAGGTGTGCGATCTCTCCGATCCACCGAAGCTGGAGCTGCAAAAGAAACACACCATTGAAGTGGTTATCGATCGCTTCAAGGTGCGTGAAGATCTGGCGACACGCCTGGCGGAATCTTTTGAAACCGCGCTGGAGATTTCCGGCGGTACGGCGATCGTGGCCAACATGGATGATACTAATGCGGAAGAGCTGCTGTTCTCAGCTAACTTCGCCTGCCCGATCTGCGGCTACAGCATGAGCGAGCTGGAGCCGCGCCTGTTCTCTTTTAACAACCCGGCGGGAGCCTGCCCAACCTGCGATGGCCTGGGCGTACAACAATATTTCGATCCTGAGCGCGTGGTGCAGAATGCCGAGCTGTCGCTGGCTGGCGGCGCTATCCGCGGCTGGGATCGCCGTAATTTTTACTATTTCCAGATGCTGCGCTCGCTGGCGGATCATCTGAAGTTCGATATCGAAGCGCCGTTTAACAGCCTGAGCGAAAAAGTGCAGCAGGTGATCCTGTATGGATCCGGCAAAGAGAGCATTGAGTTCAAATATATCAATGACCGTGGCGATACTTCGATACGTCGCCATCCGTTTGAAGGCGTCCTGCACAATATGGAGCGCCGCTATAAAGAGACAGAATCGAGCGCAGTGCGCGAGGATCTGGCGAAGTTTATCAGCAATCGCGCCTGCGCTACCTGCGAAGGCACCCGTTTGCGCCGCGAAGCGCGCCATGTTTATGTGGAAAACACCACGCTGCCGACTATCTCAGAGATGAGCATCGGTCATGCGATGGATTTTTTCCGCAACCTGAAGCTGAGCGGCCAGCGCGCCAGGATCGCGGAAAAAGTACTGAAAGAAATTGGCGATCGTCTGAGCTTCCTGGTCAATGTCGGCCTGAACTATCTTTCGATGTCACGCTCGGCAGAGACGCTCTCCGGCGGCGAGGCGCAGCGTATTCGTCTGGCGAGCCAGATCGGTGCGGGCCTGGTGGGCGTCATGTACGTGCTGGATGAGCCTTCTATCGGTCTGCATCAGCGCGATAACGAGCGCCTGCTGGATACGCTTATCCACCTGCGCGATCTCGGTAACACGGTAATTGTGGTTGAACACGATGAAGATGCGATTCGCGCCGCTGACCACATTATCGATATCGGCCCCGGTGCCGGGGTGCATGGCGGTCAGATCGTCGCAGAAGGCACCGCTGAAGAAATCATGCAGGTAGAAGATTCCCTTACCGGCCAATACCTGAGCGGCAAGCGTAAAATCGAAGTGCCGGAACAGCGCGTACCTGCCGATCCGAATAAGGTGCTGAAAATTACCGGCGCACGCGGCAACAACCTCAAGGATGTGACGCTGACGCTGCCGGTAGGCCTGTTTACCTGCGTCACCGGCGTCTCCGGCTCCGGGAAATCGACGCTGATTAACGATACGCTGTTCCCCATCGCTCAGCGTCAGCTGAACGGGGCCACTATCGCCGAAGCCGCGCCCTATCGCGAAGTGACCGGCATGGAGAATTTCGATAAGGTCATCGATATCGATCAAAGCCCAATAGGACGTACACCGCGCTCTAACCCGGCTACCTATACCGGTATTTTTACCCCCATTCGAGAACTGTTCGCGGGCGTGCCGGAATCGCGTTCGCGTGGTTACAATCCGGGCCGCTTCAGCTTTAACGTCCGTGGCGGACGTTGCGAAGCCTGTCAGGGTGACGGCGTGCTGCGCGTTGAAATGCACTTCCTGCCGGATATCTACGTGCCGTGCGATCAGTGTAAAGGCAAGCGCTACAACCGCGAAACGCTGGAAATTAAGTACAAGGGCAAAAGCATTCACGAAGTGCTGGATATGACTATCGAAGAGGCGCGCGATTTCTTTGATGCCGTTCCGGCGCTGGCGCGTAAGCTGCAAACCCTGATGGATGTCGGCCTCTCTTATATCCGTCTCGGTCAGTCCGCTACCACGCTTTCCGGCGGTGAGGCGCAGCGCGTTAAGCTGGCGCGTGAGCTGTCGAAGCGTGGCACCGGTCAGACGCTCTACATCCTTGATGAACCGACTACCGGCCTGCACTTCGCTGATATTCAGCTACTGCTGACGGTACTGCATCAGCTGCGCGATCAGGGCAATACTATTGTGGTGATTGAGCACAACCTGGACGTGATCAAAACCGCCGACTGGATTGTCGATCTCGGCCCCGAAGGTGGCAGCGGTGGCGGCCAGATTCTGGTTGCCGGTACGCCGGAAACCGTTGCCAGGTGCAAGGAATCCCATACCGCACGCTTTCTGAAGCCGCTGCTGGAAAAACGCTAAGCGTTTCGTCATTCTCGCCCCTGTTGCCAACGCGCAGGGGCTTTTCTCTCGCCGCACCTGACCTGGTTCTGCCGTCAGCGGCGCTATGTTGTACATCTTTTCGCTCCGTTGCCTTATACAAGATTAACCTTGCAGAAACAGGCAAGATTTAAACACTATCGTGTCTGGCTGCTCTTGCCTTCGCTGTTTATCCTTAAGCTTCACGTTGTTTCTGTTACAGAAGCAACGCGTTCAGCTTTATCTCAGGCGAGCAGCCGGTTCGCTCGTCTCTAACCGCTTCATCACGGGAGATACCATGAATATTACGCACGCTTATGCAGCCCAGGATGCTAAATCTAAACTCGCGCCTTTTGATTACAAGCCGCGTGAACTGCGCGCGCATGATGTACAAATTGAAGTGTTATTCTGTGGCGTTTGCCACTCAGACCTGCACCAGGCCCGTAATGAATGGCAAAACACCATCTTCCCGGTGGTGCCGGGCCATGAAATCGTGGGACGCGTTACGGCAACAGGCGCTCATACCCAAAAATATCGCGTTGGCGATCTGGTTGGCGTCGGCTGCATGGTAGATTCCTGCCGCAGCTGTCCAAGCTGCCAGGAAGGGCTGGAACAGTATTATGAGGAAGGCTTTGTCCCTACCTATAACGGTCAGGACCGCGAAACCAAAGCGGTGACCTACGGCGGTTACGCCACCAGCGTGGTAGTACATGAAGATTTCGTACTGCGCGTACCGGAAAACCTCGATCTGGCAGGCGTTGCGCCGCTGCTGTGCGCGGGTATTACCACCTACTCTCCGCTGCGTCACTGGAATGTCGGACCGGGCAAAAAAGTGGGCATCGTCGGTCTGGGTGGCCTGGGCCATATGGGCGTGAAACTGGCGCACGCGATGGGCGCGCACGTGGTGCTGTTTACCACCTCCCCGTCTAAAATCGAAGATGGCAAACGTCTGGGCGCTGACGAGGTGGTGATCTCTAAAGATCCCCAGCAGATGGCACAGCATACGAACAGCTTCGATTTTATTCTGAATACCGTTGCAGCCCAGCACGATCTTAATCCGTTCATTAACCTGTTGAAGCGCGATGGCAACCTGACATTAGTTGGCGCACCTGAGCACGATCATCCGGCACCGCACGTTTTCGATTTGATTTTTAAACGCCGTAGCGTGGCCGGTTCCCTGATCGGCGGTATCGCGGAAACGCAGGAGATGCTCGATTTCTGCGGTAAGCACAATATCACGTCCGATATCGAACTGATCGCGATGAACCAGATTAACGAAGCCTATGAGCGTATGTTGAAAAGCGACGTGAAATATCGCTTTGTCATTGATATCGATACGCTGCGTCAGGAAAGCGCCGCGTAAACTCACTGTCGCTGCGGGCTTGCGCAGCGACAGCCTTTCAACCGTGATAACCGCCTTTGGTTGCCAGCGCCTGCTGTAGCGAAGCATCCACCAGATAGTAAATTTGCGAATCCTTCAGTTCACCATCCAGATAAAGCGTGCTCCAGTGCGTTTTATTAAGGTGCGCGCTGGGGAAAACATCCGCATGCTGTTCACGCAGCAGATCGGCCAGCGCTGGCGAAGTTTTCAGCGTAAGCGCCGGGCGGTCATTCACCTCATGCAGCATGGCAAAGAGAACATCCGCGACTTTAATCTGCGTTGCCTTCCAGTCATCGTAGACATTCTGTTCCGCTCCGGGCTTCGCCATACAATACTGCAACAGCTGAGAGCTGGTCATTTTTCATTCCCCCTGAGGTAATGCGCTACGCCACAGGCCACACCGCTGAGATAGCTTTTCAGCGTTTACCGGCGCGAACGACATGAATAAATTTCCGGGATGCGTTTTTCAGACCAGGCGGACAGGCCCATTCAGCCTCATTTTTTCCCGGAAACGGCTTATTGTTCACTGAGTATAGCCAAACAACCGCGCTTTACGGTCAGGAAGAAACGATCGTAACTGGGTAACAGAGCAGCGGTTAACTTACGCTGCTTTCGCCCTGTAGCGTGGCAACGATACGCCGTGCGCCGCCGTGGATGCGATGCTCGCCGAGCCAGATGCCCTGCCATGTACCCAGAACCAGACTCCCGCGACTGACTGGCAGCAGCAGCGAAACGCCCAGCAATGAAGATTTGATATGCGCAGGCATATCATCCACGCCTTCGTAGTCATGCTGATAAGGTGCCTCCTCCGGCACATGGCGCATGAAATGCTGTTCCATATCGCTGCGCACCGTAGGATCGCAGTTCTCATTTAAGGTTAGCGATGCCGAGGTATGCTGTAACAGCAGGTGCAGCAGCCCCGTCCTGATCTCACGCAGCGCCGGAAGCTGTTGCACAATCTCATCGGTAACCAGGTGGAAGCCACGCGACTTCGCGCTAAGGGAAAGGGTTTGCTGATGCCACACAGATGATGCTCCTTCTCTGAATAACGCCCTGACACGCTCAGGCGACAGGGCGTTCAGGTTACATAACGGCGGCGAAGGCCTCCGCTACCTGATGAACGTTGCGGCTATTGAGCCCGGCCACGCACATGCGTCCACTGTGGATCAGATAAACGCCGAACTCCTCACGCAGGCGATCAACCTGCTGCGCGCTCAGGCCAGTGTAGCTGAACATGCCGCGCTGCTTCAGCAGATAATCAAAATTCTGACCGGGCACCGCCTTGCTTAGCACCGTTACCAACGCCTGGCGCATTTCCAGGATGCGCACGCGCATCGCCTCCACTTCCGCCAGCCAGTTAGCTTTTAGCGCCTCGTCATTCAGCACGCAGGCCACTACCTGGGCACCAAAATTCGGTGGCGACGAGTAGTTGCGGCGCACCGTTGCCTTCAGCTGCCCCTGTACGCGTGCCGCCTCTTCCGCATCGCTACATACCACCGACAGGCCGCCGACGCGTTCACCATAGAGCGAGAAAATTTTTGAGAAGGAATTACTAACCAGAGCAGAAATGCCTGCCGCAGCGATTGCGCGAATAGCGTAAGCATCCTCCTCCATCCCGGCCCCAAAGCCCTGATAGGCGATATCCAGGAAAGGAATCAGCTGCTGCGCTTTCAGCACCTCAACCACCCGATCCCATTGATCCTGAGTTAAGTCTGCGCCGGTTGGGTTGTGGCAGCAGGGATGCAGCAGCACGATGCTTTGCGCCGATAGGGTTTTCAGCGTAGCGAGGAAGGCGTCGAACTGTACGCCATTGCTCTGCGCATCGTACCAGGGGTAGGTGTTCACTTCAAAACCCGCGCCCGCAAAGATGGCAATATGGTTTTCCCAGGTGGGATCGCTAACCCATACCTGCGACTGCGGAAAATAACGTTTCAGGAAGTCTGCGCCAACCTTCAGTGCACCGGAGCCGCCTACGGTCTGAATCGTAGCGATGCGCTTCGCCTGGAGCGCGGGATGCTGCGCGCCGAACAGCAGCGGCGCAATCGCCTCGCGGTAACCGGCCAGCCCATCCATCGGCAAATAGAGCGAGGCCTGATGCGGCTGCGCATTCAGACGCGTCTCCGCTTCTTCCACCGCCTGAAGCTGCGGAATAATGCCCTGCTCGTTGTAATAGAGGCCAATGCTCAGGTTAACCTTATGCGGACGCGGATCCTGCTTGAAGGTTTCCATTAAAGTCAGTATCGGATCGCCAGCGTAGGCATCAACTTTCTGAAACACGGTGAATCTCCATAGTAATTATTAAGGGCCGAAGCTGACAGAGTCAGACTTCGTAACGCCCGTCATGACGTTACCGCACAATGTCGCATAAAACGGGTCCAACGCGCTAAAATGAATAAGCAGCGGTCGCAGCTGGCTAAATAAAAGCAGTGGTTTATTTTTCATAAAAGCGTGCAACAGGGACGCCTTTCATGCACAAAATAAGCAATTAACCGCTAAACGGCGCATACAATCAGCCAAAACGACAGTCAGTTGCACCAATATTGCGCATCATACCTTTACCTGGTGCAAATGCTCTGCGGTCATCATTATCCCGTGCTCTTTTACCCTTTCCAGCACTACCGACGTTTTTACATGCGCAACGCTGCGATGTCCCGCTACCAGCTCACTGATCAGAGCGCTTAATTCTGCCAGACTGGCAACCGCAACCTTAATCAGATAATCCGCATCGCCTGTAGTTTTATAAACATCAACGATAGCGTCCTGCTCCGCCACCATACGGTGAAAGCTTTCTACGCAACCGCTGGTATGGTTAATCAGGCGCACCTCGATCAGGCCGATCATGCCCAGCCCCACCGTCTCTGGCGAAACACGCGCGTGATAACCAAGGATTTGCTTCGCCTGTTCCAGGCTGATACGACGCCGCGAACATTGCGAGGCGGAAAGCCCGACCAGATAGCTAAGTTCCTGATTGGTCAGACGTCCATTATTTTGCAGCAGGGTAAGGATTTTCAGGTCGTAATCGTCAATCTGTGTCATAGCATGTTGCCGCTCTTAGCGCTGATATCGTGACAGATAAGCGTAAATAAGCGGCAATTGTCCAACACAATTTTCTGATGACGCAGCGGGGATGCACAAATCGTGCAGGCTATTCGTCGTCGTACTGAGGGCCGGCATAATTATCAAAGCGTGACCACTGTCCGTTAAACGTCAGGCGGACGGTGCCAATCGGCCCATTACGCTGCTTACCGATAATGATCTCAGCTATGCCTTTCAGATCGCTGTTTTCGTGGTAAACCTCGTCACGATAGATAAACATGATCAGGTCAGCATCCTGCTCGATCGAGCCAGATTCACGCAGATCCGAGTTAACCGGGCGTTTATCGGCGCGCTGTTCCAGCGAGCGGTTAAGCTGCGACAGCGCCACTACCGGCACGTTCAGCTCTTTTGCCAATGCCTTTAACGAGCGAGAAATCTCGGCAATTTCCAGCGTTCGGTTATCGGAGAGCGATGGCACGCGCATCAGTTGCAGATAGTCGATCATAATCATGCTCAGACCATCGTTTTCACGGAACACGCGGCGCGCGCGTGAACGCACCTCGGTGGGCGTCAGGCCGGAGGAATCATCGATATAGATGTTCTTTTTCTCCAGCAGAATGCCCATCGTACCGGAAATACGCGCCCAGTCTTCATCATCCAGCTGCCCGGTACGAATACGGGTTTGATCGACGCGTGACAGCGAGGCCAGCATACGCATCATAAGCTGTTCGCTGGGCATCTCCAGGCTGAAAATCAGCACCGGCTTGTCCTGTAGCATCGCGGCGTTTTCGCACAGGTTCATAGCGAAAGTCGTTTTCCCCATCGACGGACGCGCCGCCACGATAATCAGATCGGAACCCTGCAAGCCAGCGGTTTTCTTATTCAGATCCTGATAGCCGGTATCAACGCCGGTAACGCCATCGTGCGGCTTCTGGTAGAGCGATTCGATACGGGAAACGGTCGCTTCCAGAATCTGCTCGATGTTTTGCGGTCCTTCATCTTTATTGGCGCGCTGTTCAGCGATTTTAAAAACGTTGGATTCGGCAAAATCGAGCAGTTCTTCACTGCTGCGGCCTTGCGGATCGTAACCGGCGTCGGCAATCTGATTCGCTACCGCGATCATTTCGCGCACGACGGCACGTTCGCGTACGATATCAGCATAGGCATTGATATTCGCCGCGCTGGGGGTGTTTTTCGACAGCTCAGCCAGATAGGCGAAACCGCCGACCATATCCAGCTCGCCACGCTGTTCCAGCGAGTCTGAAAGCGTAATCAGATCGATAGGCTGACCAGCTTCCAACAGCCGCTGCATTTCACTGAATATCAGACGATGCGGGCGGCTGTAAAAATCTTCGGCCACGACGCGTTCTGAGACGTTATCCCAGCGCTCATTGTCCAGCATCAACCCGCCCAGCACCGACTGCTCCGCTTCCAGCGAATGGGGCGGTAATTTCAGCCCTTCTACCTGGCGATCGCGAACCTCGTTGGATTTGTTGGTGGGTTTATTTCCTGCCATAGTGAATGCAATACCGAATATGTGAGTGACGCGCAAGTATACCTGTTTTTTACCGTTTTTACGCCGTTTGCAGGTAAAAGCGGTGCCCGGAAAACTGAAGGAGTGGACATGGCAAAACGTATTCAAATCGCCCGCCACGGCGGCCCGGAAGAACTACAGTGGGTCGATTTCGATCCCGGTGAACCACATGAAGATGAAGTACAGGTAGAAAACAAAGCCATCGGCATCAACTATATCGATACCTATGTGCGCAGCGGCCTTTACCCGGCACCGGCATTACCTTCCGGCATCGGCACCGAAGCGGCGGGCGTGGTGTCCCGCGTCGGCAGCAACGTAACCGCCATTAAGCCAGGCGATCGCGTGGTTTACGCCCAGTCGCCGCTGGGAGCCTACAGCGAAATACATAATGTGCATCAGGATAAGGTGGCGCTGCTGCCGGACGCCATCTCATTTGAGCAGGCAGCAGCCTCGTTTTTAAAAGGGCTAACCGTCCATTATCTGCTACGCCAGACTTATGAAGTGCAGCCGGATGAGATCTTCCTGTTTCATGCGGCGGCAGGCGGTGTCGGACTGATTGCCTGTCAGTGGGCGAAAGCGCTGGGCGCACACCTGATCGGCACCGTCGGCTCGGCAGAAAAAGCACAGCTGGCGAAAGATCACGGTGCCTGGGCCACCATCAATTACCGCGAGGAGGATATCGTTCAGCGCGTTAGCGATCTGACCAACGGTAACAAAGTACGGGTGGTTTACGATTCGGTGGGTAAAGAAACCTGGCTGGCCTCGCTGGATTGCTTACAGCGCCGCGGCCTGATGGTGAGCTTCGGCAATTCATCCGGCCCGGTTACCGGCGTTAACCTGGCTATCCTGAACCAGAAAGGATCGCTTTATCTGACGCGCCCATCGCTGAACGGCTATATCACCATGCGCGATGAGCTACAGCGGGCCAGCAATGACCTTTTCTCAATGATTGCCAGCGGAGCGATTAAGGTGGACGTGCCGGAAAATCAGCGTTTTCCGCTACGGGAAGCTCAGCGGGCACACTCGACGCTGGAAAGCCGTGCAACTCAGGGCTCCAGCCTGCTTATTCCCTGACTTACACAGTGCCAGAAAAGTAATGGGGCCTCCCGCAGGAAGCCCCTTTTTTGTTTTTTTGCATTCGCGCTGTGGTTGTAGGGTACAGCGATGATGAATGACTTTTAATTCGACCTGAGTAGTCTCGCAGAAATCATAAGTAAAAAATATGTTTAATAACGAAATTGCCAGAGAAAAACGTGACTCTGTGATCCAGCGCGCATCTCACGAATTAAACAAAATTCAAGTTATTGATAACTAACAGTCATTAATCCTTTCACCGTTTTCTCTCTGACCGTACGACATAGAAAAATGGCAGGACACAGGCGCATTTTTAACATAATCATCACAAATCAGGCGCTGGCGATTATCTTATCCGCAACCAGCGACAACGCTTTTTCTACCACTTCGATATCTGCGCCTGGCTTATGCGCATTCTCGCTCAGATAGCGACGCCACTGCCGCGCACCCGGAATGCCCTGAAACAGACCCAGCATATGACGAGTGATGTGCCCCAGGTAAGTACCCTGCGTCAGTTCACACTCAATATAAGGATACATAGCGCGCACTACGGCAACAGGATCGGCGTCCGGTGCCTCGCTGCCGAACAGCACGCGGTCCACCTGACCCAGCAGACCAGGATTCTGATAGGCTTCACGCCCCATCATGACGCCATCAACATACTGTAAATGGGTCTGTGCCTCTTCCAGCGATTTGACGCCACCGTTTAACGCCAGCGTCAAGTGTGGAAAGTCACGCTTGAGCTGATATACGCGTGGGTAATCCAGCGGTGGGATCTCGCGGTTTTCTTTCGGGCTGAGGCCGGACAGCCAGGCCTTACGGGCATGAATAATAAAGGTGTCGCAACCGCCCTGCTGCGCTACGGTGCCGATAAAATCACACAGGAATTCGTAGCTATCTCTATCATCAATGCCGATGCGGGTTTTTACCGTGACCGGAATAGATACCACGTCACGCATCGCCTTAACGCAGTCAGCGACCAGCACGGCTTCGCCCATCAGACAGGCACCGAAGCGACCATTCTGTACGCGATCGGAAGGACAGCCTACGTTCAGGTTAATTTCATCATAGCCGCGCGCCTGCGCCAGCTGCGCGCATTGCGCCAGCGCCGCCGGATCGCTGCCGCCCAGCTGTAACGCTACCGGATGTTCTTCTTCGCTATACGCCAGATAATCGCCTTTGCCATGAATAATGGCACCGGTAGTGACCATCTCGGTGTAAAGCAGCGTGTTTCGCGTCAGCTGACGATGAAAATAGCGGCAGTGGCGATCGGTCCAGTCGAGCATCGGCGCGATGGAAAAACGTTGGGAAGGGAATTGCTGGGACATAAAGCGAGAAGCCCGAATCGTTCGTGGAAATTATGCGCAATGATACCACAGCTTCACCACAAGGCTGTAGCGGCTGCGCCGCTTCTGGCGCAGCCGCACGATCAGAAAGAGAAGCCCAGCTGCGCCATCGCACCCCAGGTGTTGTCTTCCCCCACCGAACCGGCAAGATCAAGATGAACGCGGTTGTTGAAAGGCGCAATACCAATACCGGCACTAACCACATCGGTATCGTTAGATTTCATATCGGCACGATAGCCACCACGCAGCTGTAGCCAGTTCAACACGCGATATTCTACGCCCACGCCTGCATACTGGCTGTCATTCTGAGATTTAAAGCGCTTTGTCGCCGTGGCGTCAACATCCAGGCTGGCGGTCAGCGTTTCGCTATGCCAGGCGGCACCGGCGGTGACCAGCGGGCGGATCTGATAAGTATCACGATAGCCTTCTACTTTTTTGGTCTCGATATTACGTGAAATCAGGTTTTGCGCGCTCAGGCCCAAAGTCCAGCTATCGCCAACGTCGGTGGATAGCCCTGCATCGAGGTTAAATCCGGTATCGTTGGTGCGGTACTCGCTGTTGGTCACCTTGTTTTTATTGAAGTTGTAAACCAGCGCACGATAGTTGTAGAGGTATGTCTGCTGTAGCTTCGGCGTAATACCAACCGAAACCGCCTGCCCGCCAACATTAAACTTGTGGGCAACCGCAATCCCGTAATCTGCCACAACGGCTGCAACACCCGTGGCGCTGGAACGCAACAGATACTGATCGCCCGGCGCAGGTATCCGCTTACCCTCAGCTACCGCGTCCAGATAGTCGATATCACTTTGCGCCACGTCAGTTTGTAGATGCGCCGTACCGTAGGCTTTAGTGACAAAGGCAAAGGGTAAGGTTTCATTGGGCACCGCCACCACAATAGCCGCACCAGCAGAGCCATCGGCCCGATTACCGCGCAAATCGCGTAGCTGATTGGCTAAACCACCTGAGGCTGAGCGAATTCGGGCATAGCTATCAAGCAGAGCGCCCAGGTTGCTCGCATCAAAACTTTTGTACACATTGCGATAGTAATCCACCGTGCTGTTCACATCGTCGATCTTATCAATCATTTTATCTTTATCGCTGATCTGCCCGCCCACGGAAGGCAGGATCAGGCTAATAGCCCCTTCAGCCTGACCTTTGGTTAACAGCGCCGGGTTAGCCAGTGGCGCAGTAGCAAAATTCGATGATGCAACGCCGGTTCCGCCCATAGCATCGTTACGCGCATCAAAATAACCGCTGGCCGCCTGCAAAGAAAAGGGGGTTAACATAATTGCGGTTAATGCAGTTACAGAAGAAATCTTAAAATATTTAACAGTTTTCATTGCCATTATTAGACGCCACCCAAAATAAGCTAAAAGTAAGCAGGAAACCTCTGACCGAATTATGACCAATAACTTCCCAATTTATTGCCCTGAACTCAAGGCTTTTTCCCCAGCTTATTAATCCATTGCCTGTTTTATAATCAATTATTAACTTAAAAGTTCTTATCACTGTAGCTTTTATTTGGCTCTCACTGATTAAGAAACATTAAACATTGACTGAAGTAAGATATGCCAGCAAGCAATAAGCGCTCATTAGGGATGGCGCTAAAGCATGTCATTTCATTTTGCTCAAGCAGTCGTTTTTTGTGCCTGGCAATAATCAGAGCAGAACGGCAAGTAAAGCGTCCGAATCGGGCTTTTTCAGGGAAGTTAAGGAAGGAGTCGGCGTTTTTTGTGCAACGTGATAAGATAACATCTCAATCGTTGGAGAATAATTATGCTATCACCTTCACAGCAGATTCTGTCGCAGGCTGAAAAAATCTGTCAGCAGCGTAATGTGCGCCTGACGCCGCAGCGTCTGGAGGTGCTGCGTTTAATGAGCGAGAGAAACGGCGCTATCAGCGCTTACGATCTGCTCGATCTGCTACGTGTATCTGAGCCGCAGGCAAAACCGCCCACCGTCTATCGTGCGCTCGATTTTTTGCTGGAGCAGGGTTTTATTCATCGCGTGGAATCCAACAATAGCTATGTGGTTTGCCATCATTTCGAGCAGCCACCGCATACATCGGCAATGTTAATTTGCGATCGTTGCGGCGCAGTCAGTGAACAGCAAGCGCATGGCGTAGAATCGATCCTCGAACTACTGGCGCAGCAGAGCGGCTTTGCGCTAAGTAACAGCGTGATTGAAGCGCATGGTCTGTGTGCGAACTGTAGGGATGTAGAGAGCTGTGAACACCCCGAAACCTGTACGCACGATCACAGCCAGGTCAGCAAAAAACGCGGGCGCTGAACAATAGCTAAAAGATCCAGATAAAGCTGGAGTAAACAACCTGTTAGAGTGAGATGCGTTAATCAATAAAAAAGGCGCATTGTTTTTTCAACGATGAAAAACCAGTCAGCAGTAAAACGCGGGTTTACAGAAAGAAAATGCGGCACACTCCGTGTGCCAGGGTAGGAGCATCGTCCTGAAAGGCTAAATCTTTACCAGCGATAATCGCGGTTTTGGGTTTCCCAGTCGTTTACTTCTTTTTCCGCTTCGTCTTTTGCATAGCCGTAGCGTTCCTGAATCTTACCAACCAGCTGATCGCGTTTACCTTCAATAACGGTCATATCATCATCGGTCAGCTTGCCCCATTTCTCTTTCATCTTACCTTTAAACTGTTTCCAGTTACCGCCGGCTTCGTCTCTGTTCATAGTTGTTTCCTCTACCTTAGGTGTTAGCAGCTCGATGAATCTCAGCATCGTTTCATTCTGTGAAACAAAACGCTGATTCCTTGTTTGTCACTATTTAACTATAGCAGGAAGCGGCAGATCCGCCCGAAAACACAGAAGTATGAACTGAAAAACAGGCAATAAACCCGTTGAATCCGCCAAAAAACCAGCGGATTCAGGTAATAAGCGCAGCCGTAAAGAAGTATGTCAAATCGTGAACCAGTCGCCGCGTCGTTGATAACGTCGCCATATCCAGCCCAGCGTTAAACCACGTAACAGCAGAAAAACCGTAACCGCCAGCCACAGGCCATGATTACCAAGATGAGGCAGCGTCAACAGCGTTAAGCCGAAACCCAGCGCGGCCACGGCCATACTGTTACGCATTTCGCGTCCACGCGTTGCGCCAATAAACATACCATCCAGCAGATAACACCAGACACCCGCCAGCGGCAAAATCATTTGCCAAAACAGATAGCGATCCGCCAGCGTTTGCAAAGCAGACAGAGAGGTTAATAACGCAACGATATTCTGCCCCCAGAATCCCCATGCACAGGCAAACAGCAGCGCCACCGTACCCGCCTGACGGCAGGCGGCACGCCAAACACGGTGAAGTTTATCCGCATCGCGCGCACCAAAGGCTTCGCCTGATACCGCTTCGACCGCATAGGCAAAGCCGTCCAGTGCATAGGCGGTAAAGGTCAGGAACATCAACAACACAGCATTAACTGCCACAATATCACTGCCCATGCGCGCGCCCAATACCGTGACCGACGCAAAGCAGACTTGTAACAGCAGCGAACGCACCATAATGTCGCGATTCAGCCGCAGAAGACGACGCATATCGCCCCGTACTGCCCTTTTCAACAGCGTGAAAGAGATCTGCCGCAGACGCATTACGTGCCATACCATCCCCAGCCCTACCGCCAGCGTAACGTATTCAGCAATCGCCGTTGCCGATGCAGCGCCCGCAACGCCCCAGCGGAGACCAATGACAAACCACAGATCGAGCAGAATATTCACCAGGTTGCCTGTCACCAGTAAAATCACCGGTGCACGCGCATACTGCACGCCCAGCAGCCAGCCGAGAATCACCAGGTTTGCTAACGTGGCAGGCGCACTGAGCCAGCGCACCTGAATAAAACGCTGTGCCTGTTCAAGCACTTCCGGGCTACCGCCGACTACCTGTGCCGCCAGACTACTGAGCGGGTAACGCAACAAGATAAATAATCCGCCAGCCACCAGCGCCATCAGCAATGGTTGCACCAGCGCGCGCGCCATCCCGGCTTTATCGTCGGCACCAAAAGCCTGCGCCGTCAGACCGGTAGTGCTCATACGTAGAAACAGCAGCAGCATAAACAGAAAGCTGGTCGCCGTAGCGCCAACGGCTACGCCACCCAGATAAACCGGGCTGTCCAGATGCCCAATAACGGCGGTATCAACCAGGCCCAGTAGCGGAACGGTAATGTTGGAGAGGATCATCGGCAGCGCCAGCCGCCAAAGTTGTTTATCAGTTGCTGAAAAGAGTTGCATGACCATCCGTGATAACAATATGGCGACAGGCCACAGCGGTTATCGCCGGAGAAAAAGAGAGGAAGCGAAACGGGGTGGCGACCACAGCCGCCACCGCAGCATCAGAGCCAGTCGCCGTTACGAATAACGCCAACGGCGAGTCCTTCAATCGTCAGCGTCTGCTGTTGCAAATCGACCACGATCGGTTGGAAATCGCTGTTTTCTGGCAGTAGCTGTACTGTGTTGCCCTGTTTTTTCAGGCGTTTTACCGTGACTTCATCATCAATACGCGCTACCACTACCTGCCCGTTACGCACATCCTGCGTTTTATGAACCGCCAGCAGGTCACCATCAACGATACCGATATCTTTCATCGACATGCCGCTTACGCGCAGCAGAAAATCTGCATGGGGCTTAAACAGATTAGGATCGACCTGAAAGCGGCTTTCAATGTGTTCCTGCGCCAGCAGCGGCTCACCGGCGGCGACACGACCGATCAGCGGCAGGCCGTTTTCTTCTTCCGCCATGAGGCGAATACCACGCGACGCACCGGAGACCATCTCAATTACGCCTTTACGCGCCAGCGCTTTCAGGTGTTCTTCAGCAGCGTTAGGGGAGCGGAAGCCCAGCTGAGAGGCAATTTCCGCACGTGTAGGCGGCATCCCCGTCTGGTTAATGTGATCGCGAATCAGGTCATAAACCTGCTGCTGCCGAGCCGTTAAGGTTTTCATCCCGCCCCCTGGTTGTTTATACAGTCGCTGTGAGTATATACAGGTATTGGCGGAATGGAAACCAATTGCCGCGTAAAAAACGACACTTTGTCTATTACGGAAGCGCTATCGCAAATATGACCAGAGCAAGGTTACCCAGACAAAAAGCGCCAGTATGATGCTGATCAGAACGGCGGCGGATCCCATATCCTTCGCCCGTCCAGCCAGCGGATGGAATTCGTTGCCGATACGGTCAACGACCGCTTCGATAGCGCTGTTAAGGATTTCAACAATGATGATAAGCACCACCGAACCGATCAGCATGACTCGCGTCATGGCATCGATATCCAGCCAACAGGCAATAATAATGGCCACCAGCGCCAGCACCGCTTCCTGACGGAACGCCGCCTCATGTTGCCATGCCGCGCGCAAGCCTTTCCAGGAATAGCCCGCCGCTTTGATGATGCGTACCAGGCCCGTTACGTTATTTGCCATCTTCAGGGAACCCTTTGCCATGTTTAACGTCAATGTCAGGGTGGAGCACTAAATGCAACACCACAGATCTTCAATGCGCTTTCTGGTATGCTTGCCGCGCTTTGCTAACAAGAGGCTTCATGTTGTCTATGTCAGGTTGGCGTAAACTTTATTATAAGTTACTGAATTTACCACTTACATTTTTAGTTAAAAGTAAGGCGATACCGGGCGATCCGGTCACCGAACTGGGTCTGGATACATCACGCCCCATTATGTATGTGCTGCCTTACGATTCAAAGGCCGATTTGCTGGCGCTGCGCACCCAGTGCCGCCTGCATGATCTGCCCGATCCGCTTGAGCCGCTGGAGATCGATGGTACGCTGCTGCCGCGTTATGTTTTTATTCATGACGGCCCGCGCGTATTCCCCTATTTCGTGCCGAATCAGGAATCGGTGAAGCTGTTTCACGATTATCTCGATCTGCACCGTAATAATCCCGATTTAGACGTACAGATGGTGCCGGTTTCGGTGATGTTTGGCCGTGCGCCGGGACGCGAGGTACAGGGCGAACAGACACCTTATCTGCGCGAACTGAACGGGGTGCAAAAATTTTTCGCCGTGCTGTGGCTGGGGCGTGACAGTTTTGTTCGCTTTTCAGCGATGGTTTCGCTACGCCGAATGGCGACGGAACACGGTACCGATAAAACTATCGCGCAAAAACTGGCGCGTGTGGCGCGCATCCATTTCGCCCGTCAACGGCTGGCTGCCGTAGGGCCACGTCTGCCGGTACGCCACGATCTGTTTAACAAGCTGTTGCAATCACCAGCTATCGCTAAAGCGGTAGAAGATGAGGCGCGCAGTAAGAAAATTTCGCAGGAAAAAGCGCAGCAAAATGCCGTCGAGCTGATGGAAGAAATTGCTGCCAACTTCTCCTATGAAATGATCCGCCTTACCGATCGCGTTATCGGCTGGACGTGGAGCAAAATTTATCAGGGCATCAACGTTAGCGGCGGCGAACGAGTGCGTCAGCTGGCGCTGGACGGACATGGGCTGGTTTACGTACCTTGTCACCGCAGCCATATGGATTATCTGCTGCTTTCCTATGTGCTCTATCATCAGGGCCTGGTGCCGCCGCATATCGCCGCCGGTATTAACCTTAACTTCTGGCCCGCCGGTCCGATTTTCCGCCGCCTGGGTGCATTCTTTATCCGTCGCACCTTTAAAGGCAACAAACTCTACTCCACGGTGTTCCGTGAATATCTGGGCGAACTGTTCAGCCGCGGTTATTCCGTAGAGTATTTTGTTGAGGGCGGGCGCTCGCGTACCGGACGCCTGCTCGATCCGAAAACCGGCACGCTGGCAATGACGATACAGGCGATGCTGCGTGGCGGTAATCGCCCGATTACCGTGGTGCCGGTCTATATCGGTTACGAGCACGTAATGGAAGTGGGTACTTACGCCAAAGAGCTGCGCGGCGCGGCGAAAGAGAAAGAGAGCTTTATGCAGATGGTGCGTGGCCTCAGTAAGCTGCGCAACCTGGGGCAGGGCTACGTTAACTTCGGCGAACCGCTGCCGCTGGTGAGCTACCTTAACAAACAGGTACCGGAGTGGCGTGACTCTATCGATCCCATTGTGGCTCAGCGCCCGCAGTGGCTGACGCCGGCAGTTAACGATATCGCTCAGCAGGTTATGGTGCGTATTAATAACGCCGGTGCCGTCAACGCGATGAACCTGTGCGTAACTGCCCTGCTCGCTTCACGTCAGCGTTCGCTAACCCGCGAACAGCTGCTGGAACAGTTAGAATGCTATCTTGAGCTGCTGCGCAACGTGCCCTATTCGCCGGATGCTACCGTGCCGGATATGACGCCAGAAGCGCTGCTGAAACATGCGCTAAGCATGAACAAGTTTGAGACCGAGCAGGACAATATCGGCGATATCATTATTCTGCCGCGTGAGCAGGCTGTGTTGATGACGTATTACCGCAATAACGTACATCATATGCTGGTCATGCCGTCGCTGATCGCCGCGATTGTGCAGCAGCGCCGCGAGATTGATACCGCAGAGCTGCTACGTCAGGTAGAAGTGATCTATCCGCTGCTGAAAAGCGAACTGTTCCTGCGCTGGGATCAAGCGCAGCTGCCGCAGCTGCTTCAGTCTCTGGTAGCGGAGCTGGCACGCCAGCAGCTTATTACGGTTGAGGGCGAAACGATGCGCCTGAATGCCACTCGCTTTCGGACGCTACAGCTGTTGGCTGCCGGGATGCGTGAAACGCTACAGCGCTATGCCATCACTTTCTCTATCCTGAGCGCCAACCCAGAAATTAATCGCGGTTCGCTGGAGAAAGAGAGCCGTACCCTGGCCCAGCGCCTGTCGGTACTGCACGGTATCAACGCACCAGAGTTCTTTGATAAAGCGGTCTTCTCGACGCTGGTGCTGACGCTGCGTGATGAAGGCTATATCAGCGATACCGGCGATGCGGCGCTGGACAAAACGCAGAGCACCTCTCGCCTGCTGTCAGAGTTGATTACCAGTGACGTGCGACAAACCATTGAAAATGCAGTCGCGCACAGCTGAGTTAAGCTGGCGCATAAAACAAAACGGGCGCCCTGGAGCGCCCGTTTTATTATTCTGTTTATCTTACTACTGGCTGAAAGGCGGCATGTTCAGCGCAACGCCAACAAACACCACCAGCCCAACATAGTTGTTATTCAAAAAGGCCTGGAAACAGCGCTCACGCTGACGATCGGCGATTAATTTTTGTTGATGCACAAAGAGCGCACCGGCAACCAGTAGCGACCAGTAAAAAGCGCCATCCAGCGCCATACGCAATCCTACCCATATCAACAGCAGCAGCGTCGCCAGCTGCAATAATCCAATAATCAGCTTATCGAAGCGCCCGAACAGGATCGCCGTTGATTTGACACCAATTTTTAAATCGTCATCCCGATCCACCATGGCGTACTGCGTATCGTAAGCCACCGTCCAGCAAATATTGGCGAAAAACAGCAGCCAGCAGTTAAGCGGCACGCTACCGCTGACCGCTGCCCAGCCCATAGGTATCGCCCAGCCGAAAGCTGCGCCCAGCACCACCTGCGGCAAATGAGTGTAGCGCTTCATAAAAGGGTAAATCCACGCCAGCACCAGCCCGGCAAACGACAGCCAGATGGTTAATGCATTCATCGTCAGCACCAGCGCAAAGGAGATCAGCACCAGGGCGACAAACAGCACTTTCGCCTCTTTTTCCGTGACCGCGCCACTGGCCAGCGGACGCATCTGGGTACGCTTTACATGTCCGTCGATTTTCCGATCGGCGAAGTCATTTACCACACAACCCGCCGCGCGCATAAAAAAGACGCCGAGCACAAACACCAACAGCACTTGTAACGATGGCACTGCCTCACCTGCCAGCCACAGCGCCCACAGTGTTGGCCACAATAGCAGCAGCGAGCCGATAGGTTTATCAATACGCATCAGGCGGCTGTACGCCTGTAGCTTTGTCAGCGTCACTCCTTTCTCGAGATTAGTCACGCGTTTCTCCAGACAGACTTTGATAAAGCGGCGAAGCGGGCAAAAAAAGTTCGGTCAACAGCAGCGGCTTGCCTGACAAACGCAGGCGGGATCGACGTCCCCACTGCGCTGCAACGATACCAGGATCGATAAAGTCCCGCGTCAGCGTTGAGGAAGAAAAAAGATAACGACCCAGCGGGCAGTTACCCAGCTGGCTAAGCTTCATTTCCGGTCCGTTCAGCGTTGATTCCGGCACTACCGTGCGGCCAACCAGCCAGGGCACACCATCGCCAAAAAGGATTACCTCGCGCAGCCAGTAGCGCGACTCTCGCGACAGAAACGGCAGCTCTGCGGCTATCGCCTCGGCGGTGACAAAACCCTCATATTGTGGCTCAACGGTAACTTGCCGACAGTGGCGTTCAAAGCGCTTCGTCATTGAATCCTCTTCCAATAGCCAGTCAAGCAGTGCGGCAGAGAGAAGCGGTGACGAAGCGGGAAGCCATTCGATGGCGCGCAACAGGGAAAGCGCGTTATCTGACATACGGCATCTCCGGTAAGAAATCAGGTGCCATAGTGTAGCGCAGAGACAGGCACAGAACACCCGGCGAGAAGGAAAAAGCGTTCGGGATGACCACGAAAAAGGGTGCGCCAGCGGCGCACCAATCGTCCAGCAAGATCAGCAATATGGGGATCTGTTATCCCTTGCCTTTCACACTGCTGATAAAGGTTGCGCGTGCCGATGAGGAGCCGAGACGCTCCGCCTCATTCATCAGCTTCAGCGCCTTATCGATATCCCCTGCTTTCACCGCTTTGCGGATACCGTCGTTAAAATATTTTTCTGTGTCGTTCAGCATCGGCTCCGCTTTGGCAGCAGGCGCTGGTGCGGGAAGCGGTGCCGCTGATGGCGCTAACGGTTGGCTCACCGCCGCATTGTTGCTGCCAACCACAACCGGTTTGGCGCTATCGGAACCGAACAGCTTGCCAATCATGATATTGCCGCTGTTCTGCTCGCTTTTCACTTTCAGCGACAGAGTGCCGCTGCTGACATGACGCACGATCGGATCGGGCACGTCAGGGATCGCATTGCTGGCCCCTTCCGCGTAGAGCTTCGCCGGATTGATCATGGTAGAGGTCTGCGCCAGGTCACGCGTGGTGGTGTAGATCAACAGATAGATCTGTTTTTGCCCCAGCACCGGCGTCAGTTTCATGGTGCCTTCCAGCCGGTTAGTGGCGATGATGCCGGGCTTTTGATAGGTAAAATAGCTGCTGGGAAAGAAAGCGGCAGGTTGAAGCTGGCTGTCCAGCACCAGCACATTAGGCGCATAGACTTGCTGATCTTTCATGATGCTGGCTAAGGTCACTTCCAGCGAGCCCTGATCGGCAGGCAGCGTCACGGCAGCCACCGGCCCGCTTATGTCACCTTCGTTCAGCGTGGCCGACGCGGCATCCAGCATAATATCCTGACTCACCGGTGGCGTCAGCGGCAGCCAGGAAAGACGTTGCAGTTTATCAGGCGATACGCTTGGTGCGGTCGCCACATTTTGTGGATTAACGCTGGGGCTGGCGGCGAAGCCAGGCAGCACGGTAAAGCTCAGAGCCGGAAACAGGCAGAGCGCGAGCAGATGTTTTTTCATTTTTTTATCCTCAGGAGAAACCCGCCGCTCTCAGGCAATAGAACGGCGGGCTAAGGCAGATCGCAGAGCTAACTACGCTCCTTTAGCTTGTTTTGTTACCACCAGGCTTCCATCTGAATACCGAAGGAGAACTCATCGCTATCGCCACGGCTGAAAGTGCGGGAGCTGGTGTCGCTGAAAGCGGTGTTGTTAGCGACGTTAGCAACGTAGTTATCGCTGCTGGTGTCGTTAGAGGAGTAGCCCCACTTCTCATCCCACTTGGCGTAGGTAGCGAAAACGCGGATAGCCGGACGTGACCAGATGCTGTTGCCCGCCTGCCACTGCTGCGCCAGGGTAACTTTATACTGACTGTTACGATCGCCGGTGCGTTGCGACTTGATATTGTCGTAACCCGCTTCCAGCAGGGTGCTCATGATCGGCGTCCATTTGTACATCGGGCGCACGCCTACGGTGTACCAGGTGGTGCCGTTGTTGTTATCGCGATCTACATCCTGGTACATGCCGACATACATCAGGCTCCAGGTGTCGTTGAAATCGATAGCGCCGTGATCAATCACGCGGATCATTGAGCCGTTGTTGTTCTCGGCGGTGCCGGGACGACCGTTGCGGTTTTGCGTCATGGCATCGGTAGCATACTGCACGACAAATTTGTTCAGGCTGGTGCCGTAGAAAGTCTGGGTATGTTCCAGCGTCGCCATCCAGCCATCGTCAGAGGCATCGCTTTCATTCGGGCTATAGCCGTCAGTATCGTTGGCGCTGCCGTAATCAAAGCCCACCTCCAGCGAACCGCCAGGGTTAACCTGCATACCGCCGAGGCGCACATCGAAGATATCGTTAGCACGGTCTTTGGCTTCGCCACGCGTGTTGCCAACGGTAAACGCAGAGGAGCCGCCCGATTCGCTGCTGCGGGTAGCGGCCAGCGAGAGTTTACCAAAGCCGAGATCGATATCTTCAATACCGCCGCCAGGACCGGAGATATCCCAGTAGTAGAAGTCGATCATATGCACGTCGTGGCGTTTGTAGTAACGCTTACCGGCCCAGATATTGGCACCCGGCAGCGCATCAAACAGGTTTTTACCCACCACGTTCATCTGACGTACCGCAGGCGAATCTTCTTCATAATCGTTCTGCTGCGAAACGCTGTAACCGATCATGCTATCAACGTAGAAACTTTTTTCGCCTTCTTTCCATACTTCCTGGCCCAGCTCGATTTCCGCATAGGTTTCGCATTCGTTGCCGAGACGATATTTAGAACTGGCGCCGGTTGCCTGGAAGCACTGCTGCTCGCCGCCGCTGCCGGTCCAGCCAATACCAGAACGAGCATAGCCTTTGAAATCCACCGCATTAGCGTGCGGTGCTACGATAGCAAGGGCCACTGCCACGGCCAGAGGGTACTTAGAGCGCGTTATCATCGCGGTTCTCCTGTTAACGTTCTGCTGTTGTTGTGTGCTTCTACGCCGGGTTCGCTGTGTAACCGACGGCATGCGCGGCCATCTTCTCGGAACAGATGACAACGCTGTGGCGGCAGGCCGATGGCGTATTGGGCACCTTCTTCAACCAGCACCACGTCATTCTGGCGGTAGACCAGGTTCTGACGCAGCGCGGGGATCTGGATATGGATTTGCGTTTCATGACCCAGCTGCTCGACGACCTGAACGGTGCCTTGCAGCGTAACGTCCGCCACCTCGCTGGGCAGCAGATGTTCGGGGCGAATACCTAAGGACATATTGGTGCCGGGCTGTACGCCGGTGCTGTCTACCGGCAGCCAGACCTGCTGGCGATTCGGCAGCTCCACTTGAACCTGATCGATTGCGGTGGCGGTTACCTTAACCGGCAGGAAGTTCATCTTGGGCGAGCCGATAAAACCGGCGACAAATCGGTTAGCGGGATAGTGATAAAGCTCCAGCGGCTTGCCGACCTGCGCGATGCGTCCGCCTTCCAACACCACGATTTTGTCCGCCAGCGTCATTGCTTCGACCTGATCGTGGGTGACGTAAATCATGGTGCGCTGTAAACGCTTATGCAGACGAGAGATCTCAATACGCATCTGTACGCGCAGCGCAGCATCAAGGTTAGAGAGCGGTTCATCCAGCAGAAAAACCTGCGGCTCGGCCACCAGCGTGCGGCCAATCGCTACGCGCTGACGCTGACCGCCGGAGAGCGCTTTCGGCTGACGATCGAGCAGGTGCGCCAGCTGCAAGACTTCCGCTACCTGCGAAACACGCTGCTGGATTTCACGTTTGCCGACGCCCGCCAGCTTGAGACCAAACGACATATTGTCCGCCACCGTCAGGTGGGGATAGAGAGCATAGGACTGAAACACCATGCCCACACCGCGTTCCGCAGGCGGCACATCGTTCATGCGTTTACCGCCGATGGTCAGCTCACCGGCAGTGATATCTTCCAGCCCGGCGATCATGCGCAGCAGCGTTGATTTGCCGCAGCCTGACGGCCCGACAAATACCACGAACTCCCCTTCGGCAATGGTCAAATTGATATCTTGCGATACCACCACATCGCCCCAGGATTTGGTGACCTCTTTCAGCACCACATTCGCCATTGCTTTCTCCCGTCTCGTTACGACTTCCTTCGAATGGCTGGGAGTGTGCGTGAAGGCCACAGAGGAAAAATCCTCCGCCATCCGCTTTTTTACGGGGGAGGAGGCAGGAGGATGAGATTGACAATAGCAGGGAGGGTTAACCGGTCAGACAGGCTTTTTCGTGATCGAATCGGCAGGAAAACAGGCGATTTTATGTGTCCCAACACGCAGAAAGCGGCAAAAAAGCTACAGAGATCACACTTATTAACGGCAGGGCGTAGAAACAAGGAGGATGAGTCAGCCGTCGCTTAACAGCAGACTTCTGCCTAACGACAACCACTCACGTTTAGAGGAAAGGGAAATGTCAAAGTTCAAACTGAATGGCAAAACTCTACTGTTATGCGCTCTGACCGCCGCGCTGCTGCCCGGCGCGGCGCTGGCGAAAATCGAAGAAGGCAAGCTGGTCATCTGGATTAACGGCGATAAGGGCTACAACGGCCTGGCGGAAGTGGGTAAGAAATTTGAGCAGGATACCGGTATTAAAGTCACTATCGAGCATCCCGATAAGCTGGAAGAAAAATATCCGCAGGTGGCCGCAACCGGTGATGGCCCTGATATTATTTTCTGGGCGCACGATCGCTTCGGCGGCTATGCGCAGTCCGGCCTGCTGGCGGAAGTCGCACCAGATAAAACCCTACAGGACAAAATCTACCCCTTTACCTGGGATGCCGTGCGCTATAACGGCAAGCTGATCGGTTATCCGGTCGCGGTGGAATCACTGTCGCTGATTTATAACAAAGACCTGTTGCCTAATCCGCCGAAAACTTGGGAAGAAATCCCGGCGCTGGATAAACAGCTGCGCGCCAAAGGTAAAAGCGCCATTATGTTTAACCTTCAGGAGCCCTATTTTACCTGGCCGCTCATTGCTGCGGACGGCGGCTACGCCTTTAAGAAAGAAAACGGCAGCTATAACGTAAAAAACGTCGGTGTTAATAATCAAGGCTCGCAGGAAGGTCTGAAATTCCTGGTCGATTTAATTAAGAACAAACATCTTAATGCGGATACCGATTACGCCATCGCCGAAGCCGCATTTAATAAAGGTGAAACCGCTATGACTATTAACGGTCCCTGGGCGTGGAATAATATCGACGGCGCGAAAGTTAATTATGGCGTAACGCTGCTGCCTACCTTTAAAGGTAAGCCTTCAAAACCGTTCGTTGGAGTGTTGAGCGCCGGAATTAACGCCGCCAGCCCGAATAAAGAACTGGCGAAAGAGTTTATCGAAAACTACCTGCTGACAGACGATGGTCTGGCGAAAGTGAACGCTGACAAACCACTGGGTGCCGTGGCGCTGAAATCCTACCAGGAGAAGCTGGCGAAGGATGAGAAGATCTCCGCCACCATGGAGAACTCACAGAAAGGTGAAATCATGCCGAACGTGCCGCAGATGTCCGCCTTCTGGTATGCGGAACGCAGCGCGGTACTGAACGCGATTAACGGGCGTCAGAGCGTGGAAGCCGCGCTGAAAGATGCGGAGAGCCGTCTAACCAAGTAAGGACTCACTACCGAATTAAATTGGACTACGGGCGGCCTGTGTCGCTCGCAGGCTGAGTGTTATCTGTCGCGTTTCCGGTGTGGAGCGTTACCCGTACCTCTTTTCATCTGTTGCAGAAGGATCCTGAAATGGCAAAATCCGCATTGTGGTGGCAGCGTGACGCCCTGAAGTGGCTGGTTCTTGCCCTCTGCGTGTTAGTAACCGGCTATCTGGTTGTGCTGATGTATGCTCAGGGCGAATACCTGTTCGCTATCGTCACGCTGGTGCTGCTCAGCAGCGGCCTGGTGGTGTTTTCCGCACGCCGGGCGCAGGCGTGGCGCTATGTCTGGCCCGGTCTGGCGGGCATGGTACTGTTTATCCTGTTCCCGCTCGCCTGCACTATCGCTATCGCCTTCACTAATTACAGCAGCACTAACCAGCTCACCTTCGAGCGGGCACGCCAGGTGTTGCTGGACCGCCAGTTTCAGGCGGGCGAAGGCTACGCTTTTTCACTTTGGTCAGCGACAGATAACCAATGGCGTCTGTTACTGAACGGCGCGGAAAACAAACAGTTTATCTCGCCGCCCTTCTCGCTCTCTTCTCCAAGTGAGCAAACGCTTACTCTTACTGAGACACAACAGCCGCCCGATGGCGAGCGTGCAATGCTGCGTGTTATTACGCAGAATCGTCAGGCTCTTTCCCGGCTGACTGCGCACCTGCCGGATGGCACACAGCTACGGATGAGTTCGCTGCGCCAGTTCTCCGGTACACAGCCGCGTTATCACCTCGGTGAAGGTGATATCCTGACCGACAAACAAACCGGCCAGATATGGTATCCCAACGATGATACAGGCTTCTGGCAAACCAAAGATGCAAATCAGCAGTGGACCAGCGAAAAGCTTAGTCCTGGCTACACCGTCGCAATTGGCTGGAAAAATTTCCTGCGCGTAATGACCGATCAGGGCATCCAGCAGCCGTTTGTCGCTATTTTTATCTGGACGGTAGTTTTCGCGGCGCTGACGGTGCTGCTGACCGTCGCGGTTGGCATGGTGCTGGCCTGCCTGATGCAGTGGGAAGCGTTGAAAGGACGCGCAATTTATCGACTACTGTTGATTCTGCCCTACGCGGTGCCCGCCTTTATCTCTATTCTGATCTTTAAGGGGCTGTTTAATCAGAGCTTCGGCGAGATCAATATGATGCTTGATAGCCTGTTCGGTATCAAACCCGCCTGGTTCAGCGATCCGGCGATGGCGCGCACTATGCTGGTCATCGTTAATACCTGGCTTGGTTATCCCTACATGATGATTCTCTGTATGGGATTGTTAAAGGCGATACCGGACGATCTCTATGAGGCTTCCGCGCTGGATGGCGCCACGCCACGGCAAAACTTCCTGCGTATTACGCTGCCGCTGCTGATTAAGCCATTGACACCGCTGATGATCGCCAGCTTTGCATTTAACTTTAATAACTTCGTACTGGTATTACTACTGACCAACGGCGGGCCGGACCGTCTGGGCACGACCACGCCTGCAGGCTACACCGATCTGCTGGTGAGCTACACCTGGCGTATCGCCTTTGAAGGCGGCGGCGGTCAGGATTTCGGCCTGGCAGCCGCTATCGCTACGCTGATCTTCCTGCTGGTTGGCGCACTGGCGCTGGTTAATCTGAAGTTCACCCGTATCAGAACAGAGTAAGGAGCGAATCATGGCGATGGTAAAACCTAAATCGCAAAAGCTACGGCTGGCGTTGACGCATCTGTTGCTGCTTAGCTTTATCGTACTGATTATGTATCCGCTGCTGATGGTGTTTGCTATCTCGCTGCGCCCTGGCAATTATGCCATCGGCAGTTTGCTGCCGGAGCATATTTCCTGGGATCACTGGAAGCTGGCCCTCGGTTTTGCGGTAACCCATGAAAACGGCAGCGTCACACCGCCGCCCTTTCCGGTGCTGCTGTGGCTGTGGAACTCGGTAAAAGTGGCGGCGATTACTGCCGTTGGTATCGTGGCGCTTTCAACCACCTGTGCCTATGCTTTTGCCCGTATGCGCTTTCGCGGTAAATCAACGCTGTTGAAGGGCATGTTGATATTTCAGATGTTCCCGGCGGTACTGTCGCTGGTGGCGCTCTATGCACTGTTCGATCGCCTGGGGCAGTACATTCCTTTTATTGGCCTGAATACTCATGCCGGGCTGGTATTTGCTTATCTGGGCGGCATTGCTCTGCATGTCTGGACGATTAAAGGTTATTTCGAGACTATCGACGGTTCGCTGGAAGAAGCTGCGGCGCTTGATGGCGCGACGCCCTGGCAGGCGTTTCGCCTGATTCTGCTGCCGCTTTCCGTACCGATTCTCGCCGTGGTGTTTATTTTGTCGTTTATCGCTGCCGTCACCGAAGTGCCGGTTGCTTCGCTGCTGCTGCGCGACGTTAACAGCTATACCCTGGCGGTAGGAATGCAGCAGTACCTGAATCCGCAGAACTATCTGTGGGGTGATTTTGCCGCAGCGGCGGTGCTGTCAGCGCTGCCGATTACGCTGGTCTTTTTGCTGGCGCAGCGCTGGTTGGTAAGCGGCCTGACCGCTGGCGGCGTGAAGGGTTAATTAATGATTTTGTGTTGTTGCCTTTGTTGTTATTGCCACTGCTAAGTTGTTCCCTGTGTTTTTCCGGCGGCCTGTAGGCCGCCTTTTTTTTAAGGAATTCTGTTAATAAACAACAACCGATGCTCTTATAAAAAGGGATAACCACTGCGGCTTATCAACCAGTAAAAACAGGTTCAGGCGGCCTGAAGCCGCCAATATTACTCACGCTTCAGCCGGTTACTGTTCGCCAGCCACAGCGTTACCACCAGAATAAGTATCGCTGTGGAATAGCAGAGCGTATCAAATGGATTTTTATGGTCGACAACGATCAGTCGAATAATCGCTGTAATACCGATATAGACAAAATAACGTAGCGGGAAATGGTATCCGGACTGAAAATATTTCACTATCAGCGCAATAAATTCAAAATAAAGAAACCAGATGACAATCCCTTCCACCAGCAGATAGGCGGAAGCCGCCTCACCGGTATTCAGCAATACGTTTGCCAGATGAATTGTCTCTTTACCTAAGAAAACAATTAAAATAATCGCCAGGATCAACAGACCGGCATTTAATACCCATTGTAGCGCCGCAGCGATGAATTTTTCACTTATCATTAAAGCTTCCTGTTAAAGGTGGCTCAACTGGTCAGCCAGACCGTACAGGCATCATGACATAACGTGAGCAAGATCACAGTATAGTCACAACAAAATAAAAAGCGGACGAAAAACCTACTTTCACTAAGTCTTAATAACTAACGAAAGTTTATGTCGCGATCGCTGGTCATATCGTACAGGCGATGCTTACGGATCAGCCTCTGCCCACCATCACGCGTCAGCGGTTCCCAGCCAATCAGCGCTTTTCCACGGTTATGCGTGGCGGTAAACAGCTCCATCGGCACGGAGATATAAAAGCCTTTGGTAAAATCACCTTCACCATACTCTTCGCGGGAGACATTCGTCAGCGTGACATAAGCACCCACGCTAACGCCGCTGGCGAAACGCTTCGAAATATCAAGCGTACCGCCTCTATCCTCCGCCAGATACTGTCCAACGCTCGTTTTTACCAGTACATCATCCACAAAACCGGGCTGCCAGTAGGCGGTAAGATGGCCCGTTGAAGCTTTATAACGGGTGAACCGCATCATATTGTCCCAGTCGCGCTGCTTCACGTAGTTTGCATCGACGCCAACTGCCCAGCAGCTGTCCAGCGGACGATAAAGTATCTCTGCGCCCGCGCCAGCGTACATGGTTTCAAGATAACCGCCATAGAGCTGCGCATAGATGCCGTTACCAAAATAGTGGAGGCCAGTCATTTGTAGATTATTAATGTATAAATCATTTTTTACATAATCACGGATATGAGTACGTACGCGCGGCAGCGCGGAATCAGCAGGTCGCCCATCATATTTGAATCGATCATAATTGTTCGTTACGTCGGCAAAGAAACCGCCCCCCACCAGCAGATGCTGAGTTAGCCAGTAGTCGGCATGCCCCCCGACACCAACCTGATACATATAGAAGCTTTCCGGGCCGCCAAATGACTGATTCAATACCGGCGCAAGACCATAACTGAAGGAATCTCTTTCGATATAGTAGCCCTGTTCCGTTTTTCCAGGATCGACAGGATTGACGCGTCGTTGTTGTAGCGGCGGCTTATGTCCCAGTGGATAACCATCAAGCTGCTGATACAAACTGCTCACGCGCGTTTCGGTAGTAACCTGTGGCAGGTTATAACGTGTCTGGGTAATACGCAGCCTATCGATATTCGCGGGTAAATGATTCATTAAAATCAGGTTAGCTCGATCGACACCTTCCTGAGTATCGCGGTATTTGACCTGTTCGCCCGTGACATAGAGCGTACGGTCTTTAATTTGCAGATTGGGTGCATCAAAACCGGCATTATACTTCAGCGCCATCAGCTGATTAGCGACCACCGTATGCTGCAAGACTTCCATCTGCGGTTCCGGTCGCCACTTTGGTTTCGCCTGATCGAGATGCTGCGTATGCAGATCGTTAAAGTTCGTATGCAGCGTGACGCCAAAAGTTAAGGTATTGCCACGCTCATAGCTGGTATTAATATCGGCCCAGTCGCTGAGGCGATAAACGGCACCAACGTTTACTTTGCTACGTTGTTCCAGCTGTCCCGCATAGTCTCCACGGTAATCATTACCTTCATATTCTATTTTCAGGCGTAACGGTTGCCACAGCGTCTGGTATTCGACGCCACCAAAGATTGAGGCAGGTCCTTTGAACAGATCGTCGCCGTTAACGGAGGTTGACGATCCGGAACCGTTGCGGCGCTGGCAGAACTTATCGTCATAGCTACAGAAAGGATTCTTAATATTGCCGCCGTTACCGATATAACCCCAGCCGATGCCCAGCGTAAAATCGAGTGGCCCCCAGGCTTTGCTGGCAACCAGATATTCACTGTCAAACAGGCCGGTTCCGGACAGGTCGCGCGTTCCTGCCGCCACTTCCGGCAACCAGTAATCTTCCTGCCACAGGCGTAGCTTAAAATCGAACGCCTTATCTTTATAGGTCTGATTGCCGCTGAAGTTAACAGAGCTGCTGTACTGTCTGGTGCGCACATCACTATAGCGTACGGTAGCTTCCAGCCATGGGAAAACCACCATTGATGCGGAATAGAAACGGTACTGATCGTTATCGCGATAGTTAAAGCTGAACTCACCCTCTTTCGCCATGCGCGCCGTTGGCACCTGAAGCAGGCCTACGCCGCCGAAATCTGACTGGGAGGAGCGCACCGGCTCATCCCAGATTGTTGCCTGTGCATGAAGAGCGGCAGTGACAGAAACAGCCATCAGGGTGGGAAGCAGATATTTTTTCATCAGTCAGGAATCCGGTGCGTTAAAACAGCAACAATGTGCGAATTCAGATCGTGCAGCTCATCCGGCAGCACCGAGGGTGAAAAGCCGACAAAAATAGTGCTGCCCGGTATTACCTCAACGTGACGATGATTCCAGTAAGCTATCGGCACTGCCTGTGTAGCGCCGTCTGGCGCAATCACGATCGCCTGATTAAGATCCGCACCGCTTAGCCATGCATGGCCACGCAGATAGTCCCGTGTATCGCGTCCCGGCTGCCAAAGCACCTTACCGCCGTTGCTAATCGCCCCCATCAACGTAACGGTATCGGGACGCTGTAAGGTATAGAGATGATATTCCCCTTCCAGACAACGATTCGCCTCCGGATGCAGCCGTATCCAGTCAGGATCGAGTGCGGTAAATTGCCGCCCGGTTACCTGAACCGTGCTCAACTGTTGAATAACGGAATGAATGGCTGCGGCGCGATCGCCCCGCTCGTTTGCAGCCCAGTCACGCAGTCGCGAGAGCGTTTGCTGATAGCGTTGATGCATTGCTGCACTTGCCAGAGGTTCAGCGATAATCGTACCAGGCCACCAGGTGCGTTGTGCCAGCATCGGACTGGTTGCCAACTGTAACAGCCTTTCGGCATCTTTCACTACGGCGGTTTCGGACGTATGGGGGGAATGAACGATAACCTGGCTTGCCGCCAGCGCATTTAACGAAAGGCCAGATGCCATCGCGATCGGAAGCAGTAAAATTTTCATGATTTCACCGGTTTTAACAGGGTGATATCAACCGATAACGCCTCTGCGCCAGAATGTTGTGTACTCTGACGCACTTCACCGCTGGCATTGTCAATCCAGAATGTATTCTGCCAGCGGACACCGGTAGCAGCGACGCTGGCCTTTTCACGCCAAACGCGACAGGCGATGGCTTTCCCGGCAATATGCAGTATTTCATCCTGCGCACGTTGAAAACGTGAAGTGACCAGTGCCGATTGCAGACGTCCCTTATCAGTCCAGATCAGCACGTACGACCAGCTATCGCCTTCCTGTATCAACAGTGGCTGAGCAAGCGGATCCTGAGAAAGGTTAGTGGTTTCCAGCAGGTTATTGGTCAGCCCCAGGGTTTTCACCAGACGCCCGTTTTGCGTAACCAGCATCGCACGGTCTTGTGTGACCCATTTATGCTGACCATTTTCGGCATAGCCGAGTACCAGGAAAATGCGCTGACCGTGATTAACACGAAGGTAAATACTGGCGTAAGGCAGGGACCGAATACGTTCTACCGGTACGGTAACATCATCCAGACCTATAAACGCCTGTTTAACGCTATCAACCAGCCCCTGTTGCACTTGTGTACAAGCCTGTAAGAACAGGCATAAAAACAGCAATAGAATATGGCGCACCCTGGCATCCTTGCGTAGGTTGTGCAAAACGAAAGAACTACATGGTTGTGACTATCATCAGGCCACTAACGTCTTGTTCCTGTGGTTGTAGTGCCGGTATTAGCACTATCACCGCCGCCGATAGCAGCTACCCCGGTCCCTAACAACGAACTGGCCACACTAACGCCAGCATAACTTGTGCTGCCTGTAGAAATAGCGCCAGCTTCTTCACCAGCGGCGATACCGGCAATATCCCCTACTGCTGCACCCACCTCATTTTTTTCAGCGGCTACAGCCGACAAAGAGGCTAAAATCAACGCAGCAGCCATAACGTAACGTAGAATTTTCATATTGAATTTCTTATAGGTTTTATGATGAGCATTCCTTTATTAACTGAATCAGAAAAGGACCGGTTACTTTCGGCGCGCTCCAGTACAGAAAATAAATTATCAGAAATTGTGAGATAACAAGAAAAGTCGATAAGAATTGGTAAGGATATATTATTCCGGATTATGATTAACCCTTAGTAAAACAGAGAAGGTATTGAGGGTAAATGCAAGCCTTTATCCTAAAACTAATTTAATTATTAAGATTATCTAAATTAATTTCTTTTTAGATTAAAAGAAAATTACCAAGGGTAATTACATAAGCAAGTTTTACCAAATAATTTATCTTTCAATAAGTTAACTTAATTTCTCGTTATTTTTAAGCTGGATTAACTGCATGGCGGAGAGACAGTGCTTTACCCCCGTTTTACGGTTTATCATCAAGTCAGAAGAAGAACAAAACAGCATGTTTTATTCAGCCGCGCGCAGTATGTTCAGGCAGGTAAAGTTTGAAAGGAAGGTGCGAACAATGAGACTTTGCCAGACTATATCCGTAAAAAAGGCGTCATTAAGACGCCTTGAGAAATAATGAGAAATCTTAGCGCCAGGATTTATAACGGTTAATCAAGCCGTTAGTGGAACTGTCATGGCTGCTGACATTACCGGCATCTTTCAATTCAGGCAGGATGCGGTTTGCCAGCTGTTTACCCAGCTCAACGCCCCACTGATCGAACGTAAAGATGTTAAGTATCGCGCCCTGAGTAAAGATCTTATGCTCATACAGCGCAATTAACGCGCCCAGGCTGTACGGGGTGATCTCACGCAACAGAATAGAGTTTGTTGGGCGGTTACCCTCAAACACTTTAAACGGTACGATATGCTCAACGGATTTAGCATCTTTACCCGCATCAGCAAACTCTTTCTCTACTACCTCACGTGATTTACCGAAAGCCAGCGCCTCGGTCTGCGCGAAGAAGTTAGAGAGGAGCTTGTCGTGATGATCGCCTAACTGATTATGCGTGATAGCTGGAGCGATAAAATCGCAGGGAACCAGCTTAGTACCCTGGTGGATCAGCTGATAAAACGCATGCTGACCATTCGTGCCAGGCTCACCCCAAATGATGGGGCCAGTCTGCCAGGTAACCGGGTTGCCTTCGCGGTCAACATATTTACCGTTAGATTCCATGTTGCCCTGCTGGAAGTAAGCCGCAAAACGGTGCATATACTGGTCATAAGGCAGAATCGCTTCAGTTTCCGCGCCGAAGAAATTGTTGTACCAGATGCCGATTAGCGCCAGCAGTACCGGCAGGTTCTGTTCTGCTGGGGTTTCTGCAAAGTGCTTGTCCATGGCATGCGCGCCGCTCAGCAGCTGCACGAAATTATCAAAGCCAACGGACAGGATGATAGAGAGACCAATCGCAGACCACAGAGAATAACGACCGCCAACCCAATCCCAGAACTCAAACATATTGGCGGTATCGATACCGAATTTTGCAACTTCTTGCGCATTGGTAGAGAGCGCCGCAAAGTGTTTTGCTACGTGCTGCTCATCACCTGCCGCCTTCAGGAACCAGTCACGCGCGCTGTGGGCGTTGGTCATGGTTTCCTGCGTGGTAAAGGTTTTGGAAGCCACGAGGAACAGCGTGGTTTCCGGGCTGACTTTTTTCAACGTTTCAGCGATATGGGTGCCGTCAACGTTGGAAACAAAGTGCATATTCAAGTGGTTTTTATAGGGACGCAGCGCCTCGGTCACCATGTAAGGACCCAGATCGGAACCGCCGATACCGATATTTACTACGTCCGTGATCGGCTTGCCGGTATAACCTTTCCATTCGCCGCCAATGATACGTTCAGAAAACGTCTTCATTTTATCCAGTACGGCATTCACTTCCGGCATCACATCTTTGCCATCAACCATAATCGGCGTGTTGCTGCGGTTGCGTAGGGCAACGTGCAACACTGCACGATCTTCGGTACGGTTGATTTTCTCACCGGAAAACATGGATTTGATCGCGCCTGCCAGATCGGTTTCTTTCGCCAGCGCCTGCAATTTATCCAGGGTTTCAGAAGTGATGCGGTTTTTTGAGAAATCCACCAGCATCTGGTCGTCAAAGGTGGCGGAGAATTTCGCAAAACGATCGCTGTCCTGGGCAAACAGCTCGGCAATGCGTACATCTTTCATCTGTTCGTAATGCTGCTGCAGGGCTTGCCAGGCAGCAGTTTGCGTCGGATTGATATTTTTCATGGCAACACTCTTATGTTTAACAACCGTAATTCTGACCGGACGTCATCTTACCTGCTGATGGTGACTCACTTTCCGTTTTCTGCAACAGGTTACGACTCTCATAGGGCGCGCTGGTTTTCCTCACCCGGAGCCCGGGACTCATTGTAATTCAGGCTGCGGCGATGATAGCCGTCAGGTATTTCAGTATGACGATTCTTACCGCGAAGGAAAATTTTTTATGCCGCTTTTTGCCTTAGCGCTGCGGCCAGATATCAGCTTCAGGGCATCGCCTGCCCGGACGGATAGCCTGGCAACTGCGGCTTTCAGCTACGCTATTGCTGCTGGTTTTCGGAATCGTACCCGGTTCGATAACGCACATTTTGTTCCCCAATGCGTTCACGCTCGCTGAAAATGCGCGCCGGACGATAGCCTAAGCGGTTTAATAAGATACAAAAAGCCAGCAGCACTACGTGCGTTGCAGCGTCTATTTTTACGCTATTGCAACGCCCTTTCATTGTGCTGCATCAGCATGCTGAATCATTTCAACAGCTCAAGTTAACGCTAAATAGCCGATGAAAATAGCCTGGTAAGGATGAAACTGCCTGTATTCATTCGATGTTATCAACTTGTTTACCTAATGAGTGTCAATAAGTTGAAAAATATTCAAAAACCATTGATTGACAGCAGAACGATAACCCGATATTTGTAAATGGTTACTTGCGCAGCAATGCGCAGGCCAGAAGAGGCGCGTCGCCCAGGCAGTGTGTTGGAGGAGCCGTATCCGGTGAAAACACATCAGGGGGAGCGACGCCGAGGCAGAAAATCCACGGCGGAAAATCTGTCGGCTGCAGGGGCTGAATCCCCTGGGTTGTCACCAGGCGCGTGCGACAGTCGGACGCGCCGCAAGGTGGAGCGCTTCTGGGTGCTCGTAGCTGTTCCTCTCTACGTCTGCTCCCGTCTCTGCTTCCCTTGTGCCAAGGCTGCCAGAATAAACCTGACACGGGGTCACTATGTCTCACACTGATTTGATCGTTGCAAAATTTGGCGGTACCAGCGTTGCCGATTTTACCGCTATGAACCGCAGCGCCGATGTGGTGCTGGCTGATGCCAGCGTACGTCTGGTGGTGCTCTCCGCCTCCGCCGGTATCACTAACCTGCTGGTTGCTCTGGCAGAAGGCCAACCACAGCCACAGCGCGATAATCTGCTGGAGGATATTCGCCAGATTCAGTATGCCATTATCGATCGGCTACAGCAGCCAGCGGTAATCCGCGAAGAGATCGATCGGATGCTGGAAAATATTGCCATGCTGGCGGAAACCGCCGCACAGACCGCTTCCGCCGCGCTAACCGACGAACTGGTCAGCCACGGCGAACTGATGTCATCATTGCTGTTTGTAGAGATTCTGCGCGAGCGTAACGTTGCCGCAGAATGGTTTGACGTACGCAAAATTATGCGCACCAGCGATCGTTTTGGGCGCGCCGAGCCGGATGTTAATGCTTTGGCCGAGCTAAGCCGCCTGCAACTGCGTCCACGCCTGGAAAAAGCGCTGGTAATAACCCAGGGCTTTATCGGCAGCGAGGCAAAAGGCCGCACTACCACGCTTGGGCGCGGCGGCAGTGATTACACCGCTGCGCTGCTGGGTGAAGCGTTACAGGCACAACGTATTGATATCTGGACCGATGTACCGGGGATCTATTCTACCGATCCGCGTATTGTGCCTGCCGCCCAGCGCATCGATAAAATTACGTTTGAAGAAGCGGCGGAAATGGCGACCTTTGGCGCGAAGGTGCTGCATCCGGCGACGTTGCTGCCAGCGGTACGCAGTGACATCCCGGTATTTGTTGGTTCCAGCAAAGATCCCGCTGCTGGCGGCACGCTGGTCTGTAACGAAACGGAAAATCCTCCGCTGTTCCGGGCGCTGGCGCTGCGCCGCAAGCAAACGCTGCTGACCCTGCATAGCCTGAATATGCTGCACGCACGCGGCTTTCTTGCCGAGGTTTTTGCTATCCTGGCGCGCCATCATATTTCTGTCGATCTGATTACCACTTCAGAAGTCAGCGTTGCGCTGACGCTGGATACCACCGGATCCACCTCCACCGACGGCAGCCTGCTGACGCAGGCGCTGCTGACCGAGCTTTCTTCGCTGTGTCGGGTTGAGGTTGAAGAGAATCTGGCGCTGGTTGCGTTAATCGGTAACAAGCTGTCGCAGGCATGTGGCGTAGGTAAAGAGGTGTTTGGCGTGCTGGAGCCGTTTAATCTGCGGATGATCTGCTATGGTGCCAGTAGCTACAATCTCTGTTTCCTGGTACCGGGAAACGATGCCGAACAGGTTGTACGCACTTTGCACCATAATTTATTTAAATGTTGAAACGGGCATGGATGCCGGTCAATTTCCGGCATCCTTTCTTTTTTACCCTGTTCATAACATCGCCCTTTATTTTTTCCTTTTCCTGCGCTTTTACCCGGTTAAAAAAGCAAGACTCGTCTCGAAATTGACGCTACAGGCCGCCAACCGGCGGCAAAACACGTATAAAGATTGCAGTCTTTGAACAGACAAAGATAATGCGCTGCGCTGGATATAAATAAAATGAGGGATCATGATGCAAAAACTATTGGCTGAATTTTTAGGGACATTTGTTTTGGTTCTGGGCGGTTGTGGCAGTGCGGTATTAGCTGCCGGCTGGCCTGAGCTGGGAATCGGTTTTACCGGCGTTTCGCTGGCGTTTGGTCTGACGGTATTGACGATGGCTTACGCCGTTGGACATATTTCCGGCGGGCACTTTAACCCAGCCGTAACGCTGGGACTGTGGGCTGGCGGGCGTTTCAATGCTGCGCAGATCCTGCCCTACATTGTTTTTCAGGTGCTCGGCGCTATCGCTGCCGGTGGCGTGCTGTGGTTAATCGCCAGCGGTAAGGCTGGATTTGACGTAGATATCCACGGCTTCGCCGCTAACGGCTACGGCGACTACTCACCTGGCGGCTATTCGCTGTTCGCCTGTATGTTAGTGGAAGCGGTACTGACCGCGATCTTCCTGGTGGTGATTATGGGTGCAACCGATAAAAATGCGCCTGCGGGCTTCGCACCTGTGGCTATCGGTCTGGCGCTGACCCTGATCCATCTGGTCAGTATTCCGGTAACCAATACCTCCGTCAACCCGGCGCGCAGTACCGGCGTTGCGCTCTATCAGGGCGGCTGGGCTATCGATCAGCTGTGGATGTTCTGGTTGATTCCGCTGGCTGGCGGCGTCGTTGGCGGTCTGGTTTACCGTTTTCTGCTGCAAAACAAGGCATAAACTCGCTTTTCAGGGGCGGCGTCCTGTCGCCCCTTTACCCATTCTTCCTTAATGCTATGATTTTTGTTCGCTTTTTACCCACGTTCCGGATAAAGGCGACAACTGTCTACTGGCAAATCAACATCACATTCTTATAAGGAAGTCTGGCTTATGCTCGCCAAAATCACCCGGCTGTTCCCCGTGTGGGCTGTTTTGCTCTCCGCGGCCGCCTGTTATTCTCCCGGCACCTTTCTTGGCATTGGCCCCTGGGTATCTTATCTGTTGATGATCATTATGTTCGCAATGGGCGTAACTCTGCATATTAATGACTTCAAACGCGTGCTGGTGCGTCCGGCACCGGTTATTGCCGGCACCTTTCTGCACTATCTGGTGATGCCGCTGGCGGCCTGGCTGCTGGCAAAACTGTTCCAGATGCCGCCCGATCTGGCAGCAGGTATGATTCTGGTTGGCAGCGTTGCCAGCGGTACTGCCTCCAACGTAATGATCTATCTGGCGAAAGGCGATGTGGCGCTGTCGGTCACTATCTCTTCAGTGTCGGCGCTGGTCGGCGTTTTCGCTACGCCGCTGCTGACGCGTCTGTATGTCGATACCCATATCGAAGTGGATGTGATGGGCATGCTGCTCAGCATCATCAAAATTGTGGTAATTCCGATTGGTCTCGGCCTGATTATCCATCACAGCATGAATAGCCTGGTTAAACGTATTGAGCCGTGGCTGCCTGCTTTCTCCATGATCGCTATTCTGCTGATTATCAGCGCCGTGGTAGCAGGCAGCCAGGGTTTTATCGGTTCAGTGGGGCTGGTAACGATCGTCGCGGTCATGCTGCATAACGCCACCGGGCTGCTTGGCGGCTACTGGGGTGGCAAGCTCTTTGGTTTCGATGAGTCTACCTGCCGCACGCTGGCGCTGGAAGTCGGCATGCAGAACTCCGGGCTCGCAGCAACGCTGGGTAAACTTTATTTCTCGCCGCTGGCGGCACTGCCCGGCGCGCTGTTTTCCGTCTGGCATAATCTCTCCGGCTCGCTACTGGCAGGTTACTGGTCAGGTAAGCCGGTTGCAGAGAAGAAGATGTAAAACAGGCCTGTTTGTCCCGCGCGGCTTTGCGCGGGATTTTACGTTTCAAAATATCCCGTCACCCTTCATCCCGCTCATCATCCGGCTGCTCCAGTACACTATAGGCCACCGCACAGAACAGCGAATTCAGGCGCTTCATATCGCCCAACAGCCCCAAATGCAGCGAACTGGTTTCAATACTCTGCACATTCTTCTGATGCAGTCGATCGACATGCGCGTGGGAAAAGCGGCGAATCATCATACGCAGGCGATGTTTGGCGCGGCGCAGCCGTTTTGCGCTGGCGATATCGCGCGACAGAAATACCGACAGCGCCAGCCGCAGGTTATTCATTAGCTGCTCATGCAGCTGCTCCAGCTCTTTTAGCCCTTCCGGTGAAAAAGCGCGACGCGCAGCCAGTGACTTATCGGCTACGTCGCCGCTCATGCGTTCAATAATATCGCCCGCCTGCTCCAGATTCAGCGCAGTTTCAATGATTTCAGCCCAGCGGCGCGAGTCCTCTTCCGGCAGATCCTCTTTTGGCATCCGCGCCAGGTAAAGTTTGATGGCGGTATAGAGCACATCCACATCATCATCCAGCCGCCGTATTTCACGATCCTGACGCGGTTCACCGTGAATAACCTTACTGAAGTTAAACATCATCAACTCCAATACATCGCCCATGCGCAGCGTTTCACGCGCCGCATTTGCCAGCGCCAGCGCGGGGGTATCGAGCGCGCTGCGATCGAGATGTTTCGGCTTCAGACGTGCGTCATTCTCCTGATCGTCCCGGATCAGCCGTTTACACAAGCGCGCCATTGGATCGGTGAAGGGCACCATAATTACGCAGCGGATCAGGTTGTAGAAGACATGAAAGAAAATTACCAGCTCTTCATCATGAACCGGCAACCTGTCAAGCCAGGGTGCCAGCACATGTATAAAAGGCAGTACCAGCACGCAGCCGATAGCTTTAAACAACAGGCTGCCAAGCGCCACGCGCTTCCCGGCGGCGTTAGAGCCACTGTTATTGAGCATCGCCAGCAGGCCGCTACCAAGGTTAGCGCCGATAACCAGGCACAGTGCTACCTGAAAGGAAATGACGCCGGTTGCCGTTAAGGTGGCCGTCAGCAGCACCGCCGCCAGGCTGGAATAGCTGATAATGGCAAATACCGCGCCGATCAGCGCATCCAGCATGATATCGCCGGTTAGCGACGAGAAAAGAACCTGCACGCCCGATGCCTGAGTAATCGGGCGTGCCGCCTCGACCACCAGCTGTAGCGCCAGCAGAATCAAGCCTAAGCCGATACTGGCCCGCCCCAGCTGACCGGCACGCGACTGTTTACGCCCAAGGAAAAATACCACGCCAAAGAAGATAAATAGCGGCGATAGCCAGGAGAGATCAAAGGTCAGCACGCGCGCCATGATCGCCGTCCCGACATCAGCGCCGAGGATAATAACCAAAGCGGGCGTTAGCCCTACCAGGTTTTGTGCCACGAATGAAGTGACTAACAGCGTGGTAGCATTGCTGCTCTGCACCAGCGCCGTCACGCCAATACCGGCGATAAAAGCCATCGGTTTTTTTTCTACGCTGCGGCTTAGCACGCGCCGCAGATCCGCACCGTAAACGCGCATAATACCGGTACGGACAATATGCGTGCCCCATACCAGTAACGCGACGGCGGAAAGTAAATTAAGCAGAGTTAACACAACTATCCACTCCTTCGTGCCGGACTAAAGCAGCATTGGTTGCCAGCCCGACAGAAAAAATCAACAAATGAAGGAAATGCCTGCCCTTTAAGCACACCACGGCGGCATATTTTTAGCTTATTTTTCAGGCAAGTTAATACTGGCGGCACTATAAATGTAGACCAATAGCGACGAGTGGCAGGTAAAGTTAAGTCCGGTTGCGGGCGGTTAACGGTAAAGAAGTTATCCGCCAGCCGGAGCTGGCGTGCAGGAACCCATTTTCAGGATAAGCGATAAGGCCAGCTGGTGAAGCTGACCTGATACCGCGTCTTAATCCGCATCATAGCCGAGATGCGAAGCCAGCCAGCGCTCGACTTCGCTGACCGCCATTCCTTTACGCTGCGCATAATCCTCAATCTGATCGCGTTGCAGCTGCGCCACGGCAAAGTAGCGGCTGTCAGGATGGCTGAAATACCAGCCGGAAACCGAAGCGCCGGGCCACATGGCGAAAGATTCCGTCAGCTTCATACCGGTATGGCGCTCTACCTCCAGCAGCTGCCAGATGGTGGCTTTCTCGGTATGTTCCGGACAGGCGGGATAGCCAGGAGCCGGACGGATTCCCTGATAGTTCTCGCGGATCAGTTCTTCGTTGCTAAGATTTTCATTGGCCGCGTAGCCCCAGATAACCTTACGCACCCGCTCATGCAAATATTCGGCAAAGGCTTCCGCCAGACGATCGGCCAGCGCTTTCACCATAATTTTATTGTAATCGTCGTGCTGGCGCTCCCAGGCCTGTGCCAATGCATCTTCTTCCAGGCCGCCGGTTACGGCAAAAGCGCCAAGGTAGTCCGCCTTTCCGCTCGCTTTCGGCGCGATAAAATCCGCCAGGCAATAGTTTGCAAAGCCTACCTTCTCCGTTTGCTGACGCAAATGGTGGCTGATGGCGATAACCTGCGTGCGTGACTCATCACGATAGATTTCAATATCATCGCCTACACGGTTAGCTGGAAAGATGCCTACCACGCCGCGTGGCGTCAGGCTGCCCTCAGCGCTCAGCCGATCCAGCATGGCATTGGCGTCGGCAAACAGCCGCTGCGCCTCTTCTCCAACAACCTCATCTTCCAGAATGCGCGGGTATTTCCCTGCCAGAGACCAGGTCATGAAAAAGGGCGTCCAGTCAATATAGTGACGTAGCGTTTCAATAGAGGCCCGCACTTCACTAACGCCCAGTCGATGCGCCACCGGCGGCGTGTAGTGCGCCCAGTCGAAGGCGAAATCATTTTCCCGCGCCGCCTGGAGCGTTACCGGCGGCGTGCGCGGCTTTTTACGCGCGTGCTGTATGCGCACCGTTTCATACTCTTTACGCGTGCGGGCAACAAAATCATCGTGCTGCGTAGGCGACAGCAGTGCAGAAACGACGCCTACGGTACGCGAAGCATTCTGCACATAGACCGTCGGGCCGCTGTAGTTCTGCTCAATTTTCACTGCGGTATGCGCTTTTGATGTGGTCGCGCCGCCAATCAGCAGCGGCAGCGTAAAGCCCTGGCGCTCCATCTCTTTGGCGACGTTAACCATCTCATCCAGCGAAGGCGTAATCAGCCCCGACAGGCCAATAATATCTGCCTTCTCTTCGCGCGCGGTCTTAAGAATTTTTTCTGTCGGCACCATTACGCCGAGATCGATAATTTCATAATTGTTGCACTGCAATACCACGCCAACGATATTTTTACCGATATCATGCACATCGCCTTTTACCGTCGCCAGCACGATCTTGCCGTTACTGCTGCCGACCGCCTTGCTGGCCTGAATATAGGGTTCCAGCCAGGCCACCGCCTGCTTCATGACGCGTGCCGATTTCACCACCTGCGGCAGAAACATCTTCCCTTCGCCGAAGAGATCGCCAACGACATTCATCCCGGCCATCAGTGGTCCTTCGATCACTTCAATAGGCCGATCGGCTTCCAGACGCGCCGCCTCGGTATCCTCTTCGATAAATTCGGTGATACCTTTAACCAGCGAATATTCCAGCCGCTTCGCCACGTCCCAGCTGCGCCATTCCGCCTGCGGTTTACTGCTCTCATCATCGCTTTTACTGCCGCGATATTTCTCCGCCAGATCCAGCAGGCGCTCGGTGCCGTCGGCGCGTCGGTTTAAAATAACATCTTCAACCGCATCGCGCAGTTCAGTGGGCAGATCGTCATAAATAGCCAGCTGACCGGCGTTGACGATGCCCATATCCATACCGTTGCGGATGGCGTAATAGAGGAATACCGCGTGAATAGCCTCGCGTACCGGGTCGTTTCCGCGAAATGAGAATGAAACATTGGAGACGCCGCCAGAGATCAGCGCGTGCGGGAGCTCGCGTTTAATATCCTCGCAGGCACCGATAAAATCCATCGCATAGTTGTTATGCTCATCGATGCCGGTGGCAACCGCAAAGATGTTGGGATCGAAAATAATATCTTCCGGCGGGAAACCCACCTCTTCTGTCAGGATCTGATAAGCCCGACGACAGATTTCAATTTTACGTGCCCGCGTGTCCGCCTGGCCTTCTTCATCAAAGGCCATAACCACCATCGCCGCGCCGTAACGCCGCACCAGCCGCGCATGTTCAATAAAGGCAGCAACGCCCTCCTTCATCGAGATGGAGTTGACGATGCCTTTCCCCTGGATGCAGCGTAAGCCTTTTTCGATCACTTCCCATTTGGAGGAATCGATCATAATCGGCACGCGGGCAATATCCGGCTCGCCAGCAATCAGGTTCAGGAAGCGCACCATCGCCGCCTCAGCGTCGAGCATGCCCTCATCCATATTGATATCGATGATTTGCGCACCGTTTTCTACCTGTTGCCGTGCGACATCCAGCGCCTCGCTATATTTCTCTTCTTTGATCAACCGCTTAAATTTGGCCGAACCGGTAACGTTGGTACGCTCGCCGACGTTAACAAACAGCGAGTCAGCGCCGATATTTAACGGCTCAAGGCCGGAAAGACGGCAGGCTACCGCTAGCTGTGGAAGTTTACGCGGCGCTACGCCGTCCACCGCACGGGCCATAGCGGCAATATGTGCGGGCGTGGTACCGCAGCAGCCGCCAACGATATTAAGAAAGCCAGCGCGTGCCCATTCGCTGATCTGCTCAGCCATGACCGCGGCATCCAGATCGTATTCGCCAAAGGCGTTAGGCAACCCGGCGTTGGGATGCGCGCTAACGCAGCATTCAGCAAGACGAGACATTTCCGCCACGTACTGACGCAGTTCATCCGGCCCCAATGCGCAGTTCAAACCAAACGACAGCGGTTCAGCATGGCGCAACGAGTTATAAAAGGCTTCGGTTGTCTGACCCGACAGCGTGCGTCCGGAAGCATCGGTAATGGTGCCAGAGATCATCAGCGGCAGCGTGACGCCCAGCGCTTCAAATTCACTTTGGATCGCGAAAATGGCGGCTTTGGCGTTTAACGTGTCAAAAATGGTTTCGATCATCAACAGATCGACGCCGCCCTCAATCAGCGCACGCGTGGATTCGCGATAGGCGGTAACCAGCTGCTCAAAGGTGATATTACGAAAGGCGGGATCGTTAACGTCAGGCGAAATAGAGCAGGTGCGGTTAGTCGGGCCCAGCACGCCAGCCACATAGCGTGGACGATGCGGTGTCTTAGCGCTCCATTCGTCAGCGCAGGCGCGGGCGAGCTTTGCGGCGGCATAGTTAATTTCTGCCGACAACGACTCCATCTGGTAATCCGCCATGGCGATCGTGGTGGCGTTAAAGGTGTTGGTTTCCAGAATATCGGCACCAGCTTCCAGATAGGCGCAGTGAATAGAACGTATGATCTCTGGCTGCGTCAGTACCAGCAGATCGTTATTTCCCTTCAGATCGCTGGGCCAGTCGGCAAAGCGCTCACCGCGGTAATCCTTTTCCTCCAGCCGATAGCTCTGGATCATGGTGCCCATACCGCCATCCAGCACCATAATGCGCTGTGCCAGCTGCTGATGCAGCGTATCGATTCTGTTATTCACTCTTATTTCACCTGTCTCATCATTCTTATTACCGTCTACGAATCGGGAAAACGACTCCGTAGATCACGCTGTTTTTATTAATAGTTATAAGAGCCAGCGTGTCGTAACGGTGAGTTGCTGCGCACTTTCACTGGCAACGCTTTTTTACCTAGTCGAGCGTGGGATTCATATGCCGTAAATCGTAAGGTGTGATCTGGTAAACGTAATAGTTAAGCCAGTTAGAGAACAGCAAATTACCGTGGCTGCGCCAGCTGGCGCGCGGCGGCAATGTCGGATTATCTTGTGGAAAATAATTACAGGGAATAACCGGATTTAGACCGGCTTCGCAGTCACGCTGATATTCACCCGCCAGCGTTAGCGCATCATATTCCGGATGGCCGGTGACAAAAGCCAGGCGTTTATCTTTGCTGCCTAACAGATAAGGTCCTGCCAGCTCAGATTCAGCGAAGATTTCCAGATCGGTATAGTCCCTGATGAGCTGTGCAGGAAAATCGGCATAGCGCGAATGTGGAGCAAGGAAGGTATCGTCGAAACCACGAGTCAACAACGCATGCGGTTGCAGCGTTTGATGTTCATAGACGCCTGACAGCTTGGTAGCCCTGGTCTGTTTTGGGAGACCGTAGAGGATGTTGAGCGCGGCCTGTACCGCCCAGCAGACAAACAGGGTTGAGGTGACATGCTCTTTAGCCCAGTGCAGTACGCGCTGGATCTGTGGCCAGTAGGCGACATCCTGAAAATCCACCAAACCTAACGGGGCACCGGTCACTATCAGGCCATCAAAGTTATCATGAGCGATATCTTCAAAGTTGCAGTAGAAGTTATTGAGGTGCTCCATAGGCGTATTACGCGATTCACGACTGTCGATACGCAACAGCTGAATATCAATTTGTAGCGGCGAGTTGGAAAGCAGGCGCAAAAACTGATTTTCTGTCTCGATCTTTTTCGGCATCAGATTCAGTACCAGCACTTTGAGCGGTCGAATTTCCTGAACGCTGGCGCGGGAATGGGTCATGACAAACACATTCTCATTACGCAGACAGTTTACGGCTGGTAGTTCATCGGGTACCCGAATCGGCATAACCTGTTTTCCTCACAACACACGTTTATACGTTTAGACATCCAGATGCCTAAAAATAACCTGTGGCGTGTAAAATGTCGAGTCTTCAGGCAGAAATTGAAAATGTTTCATACAAAACGGCATAAGCGGAATAACGGAGCTAAAAAAACATGAAATTGGTTATAGAAAAAATCGGAAAAGGCTGGTCAGGAAAGGTGGGATTGATCTGTTGATCAGAAAAACAGGGTGAAAATTTTCCCGGCAGGAAAAAGGAAAGGAAAACCTGGATATTGCAGAGACGAAAAAGCCCCGGCTTTCGCCGGGGCTCCGTCGTTTGTTTGATGCCTGGCAGTTCCCTACTCTCGCATGGGGAAGCCCCACACTACCATCGGCGCTGCGGCGTTTCACTTCTGAGTTCGGCATGGGGTCAGGTGGGACCACCGCGCTCTCGCCGCCAGGCAAATTCTTGTCGCCGGAACGCGCTTTTACCCGCTCCCGCTTGATGCTTTAATCCGGTGAACAAACTGAAAATTCTCGCGTCTCTCTCTTTCCCCAAAACGCTTCCGGCGTTGTAAGGTTAAGCCTCACGGGTCATTAGTACCGGTCAGCTCAACGCATCGCTGCGCTTACACACCCGGCCTATCAACGTCGTCGTCTTCAACGTCCCTTCAGGAGGCTCAAAGGCCTCAGGGAAGACTCATCTCGAGGCAAGTTTCGTGCTTAGATGCTTTCAGCACTTATCTCTTCCGCACGTAGCTACCGGGCAGTGCCATTGGCATGACAACCCGTACACCAGCGGTGCGTTCACTCCGGTCCTCTCGTACTAGGAGCAACCCCTCTCAGTCTTCCAGCGCCCACGGCAGATAGGGACCGAACTGTCTCACGACGTTCTAAACCCAGCTCGCGTACCACTTTAAATGGCGAACAGCCATACCCTTGGGACCTACTTCAGCCCCAGGATGTGATGAGCCGACATCGAGGTGCCAAACACCGCCGTCGATATGAACTCTTGGGCGGTATCAGCCTGTTATCCCCGGAGTACCTTTTATCCGTTGAGCGATGGCCCTTCCATTCAGAACCACCGGATCACTATGACCTGCTTTCGCACCTGCCCGAGCCGTCACTCTCGCAGTCAAGCCAGCTTATGCCATTGCACTAACCTCACGATGTCCGACCGTGATTAGCTGACCTTCGTACTCCTCCGTTACGCTTTGGGAGGAGACCGCCCCAGTCAAACTACCCACCAGACACTGTCCGCAGCCCGGATTACGGGCCTACGTTAGAACACCAGCCATTAAAGGGTGGTATTTCAAGGGCGGCTCCACGCGGACTGGCGTCCGCGCTTCAAAGCCTCCCACCTATCCTGCACATCAAGGACCGGTGTTCAGTGTCAAGCTGTAGTAAAGGTTCACGGGGTCTTTCCGTCTTGCCGCGGGTACACTGCATCTTCACAGCGAGTTCAATTTCACTGAGTCTCGGGTGGAGACAGCCTGGCCATCATTACGCCATTCGTGCAGGTCGGAACTTACCCGACAAGGAATTTCGCTACCTTAGGACCGTTATAGTTACGGCCGCCGTTTACCGGGGCTTCGATCAAGAGCTTCGCGTTGCCGCTGACCCCATCAATTAACCTTCCGGCACCGGGCAGGCGTCACACCGTATACGTCCACTTTCGTGTTTGCACAGTGCTGTGTTTTTAATAAACAGTTGCAGCCAGCTGGTATCTTCGACTGGCCTCGGCTCCGGGAGCAAGTCCCCTCACCTACGCGCCAGCGTGCCTTCTCCCGAAGTTACGGCACCATTTTGCCTAGTTCCTTCACCCGAGTTCTCTCAAGCGCCTTGGTATTCTCTACCTGACCACCTGTGTCGGTTTGGGGTACGATTCCGCGTTACCTGGAGCTTAGAGGCTTTTCCTGGAAGCAGGGCATTTGTTGCTTCAGCGCCGTAGCGCCTCGTCATCACGCCTCAGCCTTAAGCATCCGGATTTGCCTGGATGCTCAGCCTACACGCTTAAACCGGGACAACCGTCGCCCGGCCAACATAGCCTTCTCCGTCCCCCTTCGCAGTAACGCCGAGTACGGGAATATTAACCCGTTTCCCATCGACTACGCCTTTCGGCCTCGCCTTAGGGGTCGACTCACCCTGCCCCGATTAACGTTGGACAGGAACCCTTGGTCTTCCGGCGAGCGGGCTTTTCACCCGCTTTATCGTTACTTATGTCAGCATTCGCACTTCTGATACCTCCAGCATGCCTCACAGCACACCTTCGCAGGCTTACAGAACGCTCCCCTACCCAACAACACTTACGTGTCGCTGCCGCAGCTTCGGTGCATGGTTTAGCCCCGTTACATCTTCCGCGCAGGCCGACTCGACCAGTGAGCTATTACGCTTTCTTTAAATGATGGCTGCTTCTAAGCCAACATCCTGGCTGTCTGGGCCTTCCCACATCGTTTCCCACTTAACCATGACTTTGGGACCTTAGCTGGCGGTCTGGGTTGTTTCCCTCTTCACGACGGACGTTAGCACCCGCCGTGTGTCTCCCGTGATAACATTCTCCGGTATTCGCAGTTTGCATCGGGTTGGTAAGCCGGGATGGCCCCCTAGCCGAAACAGTGCTCTACCCCCGGAGATGAATTCACGAGGCGCTACCTAAATAGCTTTCGGGGAGAACCAGCTATCTCCCGGTTTGATTGGCCTTTCACCCCCAGCCACAGGTCATCCGCTAATTTTTCAACATTAGTCGGTTCGGTCCTCCAGTTAGTGTTACCCAACCTTCAACCTGCCCATGGCTAGATCACCGGGTTTCGGGTCTATACCCTGCAACTTAGCGCCCGGTTAAGACTCGGTTTCCCTTCGGCTCCCCTATGCGGTTAACCTTGCTACAGAATATAAGTCGCTGACCCATTATACAAAAGGTACGCAGTCACCTAACAAGTAGGCTCCCACTGCTTGTACGTACACGGTTTCAGGTTCTGTTTCACTCCCCTCGCCGGGGTTCTTTTCGCCTTTCCCTCACGGTACTGGTTCACTATCGGTCAGTCAGGAGTATTTAGCCTTGGAGGATGGTCCCCCCATGTTCAGACAGGATACCACGTGTCCCGCCCTACTCGTCGAACTCACAGCGCATGCGCTTTTGTGTACGGGACTGTCACCCTGTACCGTGCGCCTTTCCAGACGCTTCCACTAACACACGCGCTGATTCAGGTTCTGGGCTCTTCCCCGTTCGCTCGCCGCTACTCAGGGAATCTCGGTTGATTTCTTTTCCTCGGGGTACTTAGATGTTTCAGTTCCCCCGGTTCGCCTCATGCCACTATGTATTCATGACATGATAGTGCAACGGATTGCACTGGGTTTCCCCATTCGGGTATCGCCGATTATTGCGGTTCATATCACCTTGCCGGCGCTTATCGCAGATTAGCACGCCCTTCATCGCCTCTGACTGCCAGGGCATCCACCGTGTACGCTTCGTCGCTTAACCTCACAACCCGCAAGCGTCTCGTGAGACACTTACCGGCGCGAGAAATTGAGAGACTCTGAACGGCTTCTGTAAAAAAGCCGCTCTTTCAAATTTTCAGCTTGTTCCGGATTGTTAAAGAGCAATATCTTAAAGCCGACTCGCTAAAGTCAGTTTTAAGATATGGGGGCAGGTAACTTTCACTTACGTACCAGCAAGTGGCGTCCCCTAGGGGATTCGAACCCCTGTTACCGCCGTGAAAGGGCGGTGTCCTGGGCCTCTAGACGAAGGGGACACTGAGTCTGCTTCGCAAGACGCCTTGCTCATGCTTTCTATCAGACAATCTGTGTGAGCACTTCACCGAATGGTATCCGCTGGTAAGGAGGTGATCCAACCGCAGGTTCCCCTACGGTTACCTTGTTACGACTTCACCCCAGTCATGAATCACAAAGTGGTAAGCGCCCTCCCGAAGGTTAAGCTACCTACTTCTTTTGCAACCCACTCCCATGGTGTGACGGGCGGTGTGTACAAGGCCCGGGAACGTATTCACCGTGGCATTCTGATCCACGATTACTAGCGATTCCGACTTCACGGAGTCGAGTTGCAGACTCCGATCCGGACTACGACGCACTTTGTGAGGTCCGCTTGCTCTCGCGAGGTCGCTTCTCTTTGTATGCGCCATTGTAGCACGTGTGTAGCCCTGGTCGTAAGGGCCATGATGACTTGACGTCATCCCCACCTTCCTCCGGTTTATCACCGGCAGTCTCCTTTGAGTTCCCGCCATCACGCGCTGGCAACAAAGGATAAGGGTTGCGCTCGTTGCGGGACTTAACCCAACATTTCACAACACGAGCTGACGACAGCCATGCAGCACCTGTCTCACGGCTCCCGAAGGCACAACCGCATCTCTGCAGTCTTCCGTGGATGTCAAGACCAGGTAAGGTTCTTCGCGTTGCATCGAATTAAACCACATGCTCCACCGCTTGTGCGGGCCCCCGTCAATTCATTTGAGTTTTAACCTTGCGGCCGTACTCCCCAGGCGGTCGACTTAACGCGTTAGCTCCGGAAGCCACGAGTCAAGCTCACAGCCTCCAAGTCGACATCGTTTACGGCGTGGACTACCAGGGTATCTAATCCTGTTTGCTCCCCACGCTTTCGCACCTGAGCGTCAGTCTTCGTCCAGGGGGCCGCCTTCGCCACCGGTATTCCTCCAGATCTCTACGCATTTCACCGCTACACCTGGAATTCTACCCCCCTCTACGAGACTCAAGCCTGCCAGTTTCGGATGCAGTTCCCGGGTTGAGCCCGGGGATTTCACATCCGACTTGACAGACCGCCTGCGTGCGCTTTACGCCCAGTAATTCCGATTAACGCTTGCACCCTCCGTATTACCGCGGCTGCTGGCACGGAGTTAGCCGGTGCTTCTTCTGCGGGTAACGTCAATGACGAACCGTATTAAGGCTCACCCCTTCCTCCCCGCTGAAAGTACTTTACAACCCGAAGGCCTTCTTCATACACGCGGCATGGCTGCATCAGGCTTGCGCCCATTGTGCAATATTCCCCACTGCTGCCTCCCGTAGGAGTCTGGACCGTGTCTCAGTTCCAGTGTGGCTGGTCATCCTCTCAGACCAGCTAGGGATCGTCGCCTTGGTGAGCCGTTACCCCACCAACAAGCTAATCCCATCTGGGCACATCCGATGGCGTGAGGCCCGAAGGTCCCCCACTTTGGTCCGAAGACGTTATGCGGTATTAGCCACCGTTTCCAGTGGTTATCCCCCTCCATCGGGCAGTTTCCCAGACATTACTCACCCGTCCGCCACTCGTCGGCAAAGAAGCAAGCTTCTTCCCGCTACCGTTCGACTTGCATGTGTTAGGCCTGCCGCCAGCGTTCAATCTGAGCCATGATCAAACTCTTCAATTAAAGTCTGATGCTCAGAGAAAAACGTCGTAATGAATTACGTGTTCACTCAGAGACTTTGATACTGCAATTAGTTTGCGATATCCGTTCCGTGAGTGCCCACACAGATTGTCTGATAAATTGTTAAAGAGCAGTGCAACAGGGCGCTTCGCCGTGTTGCGAGGTGGCGTATATTACGCTTTCCTCTTTCAGAGTCAACCCCTTTTTCGGGAAGTTTTTCTCCGGCGATTCAGAACCGCTGAACCGCTCAACACCGCGTGGCGTAAGCCGCTGTGCCGTGTCGATGGAGGCGCATTATAGGGAGTTCTCGCGGCGCTGCAACCGCTAAATTGCAATAAAATGACTGTTTGCTGCAATCCTCAGCAAAAGCCGGGTTTATACCCAGTTATCCACAGAATTACCCACATTGCGCCAGCCATTTAATTTAGACGAGCATCGCGCAAACGTTTTCGCTACAATGCCAGCCGACGTTAGCAATGCCCCTGATGGGGCGTTACCTGAAGCTTACGGCTGTATTAATTCTTAAGCTTGATGTAACGCTCTTTACTTGCGAACCAAAGCCAAGGGATAAAACCACCATGCAACAACGTCGCCCTGTACGCCGTGCTCTGCTCAGCGTTTCTGATAAAGCCGGTATCGTCGAATTCGCTCAGGCTCTTTCCAGCCGGGGTGTTGAACTGCTCTCCACCGGCGGTACCGCTCGCCTGCTTGCAGACGCGGGCCTGCCGGTAACAGAGGTTTCCGATTACACCGGTTTCCCGGAGATGATGGACGGTCGTGTTAAAACGCTGCATCCAAAAGTACACGGCGGTATTTTGGGGCGTCGCGGTCAGGATGACGCCATCATGGCGGAGCACCATATTGCACCGATCGATATGGTTGTCGTTAACCTTTATCCTTTTGCTCAGACCGTAGCGCGTGAAGGCTGCACGCTGGAGGACGCGGTAGAGAATATCGATATTGGCGGGCCGACGATGGTACGCTCAGCGGCCAAGAACCATAAAGATGTCGCCATCGTAGTGAAAAGCAGCGACTACCAGGCAATCATTGCCGAGCTGGATGCTAATGAGAATGCGTTAACGCTGGAAACCCGTTTCGATCTGGCGATTAAGGCGTTTGAACACACCGCCGCTTACGACAGCATGATCGCCAACTATTTCGGCAGCCTGGTGCCCGCCTACCATGGCGAAACAAACGCGCCAGCCGGACGCTTCCCTCGTACCCTGAACCTGAACTTTATCAAGAAACAGGATATGCGCTACGGCGAGAACAGCCACCAGCAGGCCGCATTCTATATAGAAGAGGAAGTTAAAGAAGCTTCCGTCGCCACCGCGCAACAGCTTCAGGGCAAAGCGCTCTCCTATAACAACATTGCCGATACCGATGCCGCGCTGGAGTGCGTTAAAGCCTTTGATGAGCCCGCCTGCGTTATCGTGAAGCACGCTAACCCGTGCGGCGTAGCGGTAGGCGGCTCTCTGCTTGACGCTTACGATCGCGCTTATAAAACCGATCCTACCTCTGCTTTCGGCGGTATCATCGCCTTTAACCGCGAACTGGATGAAGCTACCGCAGAAGCGATTATCAGCCGTCAGTTTGTTGAAGTGATTATTGCCCCTTCCGTCAGCGAAGCGGCGTTAAAGGTAACGGCGGCCAAACAGAACGTGCGCGTGCTGACCTGCGGCACCTGGCAGCAGCGCGTTCCCGGCCTGGACTTTAAGCGCGTCAACGGCGGCCTGTTAGTGCAGGATCGCGATCTGGGTATGGTAGAAAGCCACCAGCTGCGCGTGGTCAGCAAGCGCCAGCCAACAGAGCAGGAACTGCGTGACGCGCTCTTCTGCTGGAAGGTGGCGAAGTTTGTGAAATCCAACGCCATTGTTTATGCGCGCAACAATATGACTATCGGTATCGGCGCAGGACAGATGAGCCGCGTCTATTCCGCTAAAATCGCCGGTATCAAAGCAGGCGATGAAGGACTGGAAGTGGAAGGCTCCGCGATGGCGTCAGACGCCTTCTTCCCGTTCCGTGACGGAATCGATGCCGCTGCTGCCGTTGGTGTAAGCTGCGTTATCCAGCCCGGCGGTTCAATTCGTGACGAAGAGGTGATCGCCGCCGCTAACGAACACGGCATTGCAATGATCTTTACCGATATGCGCCATTTCCGCCATTAATTGCTCCCGGAGAAACAGATGAATATTCTAATTATCGGCAACGGCGGGCGTGAACATGCGCTGGCCTGGAAAGCGTCCCAGTCTCCGCTGGCTGATCGCGTTTTCGTTGCGCCGGGCAATGCGGGCACCGCGCTGGAACCTGCGCTACAAAACGTCGATATCGCCGCGACTGATATCCCGGCGCTGCTGGCCTTTGCCCAAAAAGAGAACATTGGCCTGACTATCGTCGGCCCGGAAGCGCCACTGGTAAAAGGCGTGGTGGACGCATTTCGTCAGGCGGGGCTAAAAATTTTCGGCCCCACCAAAGCCGCCGCGCAGCTGGAAGGCTCAAAAGCCTTTACCAAAGATTTTCTGGCGCGCCATCAGATTCCCACCGCTGAATACCAGAACTTTACCGATGTCGAGCTGGCACTCCAGTACGTACAAGCTAAAGGCGCGCCAATTGTGATTAAGGCGGATGGTCTGGCGGCGGGCAAAGGCGTTATCGTGGCGATGACGCAGGAAGAGGCGGAAGCCGCCGTGCGCGATATGCTGGCGGGTAACGCCTTCGGCGACGCCGGGCACCGGATTGTGGTGGAAGAGTTTCTTGATGGCGAAGAAGCAAGCTTCATCGTTATGGTTGATGGTGAGCATGTGCTGCCGATGGCCACCAGCCAGGATCACAAGCGCGTCGGCGATGGCGATACCGGCCCGAATACCGGCGGCATGGGCGCATACTCTCCGGCACCGGTGGTAACAGCGGAGATCCATCAGCGTGTGATGGATGAGGTAATCTGGCCTACGGTGCGCGGCATGGCGGCAGAAGGCAATGTTTATACCGGCTTCCTGTATGCCGGGCTGATGATTGGCAAAGACGGTCAGCCTAAAGTCATTGAATTTAACTGCCGCTTCGGCGATCCCGAAACACAGCCGATCATGCTGCGCCTGCAATCGGATCTGGTTGAGCTTTGTCTGGCGGCGTGCGACGGTACGTTAGATAAACAGGATTCACGCTGGGACGATCGTCCGGCGCTGGGTGTGGTGCTGGCAGCAGGCGGCTATCCGGGAGACTACCGCACCGGTGACGTTATTCACGGTCTGCCGTTGGAAGCCTTGCCGGATGGCAAAGTATTTCACGCCGGAACCCGGCTGGAAAACGATCGTGCACTGACCAACGGCGGACGCGTGCTGTGCGTGACGGCGTTAGGGAAAGATATTGCTGAAGCGCAACGTCGCGCCTATGAACTGGCAACGCCCATCTCATGGGAAGGCAGCTTCTGCCGCCATGATATCGGCTATCGCGCTATCAACCGCAAATAATCTGCTGGCGGTTCTGCTCTGCGTGGGCGGAGCCGCTCTCTCTTCCGGCTGACATCAAAAATCCGCTTCCTGCGGCTCCCATGAACATGCATCTTCCGCTGATACCTGCAACAGCTGGGTGCCCGCTGGTGCCTCCAGCCAGGCGACGCTAAGCGCCTGTCCCGCCGCATGGCGATACTGACGGACAAACTGCCATTCATGCTCATCCAGCGCAGGCTTTAGCGGCTCGCCCTGACAGCTACGTAACGTTTCGTCCCCTTGCCAGCGCCCCTGCTTTAGCAGCACTCTTCCCGCCAGCAGCGCATCGCTGATACGCAACATCCGCTGCGCCTCGAATTTATACAGTTCGATATTTTGCTCACTGACCGATTCGCGTCGTCCGGCAAGCTGTCGTTGCATATAGCTCAGGCTGCCGTCGCGATCGAAACGCAGGGTAATGTCATCCGGCTGAGCGCCGCTAAGGTGACGTTCCATACTGACCAGGTTGTCATCCTGCCAGTTGTAACGCGTAAAGATTGTCGCTCCGCCCTGAAACGGCGCAAACACCGTCATCATATGAACATGGCGATCCTGGTTTTTACGCCAGATGCGTACCGAACCGCGATCGGCAAGATAGCCGCTGGCGGTAAAAGCGGGCAGCGTCGGCTGCGAGCTGCATCCTGCCAACAATAACGTCAGAAGTGCAATTAGCCGCTTCATGATGCTCCGTTACGATAACAGACGACATAAAACAAAAGGGCGACAAATCATTGCCGCCCTCGTAAAACCTTCACTGCAACGACGCGATTACTTAACAGCGTCTTTCAGTGCTTTACCAGATACGAATGCCGGTACGTTTGCAGCAGCAATTTTGATTTCTTTGCCAGTCTGCGGGTTGCGGCCAGTGCGCTCAGCACGGTGGTTAACTTTAAAAGTACCAAAACCAACCAGTTGTACAGCATCACCATCTTTCAGAGACTCGGTAATTGCAGCCAGGGTGGATTCCAGCGCAGCTTTAGCCTGGGACTTGGAGAGATCCGCTTTCTCTGCAATTACATCAATCAGTTGAGTCTTGTTCATAAGTTATCCTTACAGTGTATTTATCGCTTGCTAAGCATCGAGTGCGAGGGAATAGCCAGATTCTGACACTCTTCAGCCTGCACGCACCGATAGCCACATTTTTCAGCCCCCCAAATGTAGACCAGACAGGGGGCGAATGTGAAGCCTTTAGGCGCGACAATTGAGGCATGAAGTCACGTTTTCTCGCGTTATTGCTCTATTTTTATACCGATATTACTTATCGCGGCTTCCCGCAGGTCAGAACGCAGTCCTTTTATCAGATCCAGGTCGCGCTCTTCACAGGCTGCCAGCAGGCGAAAAATCTCCCACTGGATATCCCATTCTTCTTCAATCGCCGGTAAATTGCCCAGCTCTTCATCCGTCATTTCCCGCCCGGCCTGGGTCATTTCCAGCATTGCTACGGTCGTAATTGATGCCTTGCTGACCTCAATAGCATGCTCAAGCGTTTCCCCACTCAGACGTGAATGCAGCAGTTCACTTAACGCGACGCAGGCATCGATCGCCGGATAAACGCCGTAGACGTCAAAATCGTCCGCCAGCGGAATCGCTTCTTCCAGCTTTTCCAGCTGCGAATCGAAATTGATTTTTGCATCTTTTACCGTCAGGGATTCCCAGATGAGATCGAGAATGCGGCGGTAGCGCTGCGCGTCGGCAAAGCCGGTTTGCTGGCAAAATGCCCAATAATTGGGGTAAAGCCGCTCACAGAGGCAGGCCATAAAGGTCACATGCTGCCAGCTTTCCAGCTTTTCGAGGCGCAAATGGATAGGGTTACGTAACATGACAGGGTCTCTTCAACATCATTCTGGCGGCAGTGTAACGCAAAAGATCCCTTCCGGCACGGCTAACCCTTCTGCCAGCGCAGAAAGGCGCTGCGTTCTGAGGCGACTGCATCCGCCCAGCGCGTCGGTTCCGGCAGGCGATAACCCGCCATACAGTTCTGTACCCACTGTAAAGCGGTATCAATGCTGACACGGTGACCAGTAGAAACAAACAGCGGATTGCAGCGCTTTTTGCTGCGCCAGACCCAGCCGATCTTCTCACCTTTATCCATCAGCGGCTGCTGTGAGCCGGGTTCTTCGTCCAGCGGCTCAAAACGTCCGCACAGGCGACGCTTCGCCACGCCGATAGTCGGTACATCCACCAGCATCCCGAAATGGCTGGCAACGCCGAGCCGACGCGGATGCGAAATCCCATGACCATCGACAAACAGCAGATCGGGTTTCTGTTCCAGCAGCTCCCAGGCCGCCAGCAGCGCCGGGTATTCACGGAAAGAGAGGAAACCGGGAATGTAAGGCATGATGGTGGCGATACGCGCCACCTTATATTCGATCAGCTTTAGCGAAGGATATTCCAGGATTACCATGGCGGCGCGGGTCACGTCGCCGCCCTGCTCAAATCCGACATCCGCGCCGCCAATCAGGCGCGGCGGCATCACATCGAAATCATCATGGCGCACCACTTCTCCAGCGCGCTGTAGCTGTTCGGTCCGTAATGCCTGTATATCCATCTCTACTCCTTGTGATAAGGACCTGACAGACGATGCACCGCTTCCACAAACGCGCCTGCGTGTTCAGGCGGCACATCCTGATGAATGCCATGTCCTAAATTAAATACGTGTCCGCTGCCCTGACCGAAACCAGCCAGAATGCTCGCAACTTCCTGCTCAATACGCGCAGGTGATGCATAAAGCATAGACGGATCCATATTGCCCTGCAGCGCAACCTTATCCCCTACGCGGCGGCGCGCGTCGACGATATCGGTGGTCCAGTCGAGGCCCAGCGCATCACAGCCGGTCGCCGCCATCGCCTCCAGCCACTGGCCGCCGCCCTTGGTGAACAGCGTCACCGGCACACGGCGTCCGTCGTTTTCGCGCAACAGGCCGTCAACGATTTTGTGCATGTAGTGCAGTGAGAACTGCTGGTAGTCGCGCCCGGTCAGCACGCCGCCCCAGGTATCGAAAATCATGACCGACTGAGCGCCAGCACGAATTTGCGCGTTAAGATACAGCGTAACGCTGTCAGCCAGCTTATCCAGCATGGCGTGCAACGTTTCCGGCTCGGCGTACATCATTTTTTTGATTTTGGTAAAGGCTTTGCTGCTACCGCCTTCCACCATATAGGTGCCAAGCGTCCACGGGCTGCCGGAGAAACCGATCAGCGGCACCGCGCCCTGTAGGTTTTTACGGATGGTACGCACCGCATTCATTACATAGCCCAGCTCCTGTTCAGGATCGGGGATCGGTAACTTTTCAACGTCGGCGCGGCAGGTAATCGGCGCAGCGAAGCGCGGGCCTTCTCCGGCCTCGAACCACAGCCCCAGCCCCATCGCATCGGGAATGGTTAAAATATCAGAGAAGAGGATTGCCGCATCCAGCGGATAGCGACGCAGCGGCTGTAACGTGACTTCACAGGCCAGCTCGGCATTTTTACACAGCGACATAAAATCGCCCGCCTGCGCGCGCGTGGCTTTATATTCCGGCAGATAGCGTCCGGCCTGACGCATCATCCATACCGGCGTAACATCTACCGGCTGGCGCAACAGGGCTCGCAGGTAACGATCGTTTTTCAATTCGCTCATCATAGGCTCTCTCAAATACAGGCGCCTGGTGGCAGCCGTTATGGCCGACAGTTAAACAAGTTTGCTGTCCTGTCGCAACCGTTACGGTTGTTCATCCACCGCGCGGCAAAGCGCCACCGTATCTTCAATCAGACGGCGCGCCACGGTGCCGGCAGGCGGCAACAGCGGCAATGCGTCATAGCGAAACCAGCCAGCGTCAATCAGCTCGTTATTATCAATTTGCAGCTCGCCTTCATCATATTCCGCCATAAAAGCCATCATCAGCGAATGAGGGAAAGGCCAGGGCTGAGAAGTGACATAACGCAGATTTTTTACCCGCACATTGCTCTCTTCCATTACCTCACGCGCTACCGCCTGCTCCAGGGTTTCCCCAACTTCCACAAACCCTGCCAGTACGGTGTAGATGCTGTTACGATGACGGGCATGCTGCGCCAGCAGGATTTTGTCATCGCGGCGGATCGCCACAATGATGCAGGGCGCAATTTGTGGATAGTAGCGCTGGCGACAGTGCGCACACAGACAGGCGTTTTCACTGTTGCTGAGGTGCATTTCATGACCGCAGTAGCCGCAGTAGCGGTGCGAACGTATAAATTCCGCCAGCTGGACGCCACGCCCGGCCAGCTGAAACAAGCCGCTCTCAAGATCGATAATCTGCCGAATCGATCCCATACTCTCGCTGCGATTCTCGCGGATCAGCCAGACGGTATCGCCCTGCCATTCACCGATAGCGGCCCCGCGCGCACCGGTTAGCCCCAGCTCCTGTGCCGTACCGAAAGGTAATTCACCATTTGGCAACCATATTTTCTGTTCATGGCTGACAACCCACCAGCCAGCGTCTACGCTTGTTAGTTCTCGTTCCATAGGAAAGCACCCTTTGCTTCAGCACGCTTTTTGTGACTGGCACCGTAATTATTCTTAAAACAGGAAAGGATACGGGACACGGCCTCTGTACTGATGGTAATTATAAGTAGCGGTAAGACTATAACTCACGGAGACAAACATGCTTAACCAGTTAAACGTTCTGACCGAGCGCGTAGGTGGCCGTAATGAACTGGTAGATTTTTGGCTGAATGCGCGCAGGCAACTGTTGGTTGCTTATTATCAAGTGGTCGGCATCAAGCCGAATAAAGAGTCTCTCACCGCGCTGGATGAACAGGCGCTTGATAATTTTTGTCAGAACCTGGTGGATTATCTTTCTACCGGCCATTTCAATATTTATGAACGCATCATTGAAGAGATGACCGGCGACAGCCCGCTGCTGGCGGCAGCACAGATTTACCCCGGCCTGCAAGCCAATACCGAAACTATTATGCAGCTATATGATTCTCATCTGGAAGCAGCTATCGATCACGATAACTGTCTTGAGTTTCAGCAGGCGCTTTCTGAAGTAGGCGAAGCGCTGGAAGTGCGCTTTACGCTGGAAGATAAGCTGATCCAGCTGGCCTACGATAATAATCTGGCCTCGTTACAACCGGCTAACGATCAAACTATTACGCGCCCCGCGTAACAGCAACCCAGGGTAAGAACCCCTTGTAGTTTCTTAAACGCCCCTTTATGCTGAAGGGGCTTTTTTATGACCTGATGTCGCGTAATGCGCCGCTGGTCAGGGGCGTCAGCCAGCCTGACGCCCGTTTTTCATCTTGTCGGAGTGCCTTTTAGGCTGAGACCGTTTATTCGGGATCCGCGGAACCTGATCAGGTTAGTACCTGCGAAGGGAACAAGAGTACAGAACTTTTCACGCCGTCAGCGCAGGCTGATGCTGTGTCGTTACTCCTTCCGAACTCCGGACAAGCAACGTTCCTTTATCTGGAGATTGCTATGTCTGCTAAACCTACCCGTCGTGAACAGCGCACTCAGGCGCAACAGTTTATCTCTTCCTTACAGGGAAGCGCCTTCCCTAATTCGAAACGCATCTGGATCACCGGCAGCCGCCCCGATATTCGCGTACCGATGCGTGAAATTCAGCTTAGCCCCACCCTGGTCGGCGGTGATAAAAACGAGCCGCGTTACGAGCCTAACGAAGCCGTACCGGTTTACGATACCGCGGGGCCCTATGGCGATGCCGAAGCGGTAATTGATGTTCATCTGGGTCTGCCGCGCCTGCGCAGCGACTGGATCGCCCAGCGCGACGATAGCGAACAAACCCAACTCAACTCCAGCTATAGCCAGCAACGGCTGAAAGATGAAGGTCTCGATCACCTGCGTTTCGATAATCTGCCGCATCCGCGACGGGCGAAACCGGGCCGCCGGGTTACGCAGCTGTACTACGCGCGTCAGGGGATAGTGACGCCGGAAATGGAATTCATCGCCCTTCGGGAAAATATGGGCCGCGAACGCATTCGCAGCGAGGTACTGCGCCAGCAACATCCGGGGCACGATTTCGGCGCCCGGCTGCCGGAGAATATTACCCCGGAGTTTGTGCGTCAGGAGGTAGCCGCCGGACGAGCCATTATTCCCGCCAATATCAACCATCCGGAAGCGGAACCGATGATTATTGGCCGCAACTTTCTGGTGAAGGTGAATGCCAATATCGGTAACTCCTCCGTCAGCTCCTCTATCGAAGAGGAAGTCGAGAAGCTGGTTTGGGCGACACGCTGGGGTGCCGATACCGTGATGGATCTCTCCACCGGGCGCTATATCCATGAAACGCGCGAATGGATTCTGCGTAACAGCCCGGTTCCGATTGGCACCGTCCCCATTTATCAGGCACTGGAGAAGGTTAACGGCATTGCTGAAAACCTGACCTGGGCACTGTTCCGCGATACGCTGCTGGAACAGGCGGAACAGGGCGTGGACTATTTCACCATTCATGCTGGCGTGCTGTTGCGCTATGTCCCGATGACGGCGAAGCGCCTTACCGGGATCGTTTCCCGCGGCGGATCGATCATGGCGAAGTGGTGCCTTTCCCACCATCAGGAAAACTTCCTTTATCAACACTTTCGCGAGATTTGTGAAATCTGCGCCGCCTATGATGTGGCGCTGTCGCTGGGTGACGGCCTGCGCCCCGGCTCGATTCAGGACGCCAATGATGAAGCACAGTTTGCCGAACTCTATACGCTGGGCGAGCTGACCAGGATCGCCTGGGAATATGATGTGCAGGTGATGATCGAAGGGCCGGGGCATGTGCCGATGCATATGATCCGCCGCAATATGACTGAACAGCTGGAGCATTGTCACGAAGCGCCCTTCTATACGCTTGGCCCGCTTACCACCGATATCGCCCCCGGTTACGATCACTTCACCTCCGGTATTGGCGCGGCGATGATCGGCTGGTTCGGCTGCGCAATGCTCTGCTACGTCACGCCGAAAGAACATTTAGGCTTGCCGAACAAGGAGGACGTTAAACAAGGCCTGATCGCCTACAAGATCGCCGCTCACGCTGCCGATCTTGCCAAAGGTCATCCCGGCGCACAGATCCGTGATAACGCCATGTCGAAGGCGCGCTTTGAATTCCGCTGGGAAGATCAGTTTAACCTTGCGCTCGATCCCCATACCGCCCGCGCCTGGCATGACGAAACGCTGCCGCAGGAATCGGGAAAAGTCGCTCATTTCTGCTCAATGTGCGGGCCGAAATTCTGCTCCATGAAAATTACCCAGGAAGTACGTGAATATGCCGCGAAACAGGAAGCGGAGGCGCAGCCCGTCGAAGTGGGTATGGCGCAGATGTCGCAGGCTTTTCGTCAGCGCGGCGGAGAACTTTATCATCCTACCGAGATATTACTACCGGAGGAAAAAGCATGAGTCACTCTTTCCCTTCCTGCCCTTTCCGGCTTGGCCTCTATCCTGTCGTTGACAGTCTTGAATGGATTGCGCGTTTGCTTGACGCAGGCGTGCGCACGATACAGTTACGCATCAAAGACCGCCCAGCCGCTGAGGTAGAACCGGTGATTGAGCAGGCTATTGCGCTGGGCCGCCAATATCAGGCGCGTCTGTTTATCAATGATTACTGGCAGCTGGCGATTAAGCATGGTGCCTGGGGCGTGCATCTGGGTCAGGAAGATCTGGACGTTGCCGATCTCGACGCTATACGCCGTGCCGGGTTACGCCTGGGCCTTTCTACCCATGACGACAGCGAGATCGATCGGGCGCTGACCGCCCGGCCTTCTTATATCGCACTGGGCCATGTTTTCCCAACGCAAACCAAAGAGATGCCCTCCGCGCCGCAGGGTCTGGAAGAGCTCAGAAAGCATGTTGCCCGACTGGGCAATATACCCACCGTCGCTATCGGCGGAATCAGCCTTGAACGCGCCCCGGCGGTGCTGGCCTGCGGCGTCGGCAGCATCGCGGTAGTCAGTGCCATAACCCAGGCCGACGACTGGCGTGCGGCAACGGCGGCGCTGCTGGCGCTGGCCGGTACGGGAGATGAGGCTGATGCTTAACGACCAGGATTTTTTACGCTACAGCCGCCAGCTTCTGCTGGAGGAATTTGGCATAGAAGGGCAACAGAAGCTGCAACACGCCAGCGTATTGATCGTCGGGCTGGGCGGTCTGGGCGCGCCCGCAGCGCTCTGGCTGGCGGCGGCAGGCGTCGGCAAGCTACTGCTGGCCGATGATGACAAACTGCATATCAGTAATCTGCAACGCCAGATTCTCTACCGTAGCGCTGACTGCGGGAAAGCCAAAGCTCCGCTGGCGCAGCAGCAGCTACAGGCGCTGAACCCACAGACAGAAACCATCGCGCTACAGGCAAGAATGGACGAGGCACAGCTGCGTGAATTAGCGCCGCAGGTCGATCTGGTACTGGACTGTAGCGACAACATGGCAACACGCCACGTAATTAACGCCGCCTGTGTTGCCAGCGGCACGCCGTTAATCAGCGGCAGCGCCGTAGGCTTTGGCGGACAGCTGTTAGTTATCTCACCACCGTGGCAAAAAGGTTGTTATCGCTGCCTGTGGCCAGATAGCAGCGAACCGGAACGTAACTGCCGCACCGCTGGCGTGCTGGGGCCGGTCGTCGGCACTATCGGCACCTTGCAGGCGCTGGAGGCGCTAAAGATGCTGGTGGGCCAGCGCTCCTCGCTTGACGGTCAGCTACGCCTGTTTGACGGACGCCAGCAGACATGGCGCACGCTGGGCCTGACGCGCGATCCGCATTGTCCGGTATGCGGAGGCAATAAATGAATATTGTGGTTAACGACGAGAGGCTCAGCCTGGAAGCACCGCTGTCGCTGGAGACGCTGCTGGAAAGGCTGGGCTGCCACCAGCCAGGCACCGCGCTGGCGGTCAATCAACAGATCGTTCCCCGCGCCAGCTGGGCACAACGCACACTGCGGGAAGGCGATGAAGTCGTTATTTTTCAGGCAATTGCTGGAGGTTGAGATGTTACAGATTGCAGATAAATCATTTTCTTCACGACTCTTCACCGGCACCGGCAAGTTCGCTACGCCTGCGCTGATGCTCGACGCGCTGCGCGCCTCCGGCTCGCAGTTGGTTACGATGGCGATGAAACGGCTGGATTTACGCGGCGGCGATGATGGCATTCTGGCACCATTGCAGGCGCTGGGCGTTCAGCTACTGCCAAATACCTCCGGCGCGAAAACCGCTGAGGAGGCGATCTTCGCCGCTCGCCTGGCGCGTGAAGCCTTAGGCACCCGCTGGCTGAAGCTGGAGATCCATCCTGATGCGCGCTATCTGCTACCCGATCCGATCGAAACATTAAAGGCGGCGGCGCAGCTGGTAAAAGAAGGTTTTATTGTACTGCCCTACTGCGGTGCCGATCCGGTATTGTGCAAGCGGCTGGAGGAAGCTGGCTGCGCTGCCGTTATGCCATTGGGTGCGCCCATCGGTAGCAATCAGGGGCTAAAAACGCGCGATCTGCTGCATATTATTATTGAACAGGCAAAAGTGCCGGTTGTGGTAGATGCCGGAATTGGCGCGCCCAGCCACGCCAGCGAAGCGCTGGAGATGGGTGCCGATGCGGTGCTGGTCAATACGGCTATTGCTGTGGCACGCAATCCGGTAGAAATGGCACGCGCCTTCCGCCTTGCCGTTGAAGCCGGACGCATCGCCTGGCAGAGTGGCCTTGGGACAAGCCAGTTTCAGGCCGCGGCCTCCAGCCCGCTTACCGATTTCCTTAGCCAGCCGGAGCGCGCATGATGAAAGACTTTATCGACCGCTGGCGCCTGCTGGGCTGGGATGATATTCGGCTGCGTATCCACAGTAAAACCGCAGCGGACGTGGAGCGAGCGCTCAACGCGCCGCGCCCGGATCGTGACGATCTGATGGCACTGCTTTCCCCCGCCGCCGCCAAGTTTCTGGAGCCGCTGGCACAGAAAGCTCAGCGTCTGACGCGCCAGCGCTTCGGCAATACCGTCAGTTTCTACGTGCCGCTCTATCTCTCTAACCTGTGCGCCAATGACTGCACCTATTGCGGGTTCTCTATGAGCAACCGCATTAAGCGTAAGACGCTAAACGCCGAAGAGATCGCACGCGAGTGTCAGGCGATCCGCGCCATGGGATTCGATCATCTGTTGCTGGTTACCGGCGAGCATCAAGCTAAAGTTGGGATCGACTATTTCCACCAGCATATCCCACAGATCCGCCCCCATTTCAGTTCGTTGATGATGGAGGTTCAGCCACTTTCACAGCAGGAGTATCTGGGGCTGAGAAAGATCGGGCTGGATGGCGTAATGGTTTACCAGGAAACCTATCATCCAAAGATCTATCAACAGCACCATCTGAAAGGGAATAAGCAGGATTTCTTTTTCCGGCTGGAAACGCCGGATCGTCTGGGACGCGCCGGGATCGATAAAATTGGCCTCGGCGCGCTGATTGGCCTTTCCGATAGCTGGCGTACCGACTGTTTTATACTGGCGGAGCATCTGCTGTGGCTTCAGCAAACTTACTGGCAGAGCCGTTACTCCATCTCTTTCCCACGGCTGCGTCCCTGCACCGGCGGTATTGAACCCGCATCGCTAATGGATGAAGCGCAGCTGGTGCAAACTATCTGCGCCTTCCGCCTGTTTGCACCGGAGGTAGAGCTATCTTTATCGACGCGTGAATCGCCCCGCTTTCGCGATCGGGTAGTGCCGCTGGCGATTAACAGCGTTAGCGCTTTTTCCAAAACGCAGCCCGGCGGCTATGCCGATCCGCACCCGGAGCTGGAGCAGTTTTCGCCGGACGATCATCGCCCGCCGCAGGAGGTGGCCGCCGCGCTTACGCAGGCGGGATTACAGCCGGTATGGAAAGACTGGGATAGCTGGCTGGGACGTGCACCGCAATAATCTTCCGCAAAGTGTTTATTGCGCATCTATTTTGGAAGCTGGCAGGTAAAAGAGCCAAATCCTGCTGGATGTTATTCACAGCAGAGATTAGCCTTAACGTCAGGCGCAGCTCAGGGCCGCTTAACTCCCTCACTGGCCCGGTTGCGCTGCTTAGCGTATTGATTAACTAAATACGAAACTATCGACTATTGGAATGATCAGGGTAACCGGGCGTTGCCCAGACCGAAGGCCAGTCGCCCGGTTCACCGCCGTCGCAGCTCGGCTGGCTGTTATAGCTGATTAGCCGGAAGCCTTCGCCATCATAGCGCCAGATAGCACTTTCTCCACAATCGGCAATTCCCCGACCGCGTGCCGAATGGAAAAGCTCGCCGCGATGCGGATCGTAACCGGCGTTGGTAAACCAGCTAACACTGTTCGGTTGGCCTTCTTCATCTTTCAATGGCAACGGTAAAGTTAGCTGTTTTGCCTGTTCAGGCGCGCTGCGCGGCGTAATAAACAGCACGCTGGAAGATTGATAAGCGCCCATGCCACAGTTCACCATGACCAAAGCATGTTGCGCATCCAAAGGCTGCGCTTCGCTACGAGTAACATCCTCTTCGGAGGGTTCGCACTCTTCCTGCTTCAGTATCGCCTGTTGGCTGTTAATAACGCTTTTAATCAGCGCTGGCGCATTATTTAGCGGTACTACCTGCGGGACAGGGATTGGCGGTACAGCAGAGGGACGCGGCGGTACATTATCAGCGGAAACATCGCCCGTTTTCAGTAACGCCGTTTGGTTATTCAGGCGGCCCTGCCGATCGTCAACAAACAGCAGAGCGGCATTTAACCCGCTGAGCGATGCCGTGACGTCATTATCGGACGTCAGAGAAAGAGTTAACGCATTTTTAGCCGCCGCAATGAGCGCCTGAATATCGCCCAGGTCATTACTGTGCACGCTGGCGTAATCATTATTTTCATCCGCGTCGGAGCGCGCGATAGCATGATCCCAGCGTTTGCCATCCAGCCAGACTCCCTGCGCTTTATCTGCATCAAAACTCATGATATCTAAAGCCACCTCACCGTTCGGCCCCGCCTGATGCCAAATAACGATACGCATATTTTCATCTGTATTGCGAATATCGCAGTCGTTGAGGTTATTGCAGGTTACCTGCCACTCACGAAATATACGCTGCACCGGCTGATCCAACGGCGTGGCAGCACCCGTTGCGCCTAACCAACCAAAACATGCTGTAAACAGCAGCGCCTTGCCAGATAACTTCATGTTTACGCTCCCTCTCTGTGCAATCAATGCATAAAGGTGCTTTTTTGGCACCTGCCTCCCGTTCTGGAAAAGTTAAACGGTAAACTCGTGTCAACTTTGTTGCCACGATAATATCCGCTCGGATGTTTATTTTTTTATAGCCATTTTATCGCTGCTCAGCACAGTATCCAGCGATGTTATTTCTTTTTATTTTGTTACGTTATTACCTATTACGCTAATTTCTTCTACGCCAAATGTGTTTAAAGTGAACAAAGGGTGTTGTTTACAAGGAGAAAAATGGCAGGGCGTAGTGAAATCATTGATGGGTCTGATGCTGCGATATATCGCAATGGGTTAGTTTACTCTGAAGTTCTTGGCTGGATAGATTTAGGACATGCCAGAGGAGACGATATACAGTTTCTTTTAGAATTGCTCTGGCGATGATGATGTCTACCGCAATGCGCTTTGAGTCGCTACAGGCTTCAGTGCTCTTTAGCTGGAAAACCGATAGCGGCTTTAGTGCGGAAGATCTGGTTTCCGATCTGTTTGGCTTTTATCGCGTTACTCGCCCTACTAACTATTTTCCCTTTCTTAAACTCATCAGCAAAGCAGAAGCACTGGTACGCTGGGATCACTACGGTCCACCGGGACAGTATAAAAACAAGCTCTTTAAACCGCTGCTTTTTCCCGATCCGCGCCAGAATCCTCATGCCATACCACATTATGGTCAGCTACTCAATTTTATGATGTCAGTACAGCCTTTTACTGATTTTAAATCTGGTATTATTGAAGTAATAACGGATAACGGTACGCAATTTAATATTTTCACTCAGCCGAGAACGTTCAATGCTAAAAGAAATCCGTAAAATAGCGACTATTATTACCGGCTTCCTGGTGTTGTTAGTGCTTATTGCCGGCTACTTTGTTCTGCCGGTCTGGTGGGCCGAGGAAGCCAGCTACACCGAAAAAGACTGGCTGAAATACCATCTGCTGACCTCAGACGAAATCAAATGCGCACCGCGCATTACCAAAGATTTTATTATCGAATACAAAACACGCGATGGCCCTTCCCCTTCTGTCAGCGCAATAACGTTCAAAGGAGCAACAGATACGGGGCGGCTGGAGCATTACCTGTTGGCTCTGGGCTATCGCCCGGCCATCAATCCTGTCCATGGAAAAATGTGGTTTTCTCCAGATCGACAAATGACGGCCTATATTGACCTTCATACTGAAGATGTCGCTTTAACTTTTTTAGATGTTCCTGTCATGAGTAGCGATATTATTCTTGATGCTAAAAAAAATCCGTAAAATAGCGACTATTATTACCGGCTTCCTGGTGTTGTTAGTGCTTATTGCCGGCTACTTTGTTCTGCCGGTCTGGTGGGCCGAGGAAGCCAGCTACACCGAAAAAGACTGGCTGAAATACCATCTGCTGACCTCAGACGAAATCAAATGCGCACCGCGCATTACCAAAGATTTTATTATCGAATACAAAACACGCGATGGCCCTTCCCCTTCTGTCAGCGCAATAACGTTCAAAGGAGCAACAGATACGGGGCGGCTGGAGCATTACCTGTTGGCTCTGGGCTATCGCCCGGCCATCAATCCTGTCCATGGAAAAATGTGAGCCTCTCCGGATATGAACCTCAGCGCCTACATTTATCAACGCAGCAATGAGACAGAACTGGTATTTCTTGATGAGCCTGTGCTTGATGCCTGTCTTACCAGGTAAAGATATTCAACTGCTGATTTTATCCGCCCATAAAAAAACCCTGCCGAAGCAGGGTTTTTAATGTTACGGCATAGCGTCTGACGTTACTCGTCGTCGCTGCCGCCGAGGCCTGCGTTAAGCAGCTCTGCCAGGCTGGCAGTCGCTTCTTCCGCGCTAACCTGCGGCGTAACCGGCGTTTCACCCGCCTGACGGCGACGCATACGATCCTGATGGTAAGCGTAACCGGTACCGGCTGGGATCAAACGACCCACGATAACGTTCTCTTTCAGGCCGCGCAGTTCGTCGCGTTTGCCCGCTACTGCTGCTTCAGTCAGGACACGAGTCGTTTCCTGGAATGATGCGGCAGAGATGAACGATTCGGTTGCCAGCGATGCTTTGGTGATACCCAACAGATCGCGAGCGTAAGTTGCGCCCACTTTGCCGTTGTTCTCCAGATCGCGGTTGGCAATCTTCACGCGTGAGTATTCTACCTGCTCGCCTTCCAGGAACTCGGAGCTGCCCGCGCTGGCGATGGTTGCTTTACGCAGCATCTGACGCACGATAACTTCGATGTGTTTATCGTTAATCTTAACGCCCTGCAGACGGTAAACGTCCTGCACTTCGTTAACGATATAACGGGTCACAGCCTGAACGCCACGCAGACGCAGAATGTCATGCGGAGATTCCGGACCATCGGAGATCACGTCACCACGTTCAACGCGCTCACCTTCGAATACGTTAAGCTGACGCCACTTCGGAATCATCTCTTCGTACGGATCGCTGCCATCAACCGGCGTAATTACCAGACGACGTTTACCTTTGGTCTCTTTACCGAAGGAGACGATACCGCTGATTTCAGCCAGGATCGCAGGTTCTTTCGGACGACGCGCTTCGAACAGGTCAGCAACGCGCGGCAGACCACCGGTAATATCCTTGGTACCGCCAGATTCTTGCGGTACACGCGCCAGGGTATCACCAGAGCTGATTTTCACGCCATCTTCCAGCTGCACAATCGCTTTGCCCGGCAGGAAGTACTGCGCCGGCATATCGGTGCCCGGAATCAGTACGTCATCGCCGTTAGCGTCAACGATTTTCAGCGCCGGACGCAGGTCTTTACCACCAGAGGTACGCTCTGCGGTATCGAGCACCACGAGTGAAGACAGACCGGTCAGCTCATCAGTCTGACGGGTAATGGTCTGGCCGTCGATCATGTCGGTGAAACGGACGAAACCGCTCACTTCGGTGATAACCGGCATGGTGTGCGGATCCCAGTTCGCTACCGTTTCACCGGCATTGACCTGCTCACCATCACCTTTCGCCATGGTTGCGCCGTAAGGCACTTTATAGCTTTCTTTGGTGCGCCCGAATTCGTCGATCATTTTCAGTTCAACGTTACGGGAAGTAATCACCAGCTTACCAGCGGAGTTGGTTACCGACTTGGCGTTGGTCAGCTTGATGGTACCTTTGTTTTTCACCTGAATGCTGGATTCAGCAGCCGCACGCGATGCCGCACCACCGATGTGGAACGTACGCATCGTCAGCTGGGTACCCGGCTCACCGATGGACTGTGCCGCGATAACGCCGATAGCCTCACCTTTATTGATGATATGACCACGCGCCAGGTCACGACCGTAGCAGTGCGCACAAACGCCGAAGTCTGTTTCACAGGCAACAACAGAGCGAACTTTTACGCTGTCGACAGAATTCTGTTCCAACACGTCACACCAGTGCTCATCAAGCAGGGTGTTACGGGAAACCAGAATATCCGCCGTGCCCGGTTTTAGCACGTCTTCCGCCGTTACACGGCCCAGTACGCGCTCACGCAGCGGCTCTTTCACGTCGCCACCTTCGATAACCGGCGTCATGGTGATGCCTTCGAGGGTGCCACAGTCATCTTCGGTTACCACCAGATCCTGCGCTACGTCAACCAGACGACGCGTCAGATAACCGGAGTTCGCCGTTTTCAGTGCGGTATCCGCCAGACCCTTACGTGCACCGTGCGTGGAGATGAAGTACTGAAGTACGTTCAGACCTTCACGGAAGTTCGCGGTGATCGGCGTTTCAATGATGGAGCCATCCGGTTTCGCCATCAGGCCACGCATACCCGCCAGCTGACGAATCTGAGCGGCAGAACCACGCGCACCGGAGTCGGCCATCATAAAGATACTGTTGAAGGAAACCTGTTTCTCTTCTTCACCGTCACGGTTGATCACCGTTTCAGTAGAGAGGTTTTCCATCATCGCTTTAGCAACACGTTCGTTCGCCGCAGCCCAGATATCGATAACTTTGTTATAGCGTTCGCCAGCGGTGACCAGACCCGACTGGAACTGTTCCTGAATTTCAGCTACTTCTGCTTCCGCTTCGGTGATGATTTCCACTTTCTTCGCCGGGATCACCATATCATCGATACCTACGGAAGCGCCTGAACGGGCTGCGTAGGCAAAACCGGTGTACATGGTCTGGTCAGCAAAGATAACGGTCGGTTTCAGACCCAGAATGCGGTAACAGGTGTTCAGCATTTTGGAGATCGCCTTTTTACCCAGCGCCTGGTTGACGATGGAGAAAGGCAGACCTTTAGGTACGATCATCCACAAAATAGCGCGACCGATAGTGGTATCGATCAGGCTGGTTTTCGGCGTGAAATCGCCCTGCTCATTTTTTTCATACTCAGTGATACGCACTTTAACGCGCGCATGCAGCTCGGCCAGGCCAGCGCGATAGACACGCTCAGCTTCTTTCGGGCCGGTCAGCACCATGCCTTCGCCTTTGGCGTTCACTTTGTCGCGGGTCATATAGTAAAGACCCAAAACAACGTCCTGAGACGGAACGATGATAGGCTCGCCGTTCGCCGGAGACAGAATGTTGTTGGTAGACATCATCAGCGCACGCGCTTCCAGCTGGGCTTCCAGCGTCAGCGGTACGTGAACAGCCATCTGGTCACCATCGAAGTCGGCGTTATATGCCGCACAAACCAGCGGGTGCAGCTGGATAGCTTTACCTTCGATCAGAACCGGTTCAAACGCCTGGATACCGAGACGGTGCAGCGTAGGCGCACGGTTCAGCAGTACCGGGTGTTCACGGATAACTTCGTCGAGGATATCCCAAACGACAGCTTCTTCGCGCTCAACCATTTTCTTGGCGGCTTTGATGGTGGTAGCAAGACCACGCAGTTCCAGCTTGCCGTAGATGAACGGTTTGAACAGCTCCAGCGCCATTTTCTTCGGCAGACCGCACTGATGCAAACGCAGGTATGGACCTACGGTAATAACGGAACGACCGGAGTAGTCGACACGTTTACCCAGCAGGTTCTGACGGAAACGACCCTGCTTACCTTTGATCATGTCAGCCAGCGATTTCAGCGGACGCTTGTTGGAGCCAGTAATGGCGCGACCGCGACGGCCGTTATCCAGCAGGGCGTCTACCGCTTCCTGCAGCATACGTTTTTCGTTGCGTACGATGATATCCGGCGCAGCCAGATCCAGCAGACGTTTCAGACGGTTGTTACGGTTAATGACGCGACGATAGAGATCGTTCAGGTCAGAAGTCGCAAAACGACCGCCATCCAGCGGAACCAGCGGACGCAGATCCGGCGGCAGCACCGGCAGCACGGTCAGAATCATCCACTCCGGCTTATTGCCAGACTGTACGAACGCTTCCAGCAGCTTGATGCGCTTGGTCAGCTTTTTACGTTTGGTCTCGGAGTTGGTTTCGTTCAGCTCTTCACGCAGCTGTTCGCATTCCTGCTCCAGGTCCATATTTTTCAGCAGCGCCTGGATCGCTTCCGCGCCCATTTTCGCATCGAATTCGTCGCCAAACTCTTCCAGCGCGTCCAGATACTGCTCTTCTGTCAGGATCTGACGCTTTTCGAGGTTGGTCATGCCGCCTTCAACCACGACATAAGATTCGAAGTACAGCACGCGTTCGATATCGCGCAGCGGCATATCCAGCAGCAGACCGATACGGGACGGCAGTGATTTCAGGAACCAAATGTGCGCGGTTGGTGAAGCCAGCTCGATGTGGCCCATACGCTCACGGCGCACTTTGGTCTGGGTCACTTCAACGCCGCACTTCTCACAGATCACACCACGGTGTTTCAGGCGTTTGTACTTACCGCACAGGCATTCGTAGTCTTTTACCGGCCCGAAAATACGGGCGCAGAAAAGACCGTCGCGCTCAGGCTTGAACGTACGGTAGTTAATGGTTTCCGGCTTTTTCACTTCACCGAAAGACCAGGAACGGATCATGTCTGGCGAGGCCAGCGCAATCTTGATCGCATCAAACTCTTCGGTTTTAGTTTGCGCTTTCAGAAACTTAAGTAAGTCTTTCACGGATTAGCTCCCGTCGGAGTGAGACTTCTCAAGGGAATCCGGGACAAGCCCGAATTCCCTTGTAACCAGTACAGATGCGAGTGTAATTACTCGTCTTCCAGCTCGATGTTGATACCCAGCGAGCGGATCTCTTTCAACAGTACGTTGAAGGATTCCGGCATGCCCGGTTCCATCTGATGGTTGCCGTCCACGATGTTTTTATACATCTTGGTACGACCGTTCACGTCATCAGACTTAACGGTGAGCATTTCCTGCAGGGTATAGGCTGCGCCGTATGCTTCCAGCGCCCACACTTCCATCTCACCGAAGCGCTGACCACCGAACTGTGCCTTACCACCCAGCGGCTGCTGAGTAACGAGGCTGTAAGAGCCGGTAGAACGTGCGTGCATCTTGTCATCAACCAGGTGGTTGAGTTTCAGCATGTACATGTAACCGACGGTAACCGGGCGTTCGAACTGCTCGCCGGTACGACCGTCAAACAGCGTGATCTGACCGGAAGTCGGCAGATCGCCCAGCTGTAACAGCTCTTTGATTTCGCTTTCTTTCGCGCCATCGAACACCGGTGTAGCGATCGGCATACCTTTTTTCAGGTTTTCAGCCAGACGCAGCACTTCATCATCAGAGAAGGTGTTCAGATCGACACGCTGACGAACGTCGGCGCCCAGATCGTAAGCACGCTGGATGAACTCACGCAGCTTCGCCACTTCCTGTTGCTGCTTCAGCATGGCGTTGATCTTCTCGCCGATACCTTTAGCAGCCATACCCAGGTGAGTTTCCAGAATCTGACCGATGTTCATACGAGACGGTACGCCCAGCGGGTTCAACACGATATCGACCGGCGTACCGTTAGCATCGTGCGGCATATCTTCGATCGGGTTGATCTTGGAGATAACACCCTTGTTCCCGTGACGACCTGCCATTTTGTCACCCGGCTGAATCTGACGTTTAACGGCCAGATACACCTTAACGATTTTCAGCACGCCTGGTGCCAGATCGTCGCCCTGAGTGATTTTGCGGCGCTTCGCTTCGAGTTTTTTCTCAAACTCGTGCTTCAGCTCGTCATATTGCTCAGCCAACTGCTCCAGCTGATTCTGTTTCGCTTCGTCGGTCAGACCCAGTTCCAGCCAGCGCTCACGCGGCAGCTTGTCCAGTTTTTCCGCTTCCACGCCGCCGGAAACCAGCACCGCATGGATACGTGCGAACAGACCAGCTTCGAGGATCTGCAGTTCTTCGGTCAGGTCTTTCTTCGCCTGCTTCAGCTGCATCTCTTCGATTTCCAGCGCGCGCTTGTCTTTTTCCACGCCATCGCGGGTAAAGACCTGCACGTCGATAACGGTGCCGGATACGCCGTTCGGTACACGCAGAGAAGAGTCTTTTACGTCAGACGCTTTCTCACCGAAGATAGCGCGCAGCAGTTTCTCTTCTGGCGTCAGCTGGGTTTCACCTTTCGGCGTTACCTTACCAACCAGAATGTCGCCGCCGGTCACTTCCGCACCGATATAAACGATGCCGGATTCATCCAGTTTGGAGAGCGCAGCTTCACCCACGTTCGGGATGTCAGCGGTGATCTCTTCTGGCCCCAGCTTGGTGTCACGAGACACACATGCCAGTTCCTGAATATGGATAGTTGTGAAGCGATCTTCCTGTACGACGCGCTCGGAGACCAGGATGGAGTCTTCGAAGTTGTAGCCGTTCCACGGCATGAACGCTACGCGCATGTTCTGGCCCAGCGCCAGCTCACCGAGGTCGGTTGAAGGACCGTCAGCCAGCACGTCGCCACGCTCTACCGGTTCACCCAAAGACACGCACGGCATCTGGTTGATGCAGGTGTTCTGGTTAGAACGGGTATATTTTGTCAGGTTGTAGATGTCGATGCCGGCCTCGCCCGGATACATCTCGTCTTCGTTAACTTTGATAACGATACGGGAAGCATCAACATACTGTACGGTACCGCCGCGTTTGGCTACGGCAGTTACGCCGGAGTCAACCGCTACCGCACGTTCCATACCGGTACCAACCAGCGGCTTATCAGCGCGCAGAGTCGGAACCGCCTGACGTTGCATGTTCGCACCCATCAGGGCGCGGTTAGCATCATCGTGTTCCAGGAACGGGATCAGGCTTGCCCCGACGGAAACCACCTGCTGGGTGGATACGTCCATGTAGTCAACCTGATCGCGGCTGAACAGGCTCGATTCGCCTTTGCTACGGCAGGTGACCAGATCGTCAACAAAGCCGCCGTTTTCATCAAGCTGGGCGTTCGCCTGCGCGATAACGTAGTTACCCTCTTCGATAGCAGAGAGGTAATGAATTTCATCACTCACCACGCCGTCAATAACGCGACGGTACGGCGTTTCCAGGAAGCCGTATTCGTTGGTCTGCGCATAAACGGAAAGCGAGTTGATCAGACCGATATTCGGACCTTCCGGCGTTTCAATTGGACATACGCGACCGTAGTGCGTCGGGTGTACGTCTCGAACCTCAAAGCCCGCACGCTCACGGGTCAGACCGCCCGGGCCTAACGCGGAAATACGGCGTTTGTGCGTAATCTCAGACAGCGGGTTGTTCTGGTCCATAAACTGAGACAGCTGGCTGGAACCAAAGAACTCTTTCACTGCCGCGGAGATCGGTTTGGCGTTGATCATGTCCTGCGGCATCAGAGTGTCGAGGTCACCCAGAGAGAGACGCTCTTTCACCGCGCGTTCTACACGCACCAGACCTACACGGAACTGGTTTTCCGCCATTTCGCCTACGGAGCGAATACGACGGTTGCCGAGGTGGTCGATATCATCCACTTCGCCTTTACCGTTACGGATACCGATGAGCTTTTTCATCACCTCGATGATGTCTTCTTTGCTCAGGATACCGGAACCTTCGATCTCATCGCGGCCCAGAGAACGGTTGAACTTCATGCGGCCTACCGCAGAAAGATCGTAGCGGTCTTCGGAGAAGAACAGGTTCTCGAACAGGTTTTCCGCAGCTTCACGTGTCGGCGGCTCGCCAGGACGCATCATGCGGTAGATCTCAACCAGCGCGCTCAAGCGATCGTTGGTCGGGTCGACACGCAGCGTTTCAGAGATGTAGGGACCGTGGTCGAGGTCGTTAGTAAACAGCGTTTCAATGCGCTTGTGTCCGGACTGACTCAGTTTCGCCAGCAGGTCCAGAGAGAGCTCCATGTTAGCCGCTACGATCAGCTCGCCGGTGCCTTCATCCACGTAGTCTTTAGCAACCACTTTGCCTGCGATATATTCCACCGGTACTTCGATGTGCTGAATGCCATCTTTTTCCAGCTGGCGGATATGGCGCGCGGTAATGCGGCGGCCTTTCTCAACGTATACCGTGCCGTTCGATTCGATATCGAAAGAAGCGGTTTCGCCACGCAGACGCTCAGGTACCAGCTCCATCTGCAGCTTGTTGTCGCGAATTTCAAAAACCACTTTCTCAAAGAACAGATCGAGAATCTGCTCAGTGGTATAGTTCAGCGCGCGCAGAATGATACTGGCCGGCAGTTTACGACGGCGGTCAATACGGACGAACAGGTTGTCTTTCGGGTCAAACTCGAAGTCGAGCCATGAGCCACGGTAAGGGATGATGCGTGCGTTATAGAGCACTTTACCCGAAGAGTGGGTTTTACCCTTATCGCTGTCAAAGAATACGCCAGGACTACGGTGCAGCTGAGAAACGATAACCCTTTCAGTACCGTTGATAACAAAGGTACCGTTTTCGGTCATGAGCGGAATTTCGCCCATGTAAACTTCTTGCTCTTTGATGTCTTTAACGGTGCCTTCCGGCGCTTCGCGCTCGTAGATCACCAGACGCAGCTTAACGCGCAGCGGAGCAGAATAGGTCACGCCACGAATCTGACATTCTTTAACATCAAAGACAGGTTCGCCTAAGCGGTAGCTGACGTACTGCAGCTCAGAGTTACCGCTATAGCTTTGGATTGGGAATACGGAACGGAATGCAGCTTCCAGACCATATTGGCCTTCCGGATCTTGCTCGATAAACTTCTGGAACGAGTCAAGCTGGATAGAAAGGAGATAGGGTACGTCCAGAACCTGTGGACGTTTGCCAAAATCCTTACGAATGCGTTTTTTCTCGGTATAGGAGTAAACCATAGGGTTCCTCAGCTAGCTGACAAGTCGACCCATCTGTCCGTCCTGAAGGACAGTTCATGCAACACTATTTTGTTTCTCGGAACGTGCGGGAACACCCTCCGCAATACGTCTTTCTATCACTCTTAAATCATTTCATTGCTGTTGCATGGGCAGGGAACCCTGCAGGGAAGCAGTATATTAAGGCGTCGATAGAAAAAGATATTGAAGACGCTCAATGGACAAACAGTGCGAAACCCCATTGAGGCCCTGTAGCGCAAAAAGGCTGGTGACCAAAAAGTCACCAGCCATCAGCCTAAAAGTCAGGCTGCAACCTGGAAGGTTGGCTTATTTAACTTCAACTTCAGCGCCAGCTTCTTCCAGAGATTTTTTCAGAGCTTCAGCGTCGTCTTTGCTGATGCCTTCTTTCAGCGCAGCCGGTGCAGATTCAACCAGATCTTTCGCTTCTTTCAGGCCCAGGCCAGTTGCGCCACGTACTGCTTTGATAACAGCAACTTTGTTAGCGCCAACAGCTTTCAGTACAACGTCGAACTCGGTTTTTTCTTCAGCAGCTTCAGCCGGGCCAGCAGCAACAGCTACAGCAGCAGCAGCAGAAACGCCGAATTTTTCTTCCATAGCGGAAACCAGCTCAACTACTTCCATTACGGACATAGCGGCTACTGCTTCCAGAATTTGATCTTTAGTGATAGACATGACAATTGTTCCTAAGAATCAGAAAATAGTGTGTACGTAAAAGTGCGCTGTAAAGGAAGGCCTTAAGCGGCTTCTTTCGCATCGCGTACGGCTGCCAGAGTACGAACCAGTTTGCCTGCAGCGGCTTCTTTCATGGTCGACATCAGACGTGCCAGTGCTTCTTCGTAAGTCGGCAGCGTTGCCAGACGGTCAATTTGCGCCGCCGGGATCAGCTCACCTTCAAAGGCTGCAGCTTTGACCTCGAATTTTGCATTCGCTTTCGCGAACTCTTTGAACAGACGAGCAGCAGCGCCCGGGTGTTCCATAGAGTATGCAATCAGGGTCGGACCAACAAACGTGTCTTTCAGGCACTCAAACTGAGTACCTTCTACGACGCGGCGCAGCAGGGTGTTGCGAACAACACGCATGTAAACGCCAGCTTCACGACCTGCTTTACGCAGTTCAGTCATTTTATCTACGGTAACGCCACGAGAATCCGCAACTACCGCAGACAGCGCGCCTTTGGCTACTTCGCTGACTTCAGCAACAATCGCTTGTTTGTCTTGAAGATTTAATGCCATTAGCTTTTGCTCCTGGATTTTAGCCGGAGGACAAATTCCCCCGGAACTCACTTCACTTACCGACCGAATAGAAGGTAAGCGCTAAAACACGGTGAGCAGAATCCAGAAAAATATTCTTCGGGCTCTGTCACCGTCTACGCAGGACGATTAAGTTTCTTGCGAAACACCTGCGGTCTTGGACGGAGGCCTGGATAAGGCCAGGCTCCAACCGAAAATCTTTCCGCTTTCCCCCTACTCTGGCGCGGCAAAGCCGATATTCGCTTCAGGGTAAAGTCGGATGTTCTGCTTAACAGAACAACGGGCGTAAGATTCTAGATGAAACTTTCGCCCGCGTAAAGCGATTATTAATTCGCCACTGCAGTCAGGCCAGCCTGGTCGATGGCAACGCCAGCGCCCATGGTGGTAGACAGGCTAACTTTCTTGATGTACACGCCTTTCGCCTGAGACGGTTTTGCTTTTTTCAGCGCAACCAGCAGAGCTTCCAGGTTTTCTTTCAGTTTGTCAGCGTCGAAATCAACCTTACCGATAGTGGTATGGATGATGCCGTTTTTGTCGTTGCGGTAGCGAATCTGGCCAGCTTTAGCGTTTTTAACCGCTTCAGCAACGTTCGGCGTTACCGTACCCACTTTCGGGTTCGGCATCAGGCCGCGCGGACCCAGAACCTGGCCCAGCTGGCCAACAACGCGCATAGCATCCGGGGATGCGATAACAACGTCAAAGTTCATTTCGCCTTTTTTGATCTGCTCTGCCAGATCTTCCATACCTACCAGCTCAGCGCCAGCTGCTTTTGCAGCTTCAGCGTTCGCGCCCTGAGTAAACACAGCAACGCGTACAGAGCGGCCAGTACCGTGCGGCAGTACAGTCGCACCACGAACGTTCTGGTCAGATTTACGAGCGTCGATGCCGAGGTTAACAGCAACGTCAACGCTTTCTACAAACTTAGCGGTAGCCAGTTCTTTCAGCAGAGCAACAGCTTCGTTGATGTCGTACTGTTTAGTAGAATCAACTTTGTCACGGATCACGCGCATGCGCTTGGTCAGCTTAGCCATTTCTTAATCCTCCACTACCAGGCCCATGGAACGAGCAGTACCTTCGATAGAGCGAGTCATCGCTTCTACGTCAGCACCAGTCATGTCCGCAGCTTTGGTTTCTGCGATTTCACGTACCTGAGCACGGGTTACTTTACCCACTTTGTCTTTGTTCGGCTTGCCGGAACCAGACTTGATACCCGCCGCTTTTTTCAGCAGAACAGCTGCCGGAGGCGTTTTGGTAACGAAGGTGAAAGAACGGTCAGAATAAACGGTGATAACAACAGGAATCGGCAGACCTTTTTCCAGGCTGTCTGTTTTTGCGTTAAACGCTTTACAGAATTCCATGATGTTAACGCCCTGCTGGCCCAGAGCCGGACCTACTGGCGGACTCGGGTTAGCCATACCGGCTGCAACCTGCAGCTTGACATAGGCTTGTACTTTCTTAGCCATGATATTTCCTCTGTTGGGTATAACGCCTGATTAAGGCTCCCCGTGATTAAACTTTTACGCGCCAGGGGCGCATAAAAACAAAAGGCGCGAAATTGTAGGGCAATTTCGCGCCTTCTGCAACCCTTAATCAAAAATACCGATCGGGTGATTTAGCCTTTTTCAACCTGACCGAAATCAAGTTCAACCGGTGTGGCACGGCCAAAGATAGAGACAGAAACCTTCAGGCGGCTCTTCTCATAATCAACCTCTTCCACCACGCCGTTAAAGTCGGCAAAGGGACCATCATTAACGCGAACCATTTCGCCCGGTTCAAACAGCGTTTTCGGACGCGGTTTGTCACCGACCTGCTGTAGACGGTTCATGATCGCATCGACTTCTTTATCGCTAATCGGTGCCGGACGATCGGACGTTCCGCCAATGAATCCCATCACGCGCGGTACGCTGCGCACCAGGTGCCAGCTCGCATCATTCATAACCATTTGCACCAGCACATAGCCGGGGAAGAATTTGCGCTCGCTTTTACGGCGCTGGCCGCCACGGATTTCCACTACTTCTTCAGTAGGGACCATCACGTCGCCAAACAACTCTTCCATATTGTGCAATTTGATGTGCTCACGCAGCGACTGTGCTACGCGAGCCTCAAAACCGGAAAACGCCTGAACGACGTACCAGCGCTTTTTTGGAGCTTCAGACATCTCAGAACCTCAGGCCAGTGATAAACGATACCAGACGGACCAGAATACCATCCAGCCCCCACAAAATCAGTGACATCACGGCAGTAACCGCGGCTACGATTAACGTGGTATGCAGCGTTTCCTGACGCGTAGGCCAAATGACTTTGCGCACTTCGGTTCTGGCTTCGCGAGCGAAAGCCATCGTTGCTTTACCTTTCGTCGTCAGCAGCGCGATGCCGCCTGCCGCCGCGATCAGAATGACAACAGCCAATGCGCGCAGCGGTAATGTTACTTCGCGATAATAGAAGTTACCCACAACTGCCACGATCAGCAAAATGGCGACGACTACCCACTTTATCGCTTCCAGGCCGCGCCCGCTTCCTTGAGCTTCGGTATTAGCACTCATAAACCAACCTGCCACATAAATCAGAAACAATTTTGCCCCGCGCATGCGAGGCAGCCAAACCGAATGCAGCTGTTGAGGCGTAACTCGGTCGATTACGCCGTGCTACAGAGCCTGTCTCAGCAATGATTATGGGTAAAAAATCACTGATGAGCCAGGTTCTATGTTACAGCGTATAAAAAGGGCATCAAATGATGCCCTCTTCTTGTACGTTGCGTCAAATATTATTGGCGATTAGCCAAGAACTTTAGCAACAACGCCCGCGCCAACGGTACGGCCACCTTCGCGGATTGCGAAACGCAGACCGTCGTCCATTGCGATCGGGTGGATCAGGGTAACAACCATTTTGATGTTGTCGCCCGGCATTACCATTTCAACGCCTTCCGGCAGTTCGATGGTGCCCGTTACGTCAGTAGTACGGAAGTAGAACTGCGGACGGTAGCCTTTGAAGAACGGAGTGTGACGGCCGCCTTCGTCTTTGGACAGAATGTACACTTCAGATTCGAACTGGGTGTGCGGCTTGATGGAGCCCGGCTTAGCCAGAACCTGACCACGCTCGATCTCTTCACGTTTGATACCACGCAGCAGAACACCAACGTTCTCACCAGCACGGCCTTCGTCCAGCAGTTTGCGGAACATTTCAACGCCGGTACAGGTAGATTTCGCAGTATCTTTGATACCCACGATTTCAACTTCTTCACCAACTTTGATTACGCCACGCTCAACACGACCGGTAACAACGGTACCACGGCCAGAGATGGAGAATACGTCTTCGATCGGCAGCAGGAACGGCTTGTCAATCGCACGCTCTGGTTCCGGGATATAGGTATCCAGGTGACCAGCCAGCTCGATGATTTTTTCTTCCCACTCTGCTTCGCCTTCCAGCGCTTTCAGCGCAGAACCGCGAACGATCGGGGTGTCATCGCCCGGGAAGTCGTACTGAGACAGCAGGTCACGCACTTCCATCTCAACCAGTTCCAGCAGCTCTTCGTCATCAACCATGTCGCATTTGTTCAGGAACACGATGATGTACGGAACGCCTACCTGACGACCCAGCAGGATGTGCTCGCGGGTCTGCGGCATCGGGCCGTCAGTCGCAGCAACAACCAGGATAGCGCCGTCCATCTGAGCAGCACCGGTGATCATGTTTTTCACGTAGTCGGCGTGGCCCGGGCAGTCAACGTGCGCGTAGTGGCGAGTCGGGGTGTCATATTCAACGTGAGAGGTGTTGATGGTGATACCACGAGCCTTCTCTTCCGGCGCGTTATCGATCTGATCAAATGCACGCGCGGCGCCACCGTAGGTTTTTGCCAGTACGGTGGTGATAGCTGCAGTCAGGGTAGTTTTACCGTGGTCAACGTGGCCGATAGTACCGACGTTGACGTGCGGTTTTGAACGTTCAAATTTTTCTTTAGACATCGATTGTCCCTCTAAGACACGGTTAAATCGGTGATATCACCACATCAACCAGGCATCGCCTGTGCTGTTGAATTTTTTTATACAGGAAAGAATCAGGGAGGGAGATGAAGAAGTGGTGCTGATACCCAGAGTCGAACTGGGGACCTCACCCTTACCAAGGGTGCGCTCTACCAACTGAGCCATATCAGCACATCTGGAGCGGGCAGCGGGAATCGAACCCGCATCATCAGCTTGGAAGGCTGAGGTAATAGCCATTATACGATGCCCGCAACCTGGAACTCGGCTACCTGTTCTTTCTGTAGCATATGAATAATAAGGTAAGGAGGCTTATTATTCGAGCTTCGAGCCAACCTGCGTTTCTTGCTGACTCTGACTGTGCTTGAGCTCAGTCTGGATATGGTGGCAGGAGAAGGACGCTTTGTCACTTTTCTCCTCACCCTTCGCGCCGTGCCGTACGCGTTATCCCGCACCGCTCGACTCGAACCTTAACGAAGGCTTTCACCTCCATCCACAATGAAACCGCTTTGCGTTTCCACTCTGGTTCAGCTCTGTTGCCGGAGCTTAAATTTGGTGGTGGGAGAAGGATTCGAACCTTCGAAGTCTGTGACGGCAGATTTACAGTCTGCTCCCTTTGGCCGCTCGGGAATCCCACCTGGTACTTGATGGTGCCGGCTACCGGAATCGAACTGGTGACCTACTGATTACAAGTCAGTTGCTCTACCTACTGAGCTAAGCCGGCATCAAGTGAGGCGCATTCTAGGAAGAGCGGCTTAGGTATGCAACAAAAAAATTGCGATAAATGTTCTATCGACTATTATTTGTGCAATTCTTCGCAAAATGACACTTTTTTGAAGAAAAAACAACCGCTCCTGCTGGCACGACTACGCTTACGGCAGTGCTCTGTTTTAGTGAAGGCAATGTCTCTCTGTCCATATCATAGTTGGCAACCAGGCTGGAATAGTCGGATCGCACAGGTGGAAGGAACGGCAGTAAATAATGCAGCGGCCTGACGGCAGCTAAGAAAAAACTTACTCTGTGATGAAGATCACGTAGGACAGCGGCAATATATTGAAATTATTAGATCGGATTTTATATCAGGCCGCGTTTATATTTCTAATTCAAGCTATACAGCGCAGGTTTACTGTTTCTCTGAATAATCGAAACGCAGGGAATCGTTCCGATTACTATTGTCATCGTATCTTTTTCCTTCTTTTTTTCCCTTTACTGGTGTTAACCTCCTGCGCATTGTTTTCTGAAATTACCCTCAGGGCACAGAAAGGCCGGCACGTCAGGCTTCCCCTGTTGCCATTCGGTAAATATTTGCTGGCAGAAGCATGCTTATGAGTAATAAAGAGTCCTCGTTTACTACCCCGTACCTGACATTCAGCCGCCAACAATGGGCTGCGCTACGTGATTCTGTTCCTATGACATTAACAGAGGACGAAATTGCGCGCCTTAAAGGCATTAATGAAGATCTTTCGCTGGAAGAAGTTGCTGAAATTTATTTACCCCTGTCTCGTCTGCTAAATTTTTATATCAATTCTAATTTACGACGCCAGGCGGTCCTTGAGCAGTTTCTGGGCACGGATGGGCAAAAGATCCCTTATATCATCAGCATTGCAGGAAGCGTTGCTGTTGGTAAAAGCACAACGGCGCGCGTGTTACAAGCCCTGCTAAGTCGCTGGCCTGAACATCGCCGGGTTGAATTAATCACTACCGACGGGTTTCTTCATCCCAACGCGATTTTAAAAGAACGCAATCTGATGAAGAAAAAGGGGTTCCCGCAGTCTTATGACATGCACCGGCTGGTCAATTTCGTTGCTGATTTGAAATCAGGGGCTTCTGAAGTGACCGCCCCGGTTTATTCGCATCTGATTTACGATGTTATTCCGGACGGTGACAAAGTGGTTCAGCAGCCCGATATCCTTATCCTTGAGGGGTTAAACGTGCTGCAAAGCGGAATGGATTATCCACACGATCCGCATCATGTTTTTGTCTCAGACTTTGTAGATTTTTCCATTTATGTCGATGCACCGGAAGATCTGCTACAAGATTGGTATATCAACCGCTTCCTCAAGTTCCGTAAGGGCGCATTTACCGATCCTGATTCCTATTTTCATCATTATGCCCAGCTCTCAGAAGAAGAAGCGATTAATACCGCAACGCAACTATGGCGGGAGATTAACTGGCGTAACCTGAAAGAAAATATTCTGCCCACACGTGAGCGTGCCAGCCTGATTTTAAGCAAGAGCGCCAATCATGCTGTAGAGAAGGTTAAATTACGTAAGTAATGACGATACGATGGCTTCTGTGCGCCCTGCGTCCAGAAGCTTTCTTCGTCTACTGCTTTGTTATGAGCTTTGCGGACGTAGTGAGATTTCACCGCCAACCCAGGATTTAACGACGCCATTCTGTTCCAGTAGTAATCCGCCCTGTTGATCGATGCCTCGCGCTATCCCCAGAATTTCACGATCGCCCATTAACAACTTTACCGGGCGGTTAATAAAGTTATCTAAGCGCTCCCAGCGCGGTATAAATGGGGTCAGCCCTTCACGTTCAAACTCTTTCAGACTGCGACGCAGTTGATTAACCAACATGCTAACCAATTCATTACGGTTGATACTGATTCCTGCTTCATGCAGGTTGATCCAGCCCTGATTAACCACGTCGGTATCGGGAGAGCGCATAGCTAAATTGATCCCAGCACCAAACACGATTTGCGCAGCATCACCTGTTTTTCCTGTCATCTCTACCAGGATACCTGCCAGTTTACGATCTTTCAGATAGAGATCGTTGGGCCATTTCACTTTAACCTCTTCAGCACCGAGCTGCTGTAATACTTCAGCGATAACGATACCAATGACCAAGCTTAATCCCATTGCGGCAGCTGGGCCCTGTTCAAGACGCCAATACATGGAGAGATAAAGGTTAGCGCCAAAGGGCGAGAACCATTGGCGACCACGCCGCCCACGCCCCGCCTGTTGATACTCAGCGACGCAGGCATCACCCGTTTTAAGTGAATTCATCCTCTCCAGAAGATACTGGTTGGTTGAATCAATAACAGGAATAATGGATACGCCCGGCTGTTCTAAATGCGGATTGATTTTCTCTTCGTCCAGTAGCTCAATTGGTGCGGACAAACAGTAGCCTTTACCGGTAACGGTAAAGACATCCAGCCCCCATTCTTTTAATGTCTGAACATGCTTATTAATGGCGGCGCGGCTCATGCCAAGCTGCTCGCCAATTTGTTCGCCAGAGTGAAATTCGCCATCGGCCAGGATTGCGACCAGCTTTAACGGTACGCTGTTATCTTTCATGAAATCACCTCAACGGCATCTTCTTCACCGTTAGCACCGATAAACCTGACTTCAGGTTCCAGCCAGACATTAAACTTCTCGCCTACACATTGTCTGACGTGATGAGCTAACGCAACGATATCTTCAGCGCGGGCATTATTGCTGTTGATTAATACCAGCGCCTGTTGTTGATGCACTGATGCTCCGCCAATACGGTATCCCTTTAGTTGACATTGATCGATTAACCATCCGGCAGCCAGTTTAACTTCCCCATTATACTGGGGATAATGCGGTGCCTGAGGAAAAGCAGCCAGCAGAGCTGTAGCCTGTTCAGCATTTACTACGGGATTCTTAAAAAAGCTGCCTGCATTGCCGGTTATCATCGGATCGGGCAGCTTGCTGCGGCGCATATGGCAAACTGCACCAAAAATCTGCTGTGGCGTAACGGTAGCCGCATCCAGCCGGGTAAGGTCGCCATAGCTCATAACCGGTTTCCATTCTTTCGGCAAAATAAAGCCAACGGCAACGATCGCATGCCCGTGCTGTAACTGATGCTTAAAGATGCTGTCGCGATAGCCAAACTGGCACTGCGCTGCCGTAAGGCGCATTAAGTTGCCGCTGTCCAGTTCAAGTACTTCAACCCACTCACAAACGTCTTTCAGTTCAACACCATAAGCACCAATATTTTGGATCGGCGCCGATCCTACACAGCCAGGGATCAACGCCAGGTTTTCTAAACCGGCAATATCCTGTTGTAGCGTGCGGATAACCAGGCCATGCCAGTTTTCTCCAGCCCCAACCTCCAGATGCCAGTGGCTTTCGCTTTCTGTAACAATAATGCCTCTGATACGGTTGAGTACCACTATCCCACTGAATTTTTGCAGAAACAGGACATTACTGCCTTCGCCAAGCAGCAGGAAAGGTAAGTTATGTTGCTGGCATTCGCGCCAGGCGGCAAGAATATCTGCCGGACTTTCCGCAATCACAACCTTATGTGCAGTAGTCTCAATCGCGAAGGTATGAAGAGATTTTAGTGAGAATTCAGGGCTGGACATGAAACGACCTTTTCCGGTTAGTTGCGTTCATTTTACCCGATTGGCATAACAGGAGGAAAATTTTCCCGGCAGGAAAAAGGAAAGGAAAACCTGGATATTGCAGAGACGAAAAAGCCCCGGCTTTCGCCGGGGCTCCGTCGTTTGTTTGATGCCTGGCAGTTCCCTACTCTCGCATGGGGAAGCCCCACACTACCATCGGCGCTGCGGCGTTTCACTTCTGAGTTCGGCATGGGGTCAGGTGGGACCACCGCGCTCTCGCCGCCAGGCAAATTCTTGTCGCCGGAACGCGCTTTTACCCGCTCCCGCTTGATGCTTTAATCCGGTGAACAAACTGAAAATTCTCGCGTCTCTCTCTTTCCCCAAAACGCTTCCGGCGTTGTAAGGTTAAGCCTCACGGGTCATTAGTACCGGTCAGCTCAACGCATCGCTGCGCTTACACACCCGGCCTATCAACGTCGTCGTCTTCAACGTCCCTTCAGGAGGCTCAAAGGCCTCAGGGAAGACTCATCTCGAGGCAAGTTTCGTGCTTAGATGCTTTCAGCACTTATCTCTTCCGCACGTAGCTACCGGGCAGTGCCATTGGCATGACAACCCGTACACCAGCGGTGCGTTCACTCCGGTCCTCTCGTACTAGGAGCAACCCCTCTCAGTCTTCCAGCGCCCACGGCAGATAGGGACCGAACTGTCTCACGACGTTCTAAACCCAGCTCGCGTACCACTTTAAATGGCGAACAGCCATACCCTTGGGACCTACTTCAGCCCCAGGATGTGATGAGCCGACATCGAGGTGCCAAACACCGCCGTCGATATGAACTCTTGGGCGGTATCAGCCTGTTATCCCCGGAGTACCTTTTATCCGTTGAGCGATGGCCCTTCCATTCAGAACCACCGGATCACTATGACCTGCTTTCGCACCTGCCCGAGCCGTCACTCTCGCAGTCAAGCCAGCTTATGCCATTGCACTAACCTCACGATGTCCGACCGTGATTAGCTGACCTTCGTACTCCTCCGTTACGCTTTGGGAGGAGACCGCCCCAGTCAAACTACCCACCAGACACTGTCCGCAGCCCGGATTACGGGCCTACGTTAGAACACCAGCCATTAAAGGGTGGTATTTCAAGGGCGGCTCCACGCGGACTGGCGTCCGCGCTTCAAAGCCTCCCACCTATCCTGCACATCAAGGACCGGTGTTCAGTGTCAAGCTGTAGTAAAGGTTCACGGGGTCTTTCCGTCTTGCCGCGGGTACACTGCATCTTCACAGCGAGTTCAATTTCACTGAGTCTCGGGTGGAGACAGCCTGGCCATCATTACGCCATTCGTGCAGGTCGGAACTTACCCGACAAGGAATTTCGCTACCTTAGGACCGTTATAGTTACGGCCGCCGTTTACCGGGGCTTCGATCAAGAGCTTCGCGTTGCCGCTGACCCCATCAATTAACCTTCCGGCACCGGGCAGGCGTCACACCGTATACGTCCACTTTCGTGTTTGCACAGTGCTGTGTTTTTAATAAACAGTTGCAGCCAGCTGGTATCTTCGACTGGCCTCGGCTCCGGGAGCAAGTCCCTTCACCTACGCGCCAGCGTGCCTTCTCCCGAAGTTACGGCACCATTTTGCCTAGTTCCTTCACCCGAGTTCTCTCAAGCGCCTTGGTATTCTCTACCTGACCACCTGTGTCGGTTTGGGGTACGATTCCGCGTTACCTGGAGCTTAGAGGCTTTTCCTGGAAGCAGGGCATTTGTTGCTTCAGCGCCGTAGCGCCTCGTCATCACGCCTCAGCCTTAAGCATCCGGATTTGCCTGGATGCTCAGCCTACACGCTTAAACCGGGACAACCGTCGCCCGGCCAACATAGCCTTCTCCGTCCCCCTTCGCAGTAACGCCGAGTACGGGAATATTAACCCGTTTCCCATCGACTACGCCTTTCGGCCTCGCCTTAGGGGTCGACTCACCCTGCCCCGATTAACGTTGGACAGGAACCCTTGGTCTTCCGGCGAGCGGGCTTTTCACCCGCTTTATCGTTACTTATGTCAGCATTCGCACTTCTGATACCTCCAGCATGCCTCACAGCACACCTTCGCAGGCTTACAGAACGCTCCCTACCCAACAACACTTACGTGTCGCTGCCGCAGCTTCGGTGCATGGTTTAGCCCCGTTACATCTTCCGCGCAGGCCGACTCGACCAGTGAGCTATTACGCTTTCTTTAAATGATGGCTGCTTCTAAGCCAACATCCTGGCTGTCTGGGCCTTCCCACATCGTTTCCCACTTAACCATGACTTTGGGACCTTAGCTGGCGGTCTGGGTTGTTTCCCTCTTCACGACGGACGTTAGCACCCGCCGTGTGTCTCCCGTGATAACATTCTCCGGTATTCGCAGTTTGCATCGGGTTGGTAAGCCGGGATGGCCCCCTAGCCGAAACAGTGCTCTACCCCGGAGATGAATTCACGAGGCGCTACCTAAATAGCTTTCGGGGAGAACCAGCTATCTCCCGGTTTGATTGGCCTTTCACCCCCAGCCACAGGTCATCCGCTAATTTTTCAACATTAGTCGGTTCGGTCCTCCAGTTAGTGTTACCCAACCTTCAACCTGCCCATGGCTAGATCACCGGGTTTCGGGTCTATACCCTGCAACTTAGCGCCCGGTTAAGACTCGGTTTCCCTTCGGCTCCCCTATGCGGTTAACCTTGCTACAGAATATAAGTCGCTGACCCATTATACAAAAGGTACGCAGTCACCTAACAAGTAGGCTCCCACTGCTTGTACGTACACGGTTTCAGGTTCTGTTTCACTCCCCTCGCCGGGGTTCTTTTCGCCTTTCCCTCACGGTACTGGTTCACTATCGGTCAGTCAGGAGTATTTAGCCTTGGAGGATGGTCCCCCCATGTTCAGACAGGATACCACGTGTCCCGCCCTACTCGTCGAACTCACAGCGCATGCGCTTTTGTGTACGGGACTGTCACCCTGTACCGTGCGCCTTTCCAGACGCTTCCACTAACACACGCGCTGATTCAGGTTCTGGGCTCTTCCCCGTTCGCTCGCCGCTACTCAGGGAATCTCGGTTGATTTCTTTTCCTCGGGGTACTTAGATGTTTCAGTTCCCCCGGTTCGCCTCATGCCACTATGTATTCATGACATGATAGTGCAACGGATTGCACTGGGTTTCCCCATTCGGGTATCGCCGGTTATTGCGGTTCATATCACCTTGCCGGCGCTTATCGCAGATTAGCACGCCCTTCATCGCCTCTGACTGCCAGGGCATCCACCGTGTACGCTTCGTCGCTTAACCTCACAACCCGCAAGCGTCTCGTGAGACACTTACCGGCGCGAGAAATTGAGAGACTCTGAACGGCTTCTGTAAAAAAGCCGCTCTTTCAAATTTTCAGCTTGTTCCGGATTGTTAAAGAGCAATATCTTAAAGCCGACTCGCTAAAGTCAGTTTTAAGATATGGGGCAGGTAACTTTCACTTACGTACCAGCAAGTGGCGTCCCCTAGGGGATTCGAACCCCTGTTACCGCCGTGAAAGGGCGGTGTCCTGGGCCTCTAGACGAAGGGGACACTGAGTCTGCTTCGCAAGACGCCTTGCTCATGCTTTCTATCAGACAATCTGTGTGAGCACTTCACCGAATGGTATCCGCTGGTAAGGAGGTGATCCAACCGCAGGTTCCCCTACGGTTACCTTGTTACGACTTCACCCCAGTCATGAATCACAAAGTGGTAAGCGCCCTCCCGAAGGTTAAGCTACCTACTTCTTTTGCAACCCACTCCCATGGTGTGACGGGCGGTGTGTACAAGGCCCGGGAACGTATTCACCGTGGCATTCTGATCCACGATTACTAGCGATTCCGACTTCACGGAGTCGAGTTGCAGACTCCGATCCGGACTACGACGCACTTTGTGAGGTCCGCTTGCTCTCGCGAGGTCGCTTCTCTTTGTATGCGCCATTGTAGCACGTGTGTAGCCCTGGTCGTAAGGGCCATGATGACTTGACGTCATCCCCACCTTCCTCCGGTTTATCACCGGCAGTCTCCTTTGAGTTCCCGCCATCACGCGCTGGCAACAAAGGATAAGGGTTGCGCTCGTTGCGGGACTTAACCCAACATTTCACAACACGAGCTGACGACAGCCATGCAGCACCTGTCTCACGGCTCCCGAAGGCACAACCGCATCTCTGCAGTCTTCCGTGGATGTCAAGACCAGGTAAGGTTCTTCGCGTTGCATCGAATTAAACCACATGCTCCACCGCTTGTGCGGGCCCCCGTCAATTCATTTGAGTTTTAACCTTGCGGCCGTACTCCCCAGGCGGTCGACTTAACGCGTTAGCTCCGGAAGCCACGAGTCAAGCTCACAGCCTCCAAGTCGACATCGTTTACGGCGTGGACTACCAGGGTATCTAATCCTGTTTGCTCCCCACGCTTTCGCACCTGAGCGTCAGTCTTCGTCCAGGGGGCCGCCTTCGCCACCGGTATTCCTCCAGATCTCTACGCATTTCACCGCTACACCTGGAATTCTACCCCCCTCTACGAGACTCAAGCCTGCCAGTTTCGGATGCAGTTCCCGGGTTGAGCCCGGGGATTTCACATCCGACTTGACAGACCGCCTGCGTGCGCTTTACGCCCAGTAATTCCGATTAACGCTTGCACCCTCCGTATTACCGCGGCTGCTGGCACGGAGTTAGCCGGTGCTTCTTCTGCGGGTAACGTCAATGACGAACCGTATTAAGGCTCACCCCTTCCTCCCCGCTGAAAGTACTTTACAACCCGAAGGCCTTCTTCATACACGCGGCATGGCTGCATCAGGCTTGCGCCCATTGTGCAATATTCCCCACTGCTGCCTCCCGTAGGAGTCTGGACCGTGTCTCAGTTCCAGTGTGGCTGGTCATCCTCTCAGACCAGCTAGGGATCGTCGCCTTGGTGAGCCGTTACCCCACCAACAAGCTAATCCCATCTGGGCACATCCGATGGCGTGAGGCCCGAAGGTCCCCCACTTTGGTCCGAAGACGTTATGCGGTATTAGCCACCGTTTCCAGTGGTTATCCCCCTCCATCGGGCAGTTTCCCAGACATTACTCACCCGTCCGCCACTCGTCGGCAAAGAAGCAAGCTTCTTCCCGCTACCGTTCGACTTGCATGTGTTAGGCCTGCCGCCAGCGTTCAATCTGAGCCATGATCAAACTCTTCAATTAAAGTCTGATGCTCAGAGAAAAACGTCGTAATGAATTACGTGTTCACTCAGAGACTTTGATACTGCAATTAGTTTGCGATATCCGTTCCGTGAGTGCCCACACAGATTGTCTGATAAATTGTTAAAGAGCAGTGCAACAGGGCGCTTCGCCGTGCTGCGAGGTGGCGTATATTACGCTTTCCTCTTTCAGAGTCAACCCCTTTTTCGGGAAGTTTTTCTCCGGCGATTCAGAACCGCTGAACCGCTCAACACCGCGTGGCGTAAGCCGCTGTGCCGTGTCGATGGAGGCGCATTATAGGGAGTAATTCGGGCCTGACAAGCGTTTATTGCAAAAATATGACCGTTAGGTTCATTTTTCGGCAAAGCGTCTTTTTTTAGCGCGATTTGCCGCTCATTTGCACAAATTCTTCGGCAAATCTCTCTACCTGCTGCCAGTCAGTGTATCCCACCTCTTTGCTGGTATCGGTTTCGCCGCCAGTCAGACGCATAATAAGCTGGATCATCACACGATCTGACCAGCGATAGCGCGGGTAACGTAGCGCACCAGCAAATACGGCACAGCTGTCAGGCTGCCAGGGCGAGTGCAACAGAAACTTCCGCGTATAGCCGTTCGTTTGCGGCGTACGCTTTTCCGGTTTACGCGCGGTCAGGTTTACGGAAAAGAAACCGCTGACACGCTGTTGCAGCTGAGCAACATTATTTTTCACAAAACGCCCTAGTGCCGAATGAAAATGCCCGTAACGAATCGATGCACCAATCAGCACACGATCGTACTGCTCCCAGTCAAGATGCTGTACATGCAGGATATTCATCACGTCGCATTCCTGATGCGGTTTAATGGTATTAGCTATATAAGAAGCGATTTCGCGAGTTTGCCCATCACGGCTGGAATACAGAATCAACGCCTTCATTATCCTCTCCTTTTTACTCACGCCAGAAGGTTGGAGTAAACAGCACCAGCAGCGTGAACACTTCCAAACGACCGAACAGCATGGTCGAAATCAGAATCCATTTTGCAACGTCATTCATTGAAGTGAAATTATCAGCCACCACGCCCAGACCAGGGCCGAGGTTATTTAGCGTTGCGGCTACCGCAGCAAAGGCGGAAAAGTCATCAACACCAGTGGCGATAATCGCCAGCATACTTAACAGGAACACCAGCGCATAGGCGGAAAAGAAGCCCCATACCGCCTCCAGAATACGCTCAGGCAAGGCGCGATGCCCCAGCTTGATGGTATAAACCGCATTCGGATGCACCAAACGCTTCAGTTCGCGCGATCCCTGTTTGAACAGCAGCAGAATGCGGATCACTTTCAGGCCACCGCCGGTTGAACCGGCACAGCCACCGATAAATGCGGAACAGAGTAACAGCACCGGCAGGAACAGCGGCCAGCGCGCAATACTGTCGGTAGTGAATCCTGCCGTTGTCGCCATTGATACGACCTGGAAAAAAGCCTGATTCAGCGTCTGCAAGCTACTGGCATAGACATTATGGAACCACAGCACCAGGGTACAGATAACCACCAGCGTCAACTGTACACCAATAAACATACGAAACTCAGGGTCGCGCCAGTAAACGCGCAAATTACGCCCGCTTAATAAAGAGAAATGCAGACCGTAATTACAGCCGGAAATCAGCAAAAATACGGCAATAATGGTGTTAATCGTTGGGCTGTTAAAGTAGCCGATGCTGGCATCATGCGTTGAAAAGCCGCCGATAGCGATAGTAGAAAAACTATGCCCAATCGCATCAAATAGCGGCATACCCGCCATCCAGAGCGATACGGCACAGGCCACGGTTAATAACACATAGATAAGCCACAGCGTTTTAGCTGTCTCAGCAATGCGGGGGCGCATTTTGTTATCCTTCAGCGGGCCTGGCATTTCTGCCCGATAAAGCTGCATGCCCCCTACCCCCAGTATCGGCAGGATCGCTACCGCCAGTACGATGATACCCATACCGCCCAGCCACTGTAGCATCTGTCGATAAAACAGAATCGCTTTCGGCAGCGAATCTAACCCCACCAGCGTCGTCGCACCGGTAGTCGTTAAGCCGGAAAAAGATTCGAAAAACGCATCGGTGATGGACAGGTTGGGATGCTCAGCAAAAATAAACGGCATCGCCCCCACGCTACCCAGCACCGTCCAGAACAGCACTACGATGAGAAAGCCTTCACGCGGCTTAAGATCATTCTTTTGTTTACGGTTGGGCCACCAGAGCATAGCACCGATAAGCAGCGCCATGATAAATGTCTGGCTGAATGCGCGCCCCGCGCCATCGCGGTAAATCAACGCCACCAGGCCGGGCACGATCATTGTTCCGGAGAACAGAATGACCAGTAACCCAACGATTCGGGTAATGGCACGAAAATGCATTCTGCCGTTTCCTTAAGATAAAAATTAGGGGTCTACCGGTTCGAGCACCAGCGCTCCCCGGCTAACGTCCGTCAAATTACGCGTAAACCCGGCAACCTGCGCATGGGGCAACGCTAACGTGAGCGAGACGACATCCAAAAAATCCGTCTTAAGCAGTTCTCCTTCAAAACGCTGCACCAGCCGTTCGATATCGCCCAGCTGCGCGTAATCGCAGCGTAGCTGAAAACGGCGCATGGGTATTTTCTGTTTCCGCACCAGCTGCTTTAACGCCAGCTGTACACCGCCGCCATAGGCTTTTACCAGCCCGCCGGTACCCAGCATAATACCGCCGTAGTAGCGCACCACGACTGCGGTAATTTCACCTACCCGGCTTCCCATCAGCTGCGCCAGCATCGGCTTGCCCGCCGTCCCGGAAGGCTCACCGTCATCCGAAAAGCCGAGCTGCTGCGAGTCATCGGGATGACCCGCCACATACGCCCAGCAGTGATGGCGGGCTGTCGGATGCTCCGCTTTTATCTGCTGGACAAACGCCCGTGCGGCATCAGCGCCCTCGGTATGCGCCAGCAGGGTAATAAAGCGGCTCTTTTTTATCGTCTCTTCGCTGATAGTGAGTGGCTCAGCGGGAATATCATAAACGTCCATCATGCCAGATGCAGATTACGCGTCATGTTCTCGATACGGTCCGCATATATCACTACGTTATCTTCAATGCGAACGCCACCGTACGGCTGTAAGGCATCAATTGCCTGCCAGTTGAAGTGCTGGCTGTATTTGCCATCGCGCCACGGGGCCAGCAGCGACTCGATGATATAGAAGCCAGGCTCAATGGTCAGCACCATGCGCGGCTCAAGCACACGGGTGCAGCGCAGGAACGGATACTGTTGCGGCGCAGCCAGATGCGTGCCTTTATCATCCTGCATAAAGCCAGCGACATCATGTACCTGTAAACCCAGCGGATGCCCCAGGCCATGTGGCATGAAAGGCCCGGTCAGGTTTTCCGCCACCATCGCCTCCGCGCTGATGCCGCGTACCAGATCGAACTTCAGCAGCAGTTCGGCAATACGCTGATGCATTTGCAGATGGTAGTCGGTATAGCGCACGCCTGCTTTTAACGTACCGATTAAGGCTAATTCATGATGATTCATCTCCTGCACGATCTGGGCAAACAGCGAATTATTTTGTGCAGCGTAAGTACGCGTCAGATCGGCAGCGTAGCCGTTATATTCGGCACCGGCATCAATCAGGAAACTGCGGCGCTGCGGCGGTGCCTGATGATCAAGTTTGGTGTAGTGCAGCACTGCCGCGTGCTCGTTAAGGGCGATGATATTGCCGTAAGGCACATCGGTATCACGATGGCCGGTCGCGGTCAGATAGGCCAGATTGATATCGAATTCGCTCATGCCTGAGAGAAATGCTTCCTGCGCCGCCCGATGTCCTGCTACCGCCAGTTTCTGCGCTTCACGCATGCAGGCCAACTCATAATCCGTTTTATGGGAGCGGTGGTAGTGCAGGAAATCAATCGCGCCCTGTGGATTAATATGTTCAGCGCTGATACCCAGCTGCATTGCACGCTGTGGTACCGGGCCGATATAGGCGACGTTTTGGCGCTGTGCAGGCAGCAGGTTGCCAATCTCATCCGCCTTTTTCAGCGCGATGAGCTCTATTTCATCCGTCCAGAAGCTGTGCGGCAGCGGCTCAACGCTGTGCCAGTAATCTACCGGCGACCAGAACCAGAGTTTCGGCTTATTAACACCATCCACCCACAACCAGCAGTTAGGCACCTGTGTTACCGGCACCCAGGCTTTAAACTGCGGGTTAACTTTGAAAGGGTAATCGTGGTCATCAAGAAACACCGTCAGCAGCTCGCCGGAATGGATCAGCATAGCGTCCAGCTGAAAACGCGCCAGAACCTGTTGCGCGCGCTGTTGTAACGTTGCGATGTGATCTTTGTACAAGGTAGCCAGCTTATCCATTGTCGTACTCCGTATCAGCAAAATTGCCCGCATCTTACCACAGCGAGGGAGAGGATGCCGTGTCGCCGCTTCCTGTGATCTTGTTTGCAAATGATCAAACTTCCGTTTGCAAATAATTAACATAAATCCCACACTCTCGATCATCTGGTACGACCAGATCCCTTTATCGCGGTTTCAGGAGACGGACATGCTCTACCAAGGCGACACCCTTTCCCTTGACTGGCTGGACGATGGCATCGCCGAGCTGGTTTTCAACGCGCCCGGCTCGGTAAACAAACTGGATACGCAAACCGTAGCCAGCCTGGGCGAAGCCATCGCTATACTGGAAAAACAGACGGCGCTGAAGGGCGTTCTGCTCAGTTCAGCTAAGTCAGCGTTTATCGTTGGCGCAGATATCACCGAATTTTTATCCCTGTTCAACGCACCACCGGAAAAGCTGGCAGACTGGCTCGCCTTTGCCAACAGCATCTTTAACCGTCTGGAAGATCTGCCGGTGCCCACGATTTCTGCGGTACAGGGCTACGCGTTAGGCGGCGGCTGCGAATGTATTCTTGCTACCGACTATCGTATCGCTACGCCGGACGCCCGCATCGGGCTACCGGAAACCCGACTGGGCATCATGCCTGGCTTTGGCGGCTCGGTACGTCTGCCTCGCCTGCTGGGTGCGGATAGTGCGCTGGAAATTATCGCTGCGGGAAAAGATGTAGATGGCAACCGCGCGCTGGCGCTGGGCCTGGTGGATGCGGTGGTGCCGGAAGAAAAACTGCGGGCTGGCGCAATTGCCATGCTGGAAATGGCTATCGCTGACGGCGAAATCTGGCGTCAACGTCGTCAGCCCAAACTCCAGCCGCTGAAGCTGAGCCCCATCGAAGCGGCGATGAGCTTCAGCGTGGCAAAGAGTATGGTGCAGCAAACGGCTGGCAAACATTACCCTGCGCCGCTTAAAGCAGTGAAAACTGTCGAAGCGGCGGCAGGCTTAGGCCGCGACGAGGCGCTGAAGCTGGAAACGGCGGCATTTGTCCCGCTGGCACAGTCCAAAGAAGCACGTGCGTTGGTCGGTATCTTCCTGAACGACCAGTATCTGAAAAGCAAAGCGAAAAAGCTGGCGCAGCAGGCTTCTGTACCGCAACAGGCCGCAGTGCTGGGCGCAGGCATTATGGGCGGCGGCATCGCCTTTCAGTCAGCCTGGAAAGGCGTACCGGTGCTGATGAAAGATATCAGCGAGAAAGCGCTGACGCTGGGTATGAGCGAAGCGGGCAAGCTGCTGAATAAACAGCTGGAGCGCGGCAAGATTAATGGGTTACAGCTCGCCACCGTACTTTCTACCATCCAGCCTACCCTTTCATTCTCCGGCTTTGAGCGTGCAGATATTGTGGTGGAAGCAGTAGTGGAAAATCCGCAGATCAAAGCAAAGGTGTTGGCGGAAGCCGAAGCACAGCTGGGCGATAACGCTATCCTGGCCTCCAACACCTCAACCATTCCCATTAGTCTGCTGGCGCAATCCCTGAAGCGGCCGGAAAACTTTTGCGGTATGCATTTCTTTAACCCGGTACACCGTATGCCGCTGGTTGAGGTGATTCGCGGCGAAAAAACGTCGGAAGGGACGCTGGCAAAAGTGGTCGCCTGGGCCAGTAAAATGGGCAAAACGCCGATCGTGGTAAACGACTGTCCCGGTTTTTTCGTCAACCGCGTGCTGTTCCCCTACTTCGCCGCGTTTAGTTTGCTGCTACGTGACGGTGCCGATTTCCGCCAGATCGACAAAGTCATGGAGAAGCAGTTTGGCTGGCCGATGGGCCCCGCTACGCTGCTGGACGTCGTCGGGATCGATACCGCACACCATGCACAAAGCGTAATGGCTGATGGTTTCCCTTCGCGTATGAAAAAAGAGGGCCGCGATGCCATCGACGTGCTGTTTGAAGCTCAGCGCTTCGGTCAGAAAAACCAGCGCGGCTTTTATGCCTGGGAGAAAGACAACAAGGGCAAAACGAAGAAAGTGGCAGATAGCGAAACCGATACGCTGCTGCAAAGCGTTAGCGCTCCCGGACGTGTCTTTACCGATGAAGAGATCGTCGCCCGAATGATGATCCCGATGATCAACGAAGTGGTGCGCTGCCTTGAAGAACGCATTATCGCCAGCCCGGCGGAAGCGGATATGGCACTGGTTTACGGGCTGGGCTTCCCTCCTTTCCACGGCGGTGCCTTCCGTTATCTCGATACCTTTGGCAACGCAGCCTTTGTGGAGCTGGCGCAGCGTTATCAGGCGCTTGGGCCGCTCTATGGGCTACCCGACGCGCTGTTGACGAAGGCGCGGCAACACGAAAGCTGGTATCCGCCTGCCGAACCGATTACTGATATCGCGCTGGCAACGGCGTGAGGAGCAAAATAATGGAAAAGGTCGTTATCGTTGATGCTATCCGCACGCCTATGGGGCGCTCTAAAGGCGGCGCGTTTCGCCATGTCAGGGCGGAAGATCTCTCCGCGCATCTGATGCGCAGCCTGCTCAGCCGCAACCCGCAGCTGGAGCCAGCGGCACTGGATGATATTTACTGGGGCTGCGTACAGCAAACGCTGGAACAAGGTTTTAATATCGCACGTAATGCCGCGCTGCTGGCGGAGATCCCGCATAGCGTACCGGCCACCACGGTGAACCGTCTCTGCGGTTCATCAATGCAGGCGCTGCATGATGCCGCACGCGCCATCATGGTGGGCGACGCCGAAGCTTGTCTGATTGGCGGCGTAGAACATATGGGCCACGTGCCGATGAATCACGGCGTTGATTTCCATCCGGGCCTGAGCCGCACGGTAGCCAAAGCCGCAGGTATGATGGGGTTAACCGCCGAAATGCTGGCACGTATGCATCATATCAGCCGTGATATGCAGGATGCGTTTGCCGCCCGTTCGCATCAGCGCGCCTGGGCCGCTACGCAGGCGGGCCACTTCCGCAACGAGATTGTGGCAACCAGCGGACACGATGCCGACGGCGTTCTCAAGCGTTACGACTTTGACGAAGTCATTCGCAGCGATACCAGCGCCGCAGGTCTGGCAACGTTAAAACCCGCATTCGATCCGGTGAACGGCACGGTCACCGCAGGCAGTTCGTCGGCCCTGTCGGACGGCGCGGCAGCGATGCTGGTAATGAGCGAATCACGGGCGCGTGAGCTGGGCATGACGCCGCGCGCGCGTATCCGCTCAATGGCGGTAGTCGGCTGCGATCCGTCGATTATGGGTTACGGGCCGGTGCCCGCCTCAAAGCTGGCATTAAAGCGCGCCGGACTAAACATCAGCGATATCGATCTGTTTGAGCTGAATGAGGCTTTTGCTGCCCAGACGCTGCCGTGCATTAAGGATCTGGGACTGATGGAGCAGATTGATGAGAAGGTTAACCTCAACGGCGGCGCAATTGCATTAGGCCATCCGCTGGGCTGCTCCGGCGCACGCATCAGCACCACGCTGATTAACCTGATGGAACGGCATGACGCCCAGTTCGGCCTTGCCACTATGTGTATCGGCCTGGGTCAGGGCATCGCTACCGTTTTTGAACGCGTCTGATACGACATGCTTGTGGTTTTTCCCGCCTGTCAGGGGCGGGTTTTTTATGCGTGAAGCCCGCCCGGATCAGATAAAAGCAAAGGCATCGCCATACATATGCGCTTCCTGCGCGCCGCGTTCAGCGCAGAAACGTTCTCTGGCGATCTTGGCCATCTCAAAGCGTCCGGCGATATAGATATCATATTCAGCCAGCGAGCCGAAATCCTGCATCACCGCCGTTAACACGGTTCCGTTTCTGCCCTGCCAACCTGCTTCCGGTTGTTCAACAACCGGCACCACCTTCAGCTTCGGATGACGTACCGCCAGCGCGTTCAGCTCTGCCAGGTCGTAGAGATGATGCACTTCGCGCCCGCCCCAATAGATGGCGATATCGCGATTCGGCTGCTGAGCCAGCGCAGTCAGCAAAATAGAGCGTACGTAGGAAAAACCGGTGCCGCCCGCAATCAGAATCATCGGGCGCGTACTTTCTTCACGCAGCCAGGCATCGCCGTGTGGAATATCCACCACTACCTCGCGCTGTTGCTGGATGCGTTCCATCACCGCCATAGCATAGAGGTTAAGCTCAGAGGCGCCGATATGCAGTTCAATAATATCTTTTTCCATCGGCGTAGAGGCCATAGAGAACGGGCGTTTATCTCGTTCATCCATCACCACCATCAGGTACTGACCGGCACGGAAGGAGAAATCCGCCGCCGGCACCAGACGTACGCGATAAACCGTGTCGGCAATCGCCTCTACTGAAGTCACTTTACAGCTTAACGTTGTCATCGTTCCCTCTGTCGGGTCGTCATTCGTAATTTGCTCCATCAGGGTGACGGCAAATCGTTAAAAATTCCCAGCCTATCCCAGATAGCATCAACGCGCGCCGTGACCGCCGGATCTTTTACGATCGGACGTCCCCATTCACGCTGCGTTTCACCCGGCCATTTATTAGTGGCATCCAGACCCATTTTGGAACCCAACCCTGAAACCGGCGAAGCAAAATCAAGGTAGTCGATCGGCGTATTTTCGATCAGCACCGTATCACGCGCCGGGTCCATACGCGTAGTAATCGCCCAGATCACATCATTCCAGTCGCGGGCATTTACGTCGTCATCGCAAACAATCACGAATTTGGTGTACATAAACTGACGCAGGAAAGACCAGACGCCCATCATTACCCGCTTGGCATGTCCGGCGTACTGCTTTTTCATCGTCACCACAGCCAGACGATAGGAGCAGCCTTCCGGCGGCAGATAAAAATCGACAATCTCAGGAAACTGCTTAATCAGAATCGGCACCAACACTTCATTGAGCGCTACGCCCAGCACCGCGGGCTCATCCGGCGGACGCCCGGTATAAGTGGAGTGGTAAATCGCGTTGCGGCGCTGCGTAACGTGGGTCACGGTAAATACCGGGAAGTTATCTACTTCATTATAGTAGCCCGTATGATCGCCGTACGGCCCTTCCGGTGCCATATCACCCGGTTCGATATAGCCTTCCAGTACAATTTCAGCGCTGGCAGGCACTTCAAGATCGCTGGAAAGGCACTTCACCACTTCTGATTTAGTGCCGCGTAACAGCCCTGCAAACGCATACTCTGACAAGGTATCCGGCACCGGCGTCACCGCGCCAAGAATGGTTGCAGGATCGGCACCCAGCGCCACCGCGACCGGGAAACGTTCGCCGGGATGCGCCTTACACCACTCCTGGAAATCGAGCGCGCCGCCGCGGTGCGACAGCCAGCGCATAATCAGGCGGTTTTTACCGATCACCTGCTGGCGATAGATGCCAAGGTTCTGACGCTCTTTATGCGGCCCGCGCGTGACCGTCAATCCCCAGGTAATCAGTGGCGCGGCATCGTCCGGCCAGCACTGCATAACCGGAATACGCGACAGATCCACCTCGTCGCCCTGCCACACCTGTTCCTGACACGGTGCGCTGCGCAGCCGCCTGGTCGGCATGTTCAGCACCTGTTTGAACTGCGGCATTTTATCGAACAGATCGCGAAAGCCTTTCGGCGGCTCTGGCTCTTTGAGAAATGCCAGCAACTTGCCAACTTCACGCAGCGCGCTGACCTCTTCCTGCCCCATGCCCAGCGCCACGCGCTTCGGCGTGCCGAACAGGTTGCACAGCACCGGCATATCGTAGCCTTTCGGATTTTCAAACAGCAGGGCCGGGCCGCCAGCGCGCAGGGTGCGATCGGCGATTTCGGTCATCTCCAGGATAGGATCGACCTCCAGCGTTATACGTTTTAACTCGCCACGCTGTTCAAGCAGCGTAAGGAACTCGCGTAAATCGTGGTATTTCATCAGTTTCATTATTCAGGGCGCAGAATCAGCCATTATAAGGAGGATTCGGCGGATATGCTGAGTTTTGTGTATATCCTCAACAATCGGGATACGACACCTGTAGCGCAATCCTGTGGATAATACTTTTCTTTTTTGTTAAAAGGTTGCGCTGCGAGTCTGAACCAACGATGCGGTATTCGTCAATTTACAATTATGTAATTTACCGCAATCGGTCCGTTGTTAACGTTTTTTCAGGCGATCCGCAACGGCCTGAATCACACTAAATCCCTACGATATACGAGGTTAGCATCCAACGTGATGTCGCTACCGATTTGATAACAGTTTTGCTATTCTTAACCTTCATAAACTGGAAAGCGACATTATGGAATCCTGGTACCTCCTCTACTGCAAACGTGGTCAGCTATTACGCGCGAAAGAGCATCTGGAACGACAGGCGGTCCATTGCCTGAGTCCTATGATTGCCATGGAAAAAATCGTGCGCGGAAAACGTACTACCGTAGAAGAGCCGCTGTTTCCTAACTATCTGTTTATCGAATTCGATCCGGAAGCGATTCACACCACAACAGTCAGCGCAACGCGCGGCGTCAGCCACTTTGTACGCTTTGGCGCACATCCGGCAATCGTACCGCCAGACGTGATTGATGCGCTGAGCGCCAGCACACCGGAAAAGATGATCGATCCTGATACGCCCCGCCCGGGCGATCGGGTAGTGATCGTTAAGGGTGCACTGGAAGGGCTGGAGGCCATTTTCACCGAGCCGGACGGCGAAGCACGCTCCATGCTGTTGCTTACCCTGTTAAATAAACAGATCAGGCAGAGCGTTGAAAACGGTTCATTTCGCAAAGCCTGATTTTCCGTTGGTAACCAGCCCGACTGCCTGTTTCTTATGTACGTCTACAGGCGGAACAGGCGACGGCTGTTGGCGTCAGTTTGCTGCGCCAGCCAGACGGCATCCTCCCCACGCCACTGCGCCACCTGCTGCACGATATGCGGCAAAAAGCAGGGTTCATTGCGGCGCGATGTCGGACGTGGACGCATATCACGTGGCAGCAGCCAGGGCGCGTCCGTTTCCAACAGCAGCCGCTCGGCTGGAATCTGCGGCAGCAGCTCGCGCAGCGTCATGCCACGCCGTTCATCACATACCCAGCCGGTAATTCCCACCGACAGCCCCAGGCTTAAACATTCGGCCAGCTCCTCCGCCGTGCCGGTAAAGCAGTGCACTACCGCGCCGGGCAGCTGCGCGATCCACGGCTTCAGCACCGCAATAAAACGCTGATGCGCATCGCGACAGTGCAGAAATACCGGCATCTGTAGCTCCGCCGCCAGCGCCAGCTGGGCATCGAAAGCATATTCTTGCTGATCGTGGGCGGAAAAGTTGCGGTTAAAATCCAGCCCGCATTCTCCGATGGCCACTACCTGCGGCTTTTCCGCCAGACGACGCAGCGTGGCGGCGGTATCCGCTGACCATTCGCTGGCATGATGAGGATGAACGCCAGCCGTAGACCAGCAAAAATCTGGATGGCGCTGCGCCAGGCTCTGCGCCTGCTGGCTCTCCAGCGCGTTGGTGCCGGTAATCAGCATGCCGGTGAGGCCTGCTTCGCGTGCGCGCGCTACTACCTGCGCACGATCTTTCGCAAACTGCGTGCTGGTCAGGTTTACACCGATATCAAACATGGGAATGTCCTGAAAATATTAACCGCCCGAATGGGCGGTTAGCGATGAATATTTTCCCGCCCTGGCGGGCCCTGCGTCGCGCGTCAGGCGTCGTTTTCTTGCTCTTCGTCGCGATCCTGACGCCCTTTGCCTATATAGAAGCGCGAACAGAATACGCCAACCTCAAACAGGCAGTACATCGGAATAGCGAGCAAAGTTTGCGAAAAAACGTCAGGCGGCGTCAGCAGCATTCCCACGACGAATGCACCAACCAGCATATAAGGACGTTTCTGACGCAGCGCCTCTGGGGTCGTGACGCCGGTCCAGCAAAGCAGCACAATCGCGATCGGCACTTCAAACGCCACGCCGAACGCCATAAACAGCGTCATGACGAAATCGAGATAGCTGGTGATATCGGTCGCCATCGTCACGCCCTGCGGCGCGGTTTTGGCGAAGAAGCCAAACGCCATCGGGAATACGATGAAGTAGGCAAACGCCACGCCGAGATAGAACAGCAGCGTACTGGAGAAGAGCAGCGGCATCACCAGGCGGCGTTCGTGGCGATAAAGCGCCGGCGCGACAAAGGCCCAGATCTGGTAAAGAATCACCGGAACGGCGAGAAATACCGAGACGATGATGGTCAGCTTGATCGGCGTCAGGAACGGCGAAGCGACATCGGTAGCGATCATGCTGGTACCCGCGGGCATCTGCTCGATTAACGGCTCTGCCACCAGCTGGTAAATATTATTAGAGAAATAGACCAGCGCGAGAAAAATGACCAGCACGGCGATAATGCAGTTAAGCAGCCGTTTACGCAGCTCGATCAGGTGGCTGATAAGCGGTTGGGTATCTTCAACGGCCATGTTTATCATTCATTGTTGGTTGAGGGGAAGAGACAGCGTTTTCCTCGGCGGCAATGGGTGCTGAAGCGGAAGCGGCCTGACCCACTGGAGCGGCAGGCGACAGCGCGGCATCTTCAGGCTGAACTACAGATGCCTGCGCTGCGCCCGCTGACGGTGCTTCTGTCGCCGCTGACTGCGGTTCCGTCATCGGCTTCTGCGCTGGCGCGCTGGCCTGCTGATCGGCACTGGCAGGCGTAACGCCGGTATGCTCATCCTCTGGACGTTTGATCAGCGGGTTATGAATCGTATGCGCTTCATCATCAGCCTGCTCATTTTCGCCAAGATAAGAACGACGCATTGAGTCTGCCGTTTTACGCAGCTCCTCCATCGATTCTTTCAGCTCTGGCGAGAGCGTATCTTTGCTGGCCTGTTCGACTTTTTTCAGGCTGTCCTGCAATTCTTGCAGTTTCAGCTCCTGCGCCAGTTCATTTTGTACGTTAGCCGCCAACGAGCGCATCGCGCGAATCCAGCCCACTACCGTTTTAACCGCTATCGGCAAACGCTGCGGGCCTAAAACGACCAACCCGATGACGAACACCAGAACCAGTTCGCTAAAACCTATGTCGAACACGTTTATACCTGCTCTTTATCTTTTTTTGCCTCTTCTTTACTTACCGTGGTCGCCTGCTTATCAGTCAGCGGCCGCGCATCGAATTCGGCATCCTGCTGTTTAGGTGTCTCTTTTTCGTCATCGCTCATCGCTTTTTTAAAGCCTTTAATGGATGAACCTAAATCGGAACCGAGGTTACGCAGCTTATTGGTGCCAAAGAGAAGAACTACGATCACGGCAATGATGAGTAATTGCCAAATACTGATACCGCCCATGAGTATGCCCCTGAACAAAAAGTAAGAAAAAAGGTGGAGAGGCAGTATACCTCAGCTTAATAGCCGGTGACGATGCGTTAGCCCATCGTCCCAGCCACAAAAAGTGATTTTACCTTTCCTGACAATCAGCCTGCGCGTCGCCAGCCTGCGATCCAGGCGAGCAACCCGATAACGATCATGATAGTTGGCACGGCTTCCATGCCCGGACGCGCAATCAACAGCGCCGTGCCGCTCAGCAGCAGCGTTGCGCCGATGCCAAACAGGTAGCGTGACTGATGCTGTCTTTCGCGCTGTAAGCTCATTTCGTTCGCCAGACGATCCACACTGTGCTGTAGCCGCTTATGCTGACGCATGCTGTCATAAAATAATTCCGGCAGCTCCGGCAGGCGCTCAGCCCAGAACGGCGCTTTCTCTTTTACCGCCCGGATAATAGCCGGAATCCCCACCTGGTCTTTAATCCAGTCTTCAAGGAACGGCTTTGCCGTTTTCCACAGATCGAGCTGCGGATAGAGCTGACGTCCTACGCCTTCAATATAAAGCAGCGTTTTCTGTAGCAGTACCAGCTGCGGCTGCACTTCCATATGGAAACGGCGTGCAGTGTTAAACAGATTCAGCAGCACATGACCAAACGAAATCTCTGCCAGCGGCTTTTCGAAAATGGGTTCACAAACGGTACGAATCGCGAACTCAAAATCTTCCACGTTGGTATCCGGCGGTACCCAGCCAGAATCAACATGCAGTTCAGCTACCTTCCGGTAGTCGCGGTTAAAGAAGGCGATAAAGTTTTCCGCCAGATAGCGTTTGTCTGCTTTATTCAACGAGCCAACAATACCGCAGTCGATGCCGATGTAGAGCGGATCGTGTGGATGTTCATAGCTGACAAAAATATTGCCGGGATGCATATCTGCGTGGAAAAAGCTGTCACGGAAAACCTGAGTGAAAAAGACCTGAACGCCGCGCTCCGCCAGCAGGCGCAGATTAACGCCATGCTTTTCCAGAGCCGCCACGTCATTGACAGGAATACCGTAGATACGTTCCATCACCAGCATCGCTTCACTACAGTAATCGGAGTAGACCTCCGGCACGTAGAGCAGGTTGCTGTTTTCAAAATTACGTCGCAGCTGGATGGCGTTAGCCGCTTCCCGCAGCAGGTTTAGCTCATCGATCAGCGTTTTCTCATAATCGGCCACCACTTCAACCGGACGCAGACGGCGGCTCTCCGGCATCAGGCGCGGCAGCCAGCGTGCCAGACGATAAATCAGGCGCATATCGGCTTTGATAACCGGCAAAATATCGGGGCGAATGACCTTAATCACCACCTCTTTGCCGTTCTCCTTCAGCGTGGCGGTATGCACCTGCGCAATGGAGGCCGAGGCCAGCGGGATAATATCAAAATCATCGAACCAGGTTTCAATCGGCCCCCCCAACGATTTTTCGATCTGCTCTTTAGCGCGAGTACCGTCAAAGGGTGCCACGCGGTCCTGTAAAATCGCCAGCTGATCGGCAATTTGCGGTGGAAAAAGATCGCGGCGGGTAGACATCATCTGACCGAATTTGATCCATACCGGTCCCAGCTCCTCCAGCGCCATACGCAGGCGTACGCCCAGCGCCAGATCTTTATGGCGGTTAGGCAGCCAGAACACGCCACGTCGCCAGAGGCGGATTGGTAACGTAATACGCAAACGAGGGATCAGCTCATCCAGCCCGTAACTCAAAAAAACTTTGATAATGAAATAAAGGCGGCGAATTTCTCCAGGCGTCATTTCGTCTCCAGCTGTCGCAGCCGTTGTTCAAGTTGGTCAACCTGGCGTTGCAGTGCATCAACTTCTTCACCGTACCAGGCCATTTCCAGCGCGCCGGGCGCGACGCGCCACTCTTCGGTCAGGGTTTCTGCCAGATAACGCTGTTTGCGCTCGATGTCGTTACGCAGCAGTTGCAGCCCGCGCCGCGCCGTTTTACTGATGCTTTCGGCGAGGATATCACCCACCCACGGCGCCAGATATTCCGCCGGATCGAGCTCGGCCATATCCATCAGCATAGAAAACTGCTGCACAACCTGCAGATCGCCTTCCACTTCCAGCTCGCCGCTGCGGATCATGCCGGTGAGCTGATGACGATCGCGCAGCTTCGGCAGTAGCGACAGGCGCGTTTTCACCGTGCAATCACAGCGATCCTGCCAGTCGCCCAGCACATCCACCTGTTGTTCACTAAATACCAGCGTGATGGGCTGCGAAAGCTCCTGTAACCGCAGCTGTAGCACACGCCCGTTCAGACGCTGGCGGGCCGCTTTCAGTCCACGATCGCGGTAAAGAATTCGATTCAGCGCGGTCTCCAGACCGGCAGTTAACAGCGGGGTTAACGTCATTCACTTTCCTGCTTAAAACTTGAACCCACGGTGCAGAGCGACAATTCCGCCCGTCAGGTTGTGATACGAAGTATTTTCGAAACCGACATCCATCATCATAGACTTTAGCGTCTCCTGGTCAGGATGCATGCGAATCGACTCCGCCAGATAGCGGTAACTTTCCGCATCCTGCGCCACCAGCTCGCCGATGCGCGGCAGCACGTGGAAGGAATAAGCGTCGTACACTTTGCTCAGGGGTTCCACTATCGGTTTGGAAAATTCCAGCACCAGCAGACGTCCACCCGGCTTCAGCACACGGAACATCGAGGCCAGCGCCTTATCTTTATCGGTGACGTTACGCAGACCGAAGGAAATGGTAATGCAGTCGAAATAGTTGTCCGGGAAAGGCAGCGCTTCAGCATTCGCCTGTACATAGCTGACATTGCCAATGACGCCGTTGTTGCGCAGTTTCTCGCGCCCCATTTTCAACATAGAGCTGTTGATATCCGCCAATACAACCTGTCCGGTATCCCCTACCAGACGGGAGAATTTTGCCGTTAAATCGCCGGTGCCGCCGGCTAAATCCAGCACGCGCTGCCCACGGCGCACACCGCTGCAATCAATGGTAAAACGCTTCCAGATACGATGGATGCCCATCGACATCAAATCGTTCATCAGGTCATATTTCGCCGCAACGGAGTGAAACACCCCAGCTACCATCTCCGCCTTTTCCTCTTTTGCTACGGTACGGAAGCCGAAATGTGTCGTTTCCCTGGATTCATCTGCCATGTGCTTCACCTGCTCCACAATCAAATATCTTTGCAGTGTAACAGAGTCCCTGTAGTCAGGCACGTTAGCCCGGCGTTATTCATGTATCCGACGCAGGGTATCATGCCAGGCCGCAGCCCCCTGCTGCTGTGCATTTTCCGGCGTTTCAGCCTCTTCCTGCACCTCGTCGGACAGCACGTTCTCCGGTAGTGCCTGCTCCACTAATCGGGGGTTAATGCTGCGTTTAACCTCTACACCTAAGTGGCGAAAACTTTCGCTCTGGGCGATAAGATTGCCGCGTCCTTCCGACAGCTTTTTCATCGCCTGGCGATAGCTCTCCTGCGCTCGATCGAAGTGTTGACCGACGCTGGTCATATCATCGACAAACAGCCGCATTTTGTCGTAGAGCCGGGCGGCGCGATCGGCGATGCGCTGCGCGTTGCGGCTCTGGTGCTCATAGCGCCAGAGGTTAGTAATAGTGCGCAGCGCTACCAACAGCGTGGTAGGGCTAACCAGCATGATATTATGCTTCAGCGCCTCGCTGATCAGTTCCGGCTGCCGGTCGATAGCCAGCAAGAATGCCGGCTCGATAGGGATAAACATCAGAACATAGTCCAGCGAACGCAGACCGGGCAACTGCTGATAATCTTTACGGCTGAGCAGGCGGATATGGTTACGGATTGCGCTGATATGTTCCCCAATGGCTTGATCGCGCAGGATTTCATCTTCGGCGTTAAAGTAGCGTTCATAGGCCACCAGCGTCATCTTGGCATCGATCACCACATCTTTGCCCTGCGGCAGGCGAACAATCACATCCGGCTGCATACGGCTTTGTGCATCCACCTGAATATTTACCTGAGTTTCATATTCGTGGCCTTCACGCAGGCCTGACGCTTCCAGTACACGGCTCAGCACCACCTCACCCCAGTTGCCCTGGGTTTTGTTATCCCCTTTTAGCGCTTTAGTGAGGTTGATTGCCTCCTGCGCCATTTGCGCGTTCAGCTGTTGCAGATTACGGATTTCATGGGCCAGCGTGTGCCGTTCCCGCGCCTCCTGCCCCAGGCTTTCCTGCACCTGACGCCGAAATCCATCCAGCTGCTCGCGCAGCGGCGCAATCAGACCGTTCAGGCTCTGGCGATTCTGCTCATCCACGCGCCGCCCGCTCTGCTCAAAGATACGATTAGCAAGGTTTTCAAACTGGGCGCTGAGACGTTGTTCGCTGTTGGTCAGCAGGCGCTGCTTCTCTTCAGCAGCAAGACGGGTTTCCTCGAGGCGGATGGTCACTTCGCGTAATTCAGCTTCCTGGGCGCTGTTCACTTCCAGCTGGTTGCGTAACTCGCGGCTCAGCTGTTCGCTTTCGTTGCGCCAGTAATCGAAGTGCTGGAGCTTTTCCTGCGCGGCGGTGAGCGCACCATGCAGCTCCAGGCGCTCTTTTTCATGCTGCTGTCGCTGTAGCCGCTCCGCCTGAAACAGCTGTTCCAGCCGGGCTTCCTGCTGCTGCGCCTGATCCAGCGCCTGCTCCAGCAGCCGCCGTTCGGTTTCCTGCATCGCCTGTTCGCGCTGCGCGCGAAAATGGGCAAACAGCCAGCCCGCCAGCCCACCGGCCAGCGCGAAACTGACGCCGACGATCAGTTGAATCTCCACCGCGTTCTCTCCTTACTGTCGCAAACAGAGCCACGGTAGAGGCGCACCTCAGGAATGTCCAGCTAAAAACGGGCCGACGGCGCGTCGGCCCTGAGGATCACGCCAGCAGGCGGCGCGCGGCATCAACCACAATTGCTACCGCATTGCTTTCGGTCTGCTTCATAGTTGCCGCATCCGGGATCTCTTTCTGGGTGCGATTCACGATCACCCCAGCCACCATCCCGGCACGCAGCCCCTGGCTGGCGCACATGGTCAGCAGCGTGGCGGATTCCATCTCATAGTTGAGCACGCCCATCTGCTGCCACTCTTTCATTGAACCCTGGAAGCGGCTAACGACGCGACCAGAGAAGGTATCGTAACGCTCCTGCCCCGGATAGAACGTATCAGAGGAAGCGGTAACGCCAATATGCGGTGTCGCACCGGAGGCTTTTGCCGCTTCCACCAGTGCGGTAGTACAGGCGAAATCAGCAACGGCAGGGAACTCCATCGGCGCGAAGTGCAGACTGGCACCGTCCAGACGTACCGCCGCCGTGGTCACCAGCACGTCACCCACCTGAATATCAGGTTGGATAGCACCGGTGGTGCCGACACGCAGGAAAGTACGAATACCCAGCTGCGCCAGCTCTTCTACAGCGATAGAAGTTGAGGGGCCGCCGATGCCGGTTGAACAAACAATTACCGGTTTACCGTCCAGTTCGGCACGCCAGCTGGTAAATTCACGATGGGAGGCAAGATGCTGCGGATTATCCATCAGCGCGGCAATGCGTTTTACGCGCTCAGGATCGCCCGGCACGATAGCCAGCGTAGCACCCTGTAGGTCTGCTTTAGTAAGTCCTAAATGAAACACATCTGACTGAGCCATTAATCCTCCTGAGAAAAATCGTTTAATTTCCCTACTCTACGGCAAGCATTCGGGAAAATATGTGAATAAAATCACTAGTAAAAATGAAAATTACATTTCATAAAGCAATTAATGTGATTTTAGTCACATTAAAACACTCCGTCTGATCGCTTTGCCATAACCTGCCGTGCGGTTTTATCCCGTCGGATGATAAAGAAAAGATAAACACAGATGCCGCAGCCTGTGGCTGATTTTGGCTATAGTTACCGAATTGCGCTACTACCAGCACGGAGAGAACAATGAAGAACGAAGAGCATCAGGCTCAGCAAGAGCGTCATCGCGGGTTCGCTCCTGCGGCATCGCCCGCCGCCGCTACTGCTATCATCACCGACAGCGAGACGATCGAAGGTGGCGAAACCACCATCAACACCCAGGGCGAGAACATGCCGGCCTGGTTCGCCCGTCCTAAAAACGCTACGGGTCCGCTGCCGGTAGTGCTGGTAGTGCAGGAGATCTTTGGCGTTCACGAACATATCCGCGATATTTGTCGTCGTCTGGCGGCAGAAGGCTATCTGGCGATAGCGCCGGAACTCTATTTCCGTCAGGGCGATCCCAACGACTACAACGATATCGGGCAGCTGTTTCAGCAGCTGGTGAGCAAGGTGCCTGATGTGCAAGTGCTGGCGGATCTCGATCACGTTGCCAACTGGGCGTCACGTCACGGCGGCGATATGCGCAATCTGGCAATCACCGGTTTTTGCTGGGGCGGGCGCATCGTCTGGCTTTATGCGGCACACAATCCGCAGTTGAAAGCGGGCGTCGCCTGGTATGGCCGTCTGACCGGCGAAAAAACGATGCAGCAGCCCTCCTACCCAGTGGATATTGCCACGGATTTAACTGCGCCTGTGCTGGGACTGTACGGTGCGAAAGATGAAGGGATTCCATTAGCAAGCGTGGAAACCATGCGTCAGGCGCTGAAGGATGCCAACGCCACGGCGGAGATTGTGGTTTACCCGGAAGCGGGTCACGCTTTTAACGCCGATTACCGGCCCAGCTATCACGAAGCGTCGGCGCAGGATGGCTGGCAACGAATGCTGGTCTGGTTTCATCAGTATGGCGTTAAGCCTGTACGCTGAGGCAAAAAAGGGGGCGGACAGCGCCCCCAGAACAACAGACAAACCAGAGGCGCAGGATATTCAGACAGAGAGGCAAAATGTCCCGCGCTTCGGTAAATGACACAGCAGTCACACGGTAAATTAAACCTTTTCTGCCCGCAGCTTACGTGCCGCCTGTACCATATTCGCTAACGCCAGACGGGTTTCGGTCCAGCCACGAGTTTTCAGGCCACAGTCCGGGTTCACCCACAGCCGCTCTACCGGGATACGCTTCGCCGCCTTACGCAGCAGCGCTTCAATCCATTCGACGTCAGGCACGTTTGGCGAGTGAATGTCATATACGCCGGGGCCGATTTCATTGGGGTAGTCAAACTCCTCAAACGACTCCAGCAGTTCCATATCGGAGCGCGACGTTTCGATGGTAATCACATCGGCATCCAGCGCGGCGATAGAATCCATAATGTCGTTGAATTCGCAGTAACACATATGGGTATGGATCTGCGTATCATCCTGCGCCACCGCCGCGTTCAGGCGGAACGCATCCACCGCCCAGTTCAGATAGGCCGCCCAGTCAGACCGACGCAGCGGCAGGCCTTCACGCAACGCCGGTTCATCAATCTGAATGATGCCGATACCCGCTTTCTCCAGATCCGCCACTTCATCACGCAGCGCCAACGCAATCTGTTTGGCGATGGTTTCGCGTGAAACATCCTCACGCGGGAAAGACCAGCAGAGGATGGTCACCGGGCCGGTGAGCATTCCTTTAACCGGCTTATCGGTCAGTGACTGCGCATACTTCGCCCACTCCACGGTGATCGGCTCAGGACGGCTGACGTCACCGATAATCACCGGCGGCTTCACGCAGCGGGAACCGTAACTCTGTACCCAGCCGTTTTGCGTAAAGACAAAGCCGTCAAGATGCTCACCGAAATATTCCACCATGTCGTTACGCTCGGCTTCGCCGTGCACCAGTACATCCAGCCCCAACCGCTCCTGCTCGGCGATCGCCTGTTTAATGTGCTCTGCGATACCGGTACGATAATGATGGCTGTCCAGCCGCCCCTGCCTGAAATCGAGGCGCAGGCCGCGAATCTCTGTGGTCTGCGGAAAAGAGCCAATAGTAGTAGTCGGCCAGTCCGGCAGATTAAAGCGTTGACGTTGCGCTCTGACACGCTCGGCATAGCTGCTCTGACGCTCGCTGTCCTTCGCGTTGATCGCCGCCAGACGCTGAGCCACCACGTCATTGTGTACGCGCGAAGAACTGCGGCGGGCGCGAATCGGCGCACTCCAGGCCTCCAGCAAGGCGGCATCGTTGTTATTTAACGCCTTGCTCAGCAGCGCCAGTTCGCCGCACTTCTGTAGGGCAAAGGAGAACCAGCTTTTTACCTCATCATCCAGACGGGTTTCCGCACTGAGATCGATCGGGCTGTGCAGCAGCGAGCAGGAGGAGCCGATCCAGAGCTGCTGACGCTGTGCCACCAGCGGATGCAGGCGTTCAAACCAGCTGCTCAGATCGGCACGCCATACGTTGCGCCCGTTAATTACGCCGAGCGAAAGCAGCCAGGAATCCGGCAGCTGCGCATTCAGGCTGGCGATATCATCTTTACCGTGCACCAGATCGACGTGCAGCCCCTGCACCGGCAGTTCACGAATGGTGTCGATATTCTGGCCGATGCTGTCAAAATAGGTGGTCAACAGCAGCTTGCTGTAGCCCTGCAATGCCTGGTAAGCAGATTTAAACGCGGCCAGCCACGGCTGCGGCAGCTCCAGCACCAGCGCCGGTTCATCAATCTGTACCCACTCAATATCGCGCTTCGCCAGCTCCGCCAGCACCTGTTGGTATACCGGCAGGATCGCATCCAGCAGGCTAAGACGATCGAACGGCTCGCCTTTTACTTTGCCGAGCCACAGCCAGGTCACTGGCCCCAGCAGCACCGGCTTCACCTTATGGCCTAACGCCAGTGCTTCATCTACTTCATCCAGCAGCTGCCTCCATGCCAGGCGGAACTGCTGCCCTTTAGTAAATTCCGGCACCATGTAGTGATAGTTGGTGTTAAACCACTTGGTCATTTCCGCCGCCGCTGCGGGTTCACCGCTGGGCGCACGTCCACGCCCAATGCGGAACAGCGTATCGAGATCGACCGAACCGTCGTGATTTTGATGACGCGCCGGAACGTTACCAAGCAGCAGGCTGGTGGTTAAAACATGATCGTACCAGGCAAAATCGCCTACCGGCACAATATCCACGCCCGCCTCTTTCTGCTGCTGCCAATGACGAGCACGCAGTTCGCGCCCCACCGCCAGCAGCTCCTGCTGATTAATAGTGCCTGCCCAGTAGCTTTCCTGCGCTTTTTTCAGTTCGCGGCGCAGACCGACGCGGGGGAAGCCGAGCGTATGGTTCAGTATGGTCATGCTGTCTCTCCATCAAATCCTGTTAATTTGGCGATACCGGCATCGTCAGTTTACGTACGGTCAGCATTGCGCTACCGGGCGCAGTTCTTCGATATTGAACGCTGCCCAAACGTAAAATGACGAAACGTAAAGATGTTTAGCCGTCCAGATGTTTACACCGCTATAATCTGCAGGTAGTGTATATTCCTCAAGCGCAAATTGTTCATTGTCGATGTGAAGGACTCTCATGATCGAAATCAGGCACCTGCGAACGTTACAGGCTCTCAGGCATACCGGCTCGCTGGCGGCGGCGGCGGCACAGCTTCATCAGACACAGTCAGCGTTATCTCATCAGTTCAGCGATCTGGAACAGCGTCTCGGTTTTCGTCTGTTCGTGCGTAAAAGTCAGCCGCTACGCTTTACGCCGCAGGGTGAGATTTTGCTACAGCTGGCGGAACAGGTACTGCCGCAGATTCAGCAGGCGCTACAGGCATGCCATGAACCGCATCAGACGACGCTGCGTATCGCTATTGAGTGCCACAGCTGCATCCAGTGGCTGACGCCCGCGCTGAACAGCTTCCGCCAGAGCTGGCCGCAGGTGGTGGTGGATTTCAAATCGGGTGTAACCTTCGACCCGCAGCCAGCGCTACAGCAGGGCGAGCTGGATATCGTTCTGACCTCCGACATTCTGCCGCGCAGCGGGCTGCACTATTCACCGATGTTCGATTTTGAAGTCCGTCTGGTGCTGGCACCGGATCATCCTCTGGCGCAGGTGAAGACCATCATGCCGGAGGATCTCGCTCAGGAAGTGTTAATGATCTATCCGGTGCAGCGGCAGCGGCTGGATATCTGGCGGCACTTTTTACAACCGGCAGGCGTCAGCCCCGCATTGAAAAGCGTAGATAATACGCTGCTGCTGATACAGATGGTGGCGGCGCACATGGGTATTGCCGCGCTGCCGCACTGGGTAGTGGAAAGTTTCGAGCGTCAGGGATTGATTGTCACTAAAACACTGGGTGATGGCCTGTGGAGCCGCCTGTATGCAGCGGTACGTGAAGGTGAACAGCGGCAGCCGGTCACCGATGCCTTTATTCGTTCAGCACGCCAGCATGCCTGTAATCACCTTCCTTTTGTACGTGATGCCTCACGCCACGCGCTATCGGTAAGCTAAATTTTCTTTCCCGATGAAAGCGGAATCATCGGGAAAGTTAAGACATTCTTTTAATTATTCGTAAATTATCTAACTAACGCTTCAATAAAATTAATTAAACCCTAACCCTTTATTAATTGACCCTTATATTTTGTAACGCATAATCTCTTATGGAGAAAAGATTTCTCCGTTATATAAATACTGATTATGGAGAATTATTAATGAAAGAATTATCTATTGCTGAAATCAGCGAAGTTAGCGGCGCGGGAAAAATTGAGAACACCTTATCAAAGGTGTTTGGTAAACTTTTTGGTGATTTCAATAAGTCAATGGCTGATAAGATTGGTCTGGAATGTAGCTACGATGAAGCTTTAGAACAGGGTAAACAAATTGGCAGTCACCTGGGTCAGGCTGTGGAATACTGGATTAATGATACTTTAGAAAGCCTTCGCAACCGCCTTCTTAGCTAATCAACAGTATTAATCAGTGCTTATATCATTAACTATTCCATGATGCTTAGTTAATTGATCCTTTAATGCTAAAAAGCATAATTGCCTGCGGGGAAAAAAATTCTCCACAAAAAAATATTAACTCTTAGAGGGATTAGTAATGAAAGAATTATCAGTTATTGAAGTTCAGGAAGTTAGCGGTGCCGGTAAAATCCAGGATGCTTATTCAAACGCTTTCAGTAATTATTTCGGTGAAATGACCGCTGCTCTGAATAAAGTATTCAATACAGGTTATGATGTTGAAGCGGCAAAAGAAGTAGGTAAAGACTTCGGCAGCCGTATCGGCAAAGCTTACGAAGATTTCTTTAGTAAAGTTCTTGGCGATCTGCAGAGCCGCCTTGTTAACTAATTAAAGAAATACCGGACTTTTCGAAGTCCGGTATTTTTCAGCGTATCCAGCGCCGATGAATCCACAATGAGGCGATAATCAGCCCGCCACCGAGAATAAAAGGTAGCCAACGAGGCTGCTCTTGCCAGATTGCCAGGTTAACCAACAGGCCAGCAGGTACATGCATGTTGTTCATAATCCCTAAGGTTCCGGCATCAACCTGCGTTGCACCGTAATTCCACATAAAATAACCCAGACCTGAGGCAACAATGCCCAGCCAGATCAGAATTCCCCACTGCACAGAGGTGGTGGGTAGCTTTTGCGGATTTCCCCATAGAAACCAGGCGATAGTTGCCGCCAGCAGCGCACCGATATAAAACCAGGAAAAGGCAGTATGCTGCGGCATTGGACGCGTCTCCTGTAGCCTTTTATATCCCACCATACCAATAGCGAAACAGAGGTTAGCCAGCTGTACCAGCACCAGACCGGTCCAGAAATTTTCGCTCAGGTGGTCATAACGAATGATCGCCGCACCCACTACTGCCAGCAGCGCGCTAAGCGCGTAGCCAGGACGAATACCTCGTCGGCTCATCAGGTCATAAATCAGCGTGATATACAGCGGCGTCATAACGGTAAAGAGCAGCAGCTCCTGTACGCTGAGGTAGAGATAGGCTTCAAAAGTAAGCAAATACATGATGCCCAGCTGCATCATGCCTACCAGCATGTAAAGCAACAGCGTGGAAACCCGATAGCCGCGCCAGCGTAAGAAAGGCAGAAAAACCAGCGCCGCCAGCCCCAGACGTACCAGCACGGAAAAGACACTATCGACCTGCCCCGCCAGATAAACACCAATCAGACTGAAAGAGAAGGCCCATAAAACGGTTGTGATAATCAGTAATGCCACGTAACACACCAGTTCGTTAAACAGAAAGCTATTGTAACGGAACGGGCAATCTGTTCAGCCAGTATTTAGTTGACATCTGTTTTTATTTTGACCTTTTAGCAAGTGCTTTATCCATGCCAGACAGGAAAATGAGCATAGCGCTCTGTCATCTCTCGCTTCCGGAAGCGGAAATGCCTGTCTAAAAAAAGCATTTTTGTGAAAAAATAAGGTCACTCTGTCATAAAAATGAAACATTTGCGTTTTTCTTCACAATCCGCCCGGAGGGCGTTAGTTATCCTTTGCGCTCCACAATAACCTGATGGAACAGCTTTATTCGTAGTATTAAGGACTTATTCATCGCGCTTTTGGAGGACTTTCTATGCTTAGCATTTTTAAGCCGGCACAACACCGAGCTCGTATCGCAGAAGAGGATATCGATCCGCTCTATCGCCGCCTGCGCTGGCAGATTTTTTTCGGGATATTTTTTGGCTACGCCGCTTACTACCTGGTACGTAAAAATTTTGCGCTCGCTATGCCCTACCTGGTAGAGCAGGGATTTTCACGCGGCGATTTAGGTTTTGCCCTCTCCGGCATCTCTATTGCCTACGGCTTTTCTAAATTTATTATGGGTTCGGTTTCCGATCGCTCCAATCCACGGGTTTTCCTGCCGGCAGGCCTGATCCTGGCCGCGACGGTGATGTTGGTAATGGGCTTTGTGCCCTGGGCTACTTCCAGCATTATGGTGATGTTTACGCTACTGTTTATATGCGGCTGGTTTCAGGGCATGGGCTGGCCGCCCTGCGGACGCACTATGGTGCACTGGTGGTCGCAAAAAGAGCGCGGCGGCATTGTTTCCGTCTGGAACTGCGCCCACAACGTTGGCGGCGGCATTCCTCCCCTGCTGTTTCTGCTGGGTATGGCCTGGTTTAATGACTGGAGAGCGGCATTCTATATGCCCGCTTTTGCCGCCATCCTTGTGGCGCTGTTTGCTTTTGCCTTAATGCGCGACACGCCGCAATCCTGCGGCCTGCCGCCTGTGGAAGAATACAAAGAGGATTATCCGCCTGATTACAGCGAAGCGAACGAGCAGGAGCTCACCGCGAAGCAGATTTTTATGCACTATATTCTGCCGAACAGGCTGCTATGGTATATCGCGTTGGCCAACGTTTTTGTCTACCTGCTGCGCTACGGCATTCTGGACTGGTCGCCGACCTATCTGAAAGAGGTGAAACACTTCGCGCTGGATAAATCCTCCTGGGCCTACTTCTTCTATGAATATGCCGGCATTCCCGGCACGCTACTCTGCGGCTGGATGTCGGATAAGGTATTTCGGGGCAATCGCGGCGCAACCGGCGTTTTCTTTATGGTGCTGGTGACCATTGCTACCGTAATTTACTGGCTCAATCCGGTGGGTAATCCCGACATCGATACGGCCTGTATGATTGTTATCGGCTTTCTGATTTACGGCCCGGTAATGCTGATAGGGCTGCACGCGCTGGAGCTGGCGCCGAAAAAAGCAGCAGGCACCGCTGCCGGTTTTACCGGGCTGTTTGGGTATCTTGGCGGCTCCGTCGCGGCCAGCGCCATTGTCGGCTACACCGTCGACTATTTCGGCTGGGACGGCGGTTTTCTGGTGATGATCGGCGGCTGCGTGCTGGCGATTATTTTGCTGTTGTTAACCATGCTGAGTGAAAAGCAGCACAAGCAGCAGCTAACATAATAAACCCAGGCATCCATCATCGCGGCTGAAGTTATTCAGCCAACCGATGCTGGAGAAAGCGGTATGACAGGGAGAGCGCAACCGCTCTCCACTGCTATCAGAAATTGTATCCTAACCCAATATTAAATCCATTGACCGAATACTTTTGTCCAAAATCGGTTTCAGTCCCTTCATAGCCCAAAGTAATCGAGATCGCCTCAACAGGATTAATAATTACGCCCAGACCATAAGCAAAAGCGGAGGATTTTTTAGAGGAATGCGTTTCCCACTCATAAAAATTACTAATATTCCATGTATTATTCACTTCAGCTTTGGTATATGCCAGCCCACCTAATGCATACAGTGAAATATAATCATTCAGGCGGAAAGATGGGCCAACCAGGAATGAATAATATTTTAGATCGGCGTTGCGGCTACGGGTAAACTCAATGC